>CAZWUN010000191.1:0-9974 GCA_964637145.1 uncultured Burkholderiales bacterium
GACGTCCAGGTCGAGGTGGGCCACCTGGGCCAGGGCGTGCACGCCGGCGTCGGTGCGGCCGGCCCCCTGCAGGTCGCCGGGGGGCTTGCCGGCCACCCGGGCGGCGGCAGACTGCAGCTCGGCCTGCACGGTGCGCTGGCCGGGCTGGCTCTGCCAGCCGCGGTAGCGGGTTCCCTCGTATTCCAGCTCGAGGCGGTAGCGCATCAGGCTAATCCGAGCACTGTTCTGGCATAGCTCGGGGCGGTTCGCCGCCGGGTGCCCGGCAATCCTGGTCCGAGTCCGTCAGGTGGGTTGAACAAAGACAGCGCGTCAGCTCACACTTCAGCTCGTAGAAAATAAGGAAGCATCCGTCCGGGCCGACGGGCACGAACGGTTGCTTCGATGATGGCCGTCTGAGCTAGCGGCGGCTCATCCGGCGATTGGAGCCTGCACCTCGCCCACCGGCACGATTCTGCCCGCCATTACCCGGGCCGCCGGAGTTGCCGCGTTCGAAGCGGTTGCCCTGGTTGCCCTGATTGCCGCAGCGACCGGGGCGGTCGGGGCTGGAGCCCGGTCCGCCGGCCATGCCCGGGCGGTTCTCCCAGTTGGTGCCCTGGCCGCCGCGCGGGCCGGGTCGATTGTTGTCGCGGTCAAAGCGCGGGCCCTGGCCCTGGTTGCCTTCGTTGCCGCAGCGACCGGGGCGGTCGGGGCTGGCACCCGGTCCGCCGACCTGTCCGGGCGGGTTCTCCCAGTTGGTGCCCTGGCCGCCGCGCGGGCCGGGTCGATTGCCGTCGCGGTCAAAGCGCGGGCGGCCTTCGTTGCCCTGTCCGCCCATCTGGCCCCCGCCCTGATTGCCCTGTCCGCCGCGCTGGCCGCGGTCGCAGTTGCCGCCGTTCTGCTGGCTCATGCGCTCACGGCGAGCCTGGCGGGCGGCCTGGCGCTCGCCCTGGTCGAGCTGGCCGTCCTGGTTGCCGTCGAAACGCTCGAGCATCTTCCCCTGGTTGCGCTCGCGGCGGGCCTGACGGGCGGCCTGGCGCTCGCCCTGGTCGAGCTTACCGTCCTGGTTGGCATCGAAACGCTCCAGAATCTGGCCCCGCGGTCCACCACCCTGCTGGCAGCTCTCGGTCGGCTCCTCGGCGCCGGCGGTCAAGGTCAAAGCGGCCACCAGGCCGATCAGCATCGCATTCCATCCACGGTTCATCGGGGTCGGGCTCCTTTCTATCTCTCTGCCCCTATCGACCGGGCCATGGACAAACTGTTACATGCCTCCAGAATGTTACGATCTATTCACAACTTGTTTACTCGCCACCCCTAGTTCACTCCGATTTCAGGGGGATACCCGATCTGGAGGAACGCTGCATGCTGCTCAAGACCCCTACGGCCGCCGCCCCCGCTCCCCCCGAACAGGGGCAAACCCTCGAGAAGCGCTCTCTGGGGGAGAACCCGGAGCTTCGCAATCGGGCCGTGCAGACCGTCACCAAGACGGCCGAGGACCAGGGTGTGTCGCGGGTGGCCAGCCCGGAGAACCCGGGCTTTGATGCCACCTCGATTTCATCCGAGTTGCTCGAGGAGATCGGCAACAAGGGCATCGCCAAGGCGGGAGACGTGGACTCGCTGGTGCAGGCCCTGCAGGGTCTGGTGCAGCCGCGGGTCGATCAGCACCTGCAGCAGGGCCAGCAAGCACAAGACCCGGCCGGGGGCGGCGGGGTGAACGGGGTGCAGGAGAGCCAGCAACCCAAGAAGCAACAGAAAGCCTTCTGGAATCCCTCCACCGAGCCCGGCATGCTGCACGGCGGACGCGACGTCATCGGGCGCGTGGACATCAAAGAAGAAACCGTTCAGCCCAACCAGCAGGCGGCCCAGGGCCAGGCCGGCCAGAATGCCACCAAGAAGCCCAACGCTCCGCGGCAGGTAGCTCCCACCGGCCAGGCGGGCGGAGCCAAATCGAGCGGTGGCGGCACGGGCGCTCCGGGCGGCGGCGCGGTGGCCAGCGCGCCCCAGGCCAACGCGGCCCGGCCGACCCAGGCCACCCAGCCCGCTCAGGGCACGAAGCCGACCGAAGCCGGCAAGCCAGCCGACGACGACAAAGAGACCGACAAGGTCGAGCTGAGCCCCGAGACCCAGCAGGCTGCCCAGCAGCTGCAGGGACAGCCGGGCGTGCAGCAGCCCGAGCAGCTGCAGAATGCCGCCAAGAGCGGCGAGGGCCAGGCCGGAGCCACCGGCAGCTACGACGTGCAAACCCGGGCCACCGGCTCGACTCAGAGCGTGGACGTGCAGTCGGCCGGCCAGATCGGGCCGGGCTCTTACTTCCGCAGCTTCCGCAAGCTGGACGACTCGCCGCTGCTGGCCAGCCCCACGCTGCACAAACGCAAGGGGGGCGAGGTGGCCAACAGCCTGGAGGAGCAGCAGGCATCCAAGAACAGCCAGCAGCCCCAGCAGGTGGATCCCACCACCCAGACGGCTGACCCGCAGCTCCTGGCTCGCCTGCGCAACCCGCGCGCCGACCAGACCTGACAGGCCGCCCGGGCGGAGCAGAAGTGAAGTTGCTGCAGTTTTGCAGTGACTGCGCCGACAGACCAATGACCACCATGACCCTCGCCACTCACAGTGCCCCACGCCCGGGACTGGGCATTCCCACGCGGTGGCGTGGGGCACCCCTGGTCGCTCGCGCTCGGTCCCGAGCCGGTCCCGCCCACTGACCGAGTATCACCAGATGATCGCTTCCGGCCCGAGCTGATCCATCCGGGGAGACAATGTTAGCGGAGGAGCGCCTGGAAGCTGCTGGGGGGCTGATAAGGCAACGCCTGCGAGCTGTAATTGCCCCGCGCCACAGCATCGATGACCCCCATGTGGCTGCCGCCGGGAACATAGTGCACGCTGGCCCTCAGGTTCTGCTCCACCGCCCGGAAGGCGGGCTGGGTGTAGTCGATGAGCGCGTCGGCCTGACCGTAGAAGATTCGGGTCTGGATATTGGCCGGCAGGGTGGTTCGCTCGAGCTCGGCCTGGTAATCGGAACTGGAGCCCATGTCGTAGCCCGGCATCGTTCCCGGGAACAGGCGCGCGAGCGGGCGCGGGACGAGCTGGGCGGTGTTGGCCAGAGGGAACCCCGCCAGGGGCGGGGTGAGCATGTTCAGCTGCACCGTGCCCGCCCGCACGCCCAACTCGGCCAGGGCCTTCACGCTGAAGCGGGCTCCCATGCAGTGGGCGTCGATGCGCATCCGCTGGGTGGGATGGGCCCGGCGCCAGGCGCTGAGCTCGCTGGCCAGGTCGCGGGCGGTGTCGCGCAGAGTGCACTGCTGGTCTTCGTAAACGAAGGCCATGGTGTTGTAACCCGCCGCCTCGGCCTGGTGGGTGAGAGACTGCAACTGGTCAGGTGAGCCGTTCATGCCGTAGATGCTCACCTGGGTGGGGCGATCGGAGCGCTGGTCGGACAGCGGCACCAGACGTCCACACCTCTCTCCGCCCGGCAGTTCGGCGGCCAGGTGCTGGCGGGTGATGCTCTCGCCGGCCTGACGAGCCACGACCGGGCCACCCGGAAGACTGGCGCAGGCCCCCAGGCTGCCGCACAGGGCCACCAGCAGAGCGATGCGGGGAAGCCCCTTCGGAGCCTTCGGGGTGGACAGGCTCACCTGGTCCAGGTCGGCGCTCTCCAAGCTGGAGCTGGCCTGGCGGCGGGGTTTCCAGCTTGCCGCCGCCAGGGGGAGGGAGGCCATCCGGGTCGAGATCATACCCCGATTCTAAGGCTTGCTCCTCAAAGGAGGATGAAAGATCAGCGAGGCTCGATGCTGGCCACGAAGTCGGGCAGAGCCGTAAACTTGATCACGATGGCCTGGCCCTGGCGGGTGATGTCCACCTTGTCTCCGTCGGTGGCGGTCAGATTGAGCGAGCTCTGATCGGCGGGCAGCGGCGCCGTCAGAGTGGGCAGGTAGCCCTTCAGGTCGATGCGCTCCTCGCCGTCTTGCGAGCTGACCTGGTAGACCAGGGGTGACTGGGTGAGGGCGCGGGCGATCAGGAGGCCCCCCTCGTCGCTGAACTCGAAACCGGTGGGGGTGCGCTGGACGAGCACCACGCCGGTCTCCATCCCCCGCGTGAGAGTGATGCGGTACTGGTCGCCGGGTCCCGGGGGCATGACGGAGGTCAGGATGAGGATGAAAAGGGTGGACAGGATCTCATGTAGTGGCATGGCCGGGCCTTTCGGGGCCGGCCAGGAAGACCCTGGCCCACAAGTCAAGGAGAGGCTGTGGCCCCCAGAAGAACCAACCCAATAAGGACGAGGCGTGCTGCGCGCCGGCATTGGCCGGGCCCTTCGGGCCGGCCAAGCCTTTAGGGCTGCGATGACCCCTCCAGCTCTTCCCGCGAGCACACCCCTGCCGGGTTGAATGGGCGGCGTATGACCTGACCTTCGAGGGGCGCGCGTGGAGGTGAAGTCGTCGGCTTACCTGCAGTCCTGGCACCAGGAAGGGCTGAGCAAAATCTCGTTCTCGATCAAGCCCCCGTTTTTTGGGTGGGAGCGGTCGAGAGGTGCCGCCCGGCGGACGTCTACGTGTTCTGCCTGCTCGTGCATCAGGATAAGTCAATCTCGATCTGTGGCGGTTCTATGTCTTGCCGGCCAGCAAGCTCAACGAGCGGTTCGCGACCGCGGGGACGATCGGACTGCGCTCGCTGGAAGGGCCCGGTCCGGAAGGGGTCTCAAAAAGGCTGTACAAAGCTCGATTGTAGTGGAGGACTCGAACGTGGAGATTTTCAAAGATCAGGACGAGCCGTGTTTCCAGTGGCTGGCCCAGCACCCGAGCGGGTTCGTGGTGAACACGACGCGCAGTCCCAGCCCGAAGTACCTTATGCTGCACAAGAGCGGGTGCCTGCACATCCAGAGGTGGGAGGGGCGGCAATTGACGGCACAGTACATCAAGGCCTGCTCGGACAAGAAGGGTGAGCTCGTGGAATGGGCCCGCACCAGGGTGGGCGGGGAGCTGACGCCCTGTCGAAGTTGCAGCCCGGAGGGGGGCTGAGCGGATGCCGGTCAGCATCCGCGCCTTGTTCTCTTCGGTGGGGCTGATCCCGAGTTCGGCTGTGCCGTGGGGGGAACCAGTCGAATCCAGGCAGCCGGGGGTCTACGTCGTTTCGCTCACGCCGGATAGCGATCTCCTGACGGGGACGCAGCGGGTCGCTCCGATCTCCCTGACTGGCCTTCAGGCAGTGTGCTCGACCTTCACGGTCGACGGAGCGGAAACCACGGCCTGCGCGCTGGCTCAGAGGATCTCCGAGTACTGGCTTGCCGATGAGGTGGTCCTGTACATCGGGAGGGCGGCCAGGCTCCGGCGCCGAGTTCGTGATTTCACCCGTACCGATCTCGGGGATCACGGCCCCCACGCCGGGGGATACTTCGTGAGTGCTCTCGAGCCCGAGGTGGATCTCTGGATTTTCTATGCGGAGTGCGCGGAGCCGGCCCGAACGGAAGCGCGAATGCTCGCGTACTTCTCCGCGCAGAGCGGAGGCCGGGTGCCCGTTTTGCCGTTCGCCAATCTCGAGTATCGCAAACCGCACGGTATCCGCTTTTGAAGGATCCAAGATCCAAGAGCAGCTCAGAGGAGGCGCGCTGAAGGAGGGCTAAAAAGGGGCGCGCGACCCCACGCCAGGTGGAGCGACAGCGAACAGGAAGCGTCACACCGCCTGGTGGAATGCGCGCATCGAGTGCCCGGAGATTGAAGCCCCAATACCGAGTTCGAATCGATACGCCCAAATTTTCCGGGTACGGCCCTGGCAGATGCGTATCCCTACCTCCGAGCCCCGTACCGCCAAATTTTCCCGGTAAAACCGCCGCAAGCCGGCCTTGATGGCAGTCGACATCGCAGGGTGGCTCGCGAGGCAGTAGAGCTTTTGAAGATGCTCATTGATGGGCTCGGCGGCTCATGGCTGTGGCCGCACCTGTCGTCGCTGAATGCCCGCGGTCCTACCCCGATCTCTTCCCGAGGCGCCAGCCCAGGGCACGGGCGGCGAATGCGGGCACCCAACCGCCCGCAAAGGCCATCAGGACGGCTCGGATGGTCATCCAGGTGACCGGCCCGCAGGCGGCCACGTAGACCGGCTCCCAGAAGCCTGGATTGAGCTTGGAGCGGAAACGATACAGCCCCTGAAAGCTGTAGAGCGAGTCCAGCAGGCGGTAGCAAGAACGGAGAATCAGGGCCAGGACCGGGTGCCGCGGGTCGTTGCCCGCCCCGGCCAGGGCCACCATCCCCAGGCTGGCCAGGGGGCAGCTCAATCCGCCCACCTCGCGCATGAACCGGTCAATCAGCAGTTCGGCAGCGCCTGGAGCTGCCTGGCGGTCGAGGATCAGGTCCTCGAGCAGCCAGCCCTGCAGGGCATAGATCGGCACGGCTGCCGCCAGACCGCGCAGGACACCGTCCTGCTCGGCCACCAGGTAGAGCTTCTCCGAGGCGTGCCCGTAGACGTCCAGAGTGACCATGAAACGCATCGGGGGCAGGGGATGCTGGCGCTCCCAGACCCGCAGCAAACGATCCACCTGCGGCCGCAGTGCGCCGGTCACCTCGAGCGGGTCGGCCCGGCGCACCGAGAGGCCGGCCTTCTCGGCCTTCCTCACGCGGTTGCGCACTTTGCTGTTGAGGCTCCAGGAACGCGGATCCCAGCAGGGCTGGGCAGCTAGCTGCAGCCAGTCGAAACGCTGGTCCAGGGCCTGAATGAAGCGCCCCGAGACGCCGAAGAAGGCAGCTTTGCGGTGCTGGCGGTGGGCCTCCTGGCCGAACTCCCAGGCCACCTCGGCCAACCGCTCGCGCGGGCAGAGCGGCCCTCCCGCGGCCACCCGGTAGAAGCCACGGTCCACGTAGGCCACGGCAGCCCGGCGGTCGGGAGTGAACCAGTAGCGCAAGCCCGGCTCGAGCACTTCGAAGGAGTGGACGTTGCGCCCGTAGAGCCGCAACAGCTCGAGGATCTCGTCCATGGGCCCAGGTTCGACAGTGCCTGCTCCCGAACCCCGCAAAGGCATGGACCTGGTAGTGGTGGGAGCCGGCCCGGCCGGCCTGACGACGGCTCTGGCTGCGGCTCGCCGAGGCTTCAGGGTGCGCCTCTACGACCAGGGCCAGCCCGACAGCCCCGCGCCCGGCACATGGGTGATCAACCCCAACGGCCTGCGAGTGCTCCGGCGAGCAGGCACTTTCTCGCTGCAAGCGGTGGATCGCGCGCGGCTCGAGGACCCTGCCGGTCGCGTTCTGGCCGACCTGCCGCTGCGCTCAGCCGTGGCGCTGCGCAAGACGTTGCTCGAGGAGTTACGCGGGCTCTGTCTGGAGGCAGGGGTCGAGTTCTTCTGGGGCTGGCGGCTGCTCTCGCGGGGTCGGCCGCTGCACTTTGACCAGGGAGTGGTGCAGGCTCCCCTGGTGGTGGCCGCCAACGGCTGCGACTCGACTCTGCGCCGGGCCTGGCGCGTGGGAGGCCGGCGCTATGTGCGCGGCCTGCTCTCTGGCCCCCCTCCGCGTCCCTACCCGCTGGAAATCTGGTATCCCGATGGCTCCCGGGCGGGCTACGATCCCACCCTGGATGGGCGCACGGGCTTCTACTACACCGGCACGGCACCCGAGCTGCGCGGGGTGCTCGAAAGCGAGGAGAAGACCTGCGGACCGGCCTTCTCGCTGCCGGGCCAGCGGGGCCTCTTCCTGATCGGCGACGCGGCCCACGCTCAGGCGCCCACCCTCAGCCAGGGCTGCAACGTGGCCCTGGTGGACGGCTGGCTGCTGGGCCACACCCTCCCGCGCGCGGCGCCCCCCCGCGCCTTCCTGACCCGCACTCAGCTCCTCTCCTGGCTGCTCTCGGAGGTGGCCACCCGGCCCTTTCCGGGGCGCAACCGGGTGGTGGCCTGGCTGGCCCGCAGACGGCTCCTGCAGCGGTGGCTGCTGTTCTACCTCGAGGGCTCTACCGAACCGTGATGGTCACCGGGTCGCTGCGCAGCCGGGCGCCCTGCGCGCCCAGCGCCTCGGCCTCCAGCCGGTGGGTGCCGGGAGAGAGCTGCCAGCGCTGGCTGAAGGGCCCGGTCACCGCGCTCAGACGCTGGCCGTCCACGATGAAGGTGAGGCTGCGGCAGCCCTCGGGCACGATCGCCCGCAGCTTGAGGCTCTGGTACTCGCCGCGCAGCAGGGGATCGATGCGAAAGTGGTCGCCGTCCTCCGGGAAGACGATGCGCACCTTGCCTTCCAGCTTCGGGGCGGGAGGCGGTCGGGGCAGGCCCCTATCCTCCATCCAGGGCTGAAACTCAGGGCGGTAGACCTCGTAGCCCTCCTGGCGATGGACGCTACACGCCTGAGAAGGCTCGGTGCCGACGGCGAAGACCTCCTCCATGCGGTGGGGGCAGCTCGAGCCCGGACGCTCGCCCGAGGCGGTGCACACCGTCAGACGGCTCACTCCGGGGGGCTCGGGGAAGGCTGAGAAGGCCTCGGCCGGGCCGCGCCGATGGAGAGCCAGCATGATGTCGGCGAAGAGGGGCCCGGCGCCGGTGATGCCGGACACGTCCACCATGGGATCGGCGTCGAAGTTGCCCACCCAGACGGCCACCACGTAGCCCGTCGTGTAGCCCACCGTCCAGTTGTCGCGGTAGGCCTTGGAGGTGCCCGTCTTGGCGGCGCAGGGGAAGGGCAGGTTGAGCACCGAGTCGGCTCCGAAGGCGTTCACGCGGGCGTTCTTGTCGGACAGGATGCTGGTGATCAGGTAGGCGGTCACGGGGTCGAACACGCGCCGGTCGGCGGGCGCCGCCTGCTCGAGCAGGGTGCGAGAGGGGGCGAACAGCCCACCCCGGGCCAGGCAGCGGTAGGCCTGGGCCAGCTCCAGCAGGGTCACCTCGCCGTCTCCCAGGGTCAGTCCCAGGCCGTAGTGGTCGGGGGCCTCACCAAGCTCCACGAAGCCCAGCTCTCGCAGGCGCAAGAGCAGGGCATCCACCCCCACCTCGTGCAGCACCCGCACGGCGCTGACGTTGTACGAGCAGGCCAGGGCCTCGCGCAGCCGCACCGGACCGTGGAACTTGCGGTCGTAATTGTCGGGCAGGTACCGATCCTCCAGCGAGCCGGTCTCGATGTCGCTGACCAGGCTGGCCGGGGTCCAGCCGCGCTCCAGGGCCAGGGCGTAGGTGAAGGGCTTGAGCGAGGAGCCGGGCTGGCGCAGGGCCAGGGCGGCGTTCACCTGGCCCTGGGCGTAATCCACCGAGCCGGCCATGGCAAGCACCTCGCCCGTCTCCACCGACAGCACCAGCACGGCTCCGTTGGTGACCTGCTGAGGCTGGAGCCGGGCCAGGTGGGCGCGCAGCATGAGCTCCACCTCTTCTTGCAGGGGCCAGTCCAGGGTGGTGCGGGTCACCGGGCCGGGCGGCACGCCTTCCCGGGTGATGTAGTCGCAGAAGTGGGAGGCCCGGAAGGTGCCCTCGGGAAAGGCGGGATCGATAGGCTCGTCCAGGGCCAGCTTCAGCTCCTCGCCGGTCAGGTCCATGCGCTTGAGGAGGTCTTGCTGCAGGGGCAGGATCTCCTCGAGGTTGACATAGGGATTGTAGTGGCCGGGAGCGCGCGGCAGGACGGCCAGGAAGGCCGCCTGGGCGGGCGAGAGGGCCAGGGCGGGGCGCTCGAAGTAAAGCTGGGAGGCGGCTTCGGCCCCCAGCGCCTGGTTGCCGTA
This sequence comes from uncultured Burkholderiales bacterium, assembly GCA_964637145.1. Taxonomy (GTDB): domain Bacteria; phylum Vulcanimicrobiota; class Xenobia; order Xenobiales; family QWHO01; genus QWHO01. The sequence goes on from CAZWUN010000191.1 coordinate 9,640, forward strand.
GGGAACCCGGTTGAGGTAGAGCTCGAGGATCTCGGACTTGCTGAGGCTGGCTTCCAGGCGCAGGGCGTAAAAGGCCTCGCGCAGCTTGGAGCGCCAACCGCGCGGGCCGATGTCGACCAGGTTGCGCACCAGTTGCTGGGTCAGGGTGGATCCGCCCGAAACCAGGTCGCCGCTCTGAACGTCCAGCCACACCGCCCGCGCCACCGCCAGCGGGTCCACGCCGGGGTGGTAGTAGAAACGGCGGTCCTCGCTCACCAGGGTGGCCCGGATCAGATAGGGGGAGATCTGATCCAGGCCCACGGCATGGCTGGAGATGTGCTCGGGGCCGAGCACCT
>CAZWUN010000192.1:0-9966 GCA_964637145.1 uncultured Burkholderiales bacterium
CGAGCCGATCAGGCTTCTCGAGCTGGCCGTCGAGCTGGCCGAGGACGATCTGGCCAGCAAGAGCCTGCGGGCCTACCTGAGCTGGGTGGAGCGGCGCGAGCAGCTCGACTACCCCGAATCCGGGCTCGACTTTGCCAGGGCGACGGCCACGCGCTCGCCGGCCAGCCAGCTGCTCAGCGTCGTGGGAGCTTGACGAAGCTCATCCCGGGGAAGGCGTGCTGGCTGGCTCCAACGAGGCCTGAACCTCGCCCTGGACCAGATCCAGAATGAGCCTGGCTTTCCGCGCTCTGGGATGGGCCAGGAGAAAGGTCGAGAGTGGCTTGACCACGCGGCTCTCCACGGCTCTTTGCAGTGGGCGGGCCCCGTAGCGGTGTTCGTAGCCCTCGTGGGCCAGCAGGTCCAGGACCTGCTCCGAGGCGACCAGTTTCAACCCGCGCCGCTCCAGGCCCTGACGCTTCTCGAGCGCGGCCACTTCCTTTCGGGCAAGTTCTCGGATGACCCCGGGACTGAGCGGGTCGAACTGAACCAGGGCGTCGATTCGGTTGTAGAACTCGGGCCGGAAGAAGCTCTGGGCCGCTCCGGCGTAATGACCTTCCTCCGAGCGCGGCGTCAGGCCGACCTGGCGCAGGCTCTCGGCGCCGAGATTGCTGGTCATCACCAGGACGGCGCTGCGGAACCAGGTGGGACGGCCCAGAACGTCGGTCAGACGCCCCTCGTCCATCACGCGCAGCAGGACATCGAACACCTCGGGGTGGGCCTTCTCGATCTCGTCGAGCAGCACCACGGCGAAGGGCTGGCGGCGCAGCTCGCGCACCAGCTTGGAGGGCTGGCCGGAGAGGTGGCCGAGTAGTCGCTCGGCTGCTCCGAAGCCTGCATACTCGCTCATGTCGAGTCGGATCAGCCGCTCCTCGCCGCTGAAAAAGGTGCGCGCCAGGGCTCGGGCCAGCTCGGTCTTGCCCACGCCGGTGGGGCCGCAGAAGAGCAGAACTCCCAGGGGGCGCTCCCGGTCGTTCATGGCCGCCTTGAAAGTGGTCACGAGGTCGGCCGCCACGCGGCAGGCTGCCGGCTGCCCGACCACCTGGCCGGACAGGTCAGCCAGCACTTGCTCGGCCGGCAGGGGGAGCTCGTCACGCAAGAAGATCTCGGGCAGGCCGGTGCGCCGTGCGAACGAGCGCAGCACCGCGGCTCGGTCCACGCGCTGGCAGCGCTCGGCCAGCTCGCGCATGAAAACTACGGCCGCTCCTGGAAAGGCGGTATAGGGAGAGAAACGGGCGAAAACCCGGTAGATCTCGCGCTCCACACCCGGGTCGAACTTGACCGGAAATTGTTGCTCGAGAAGCATCCCTACCTGGTAGAGGATGTCCTCGGCCACGCGCGGTCGCGGCTCGGGGACGGGGAGCAGCTGGAACAGGTCCACCAGGCCTGGTAACAGGCGCCGGATGGCCTCGATCTCCTCGGGGGTGGCCTCGGCCACCACCTGCAGCTCGCCTCGCTCGATGGAGCCGCTCAGGAAGTTGGCCACGCTGCTGGTGGGTTGAGAGCCCCCCGCCCGGCACAGCTCGAGCAGGTTCTCCACGCACAAGATTCCCTTGATGCGCCCGAGCTCGGCCACCACCTGCTCGCATCGCTCTTCCCACTGTCCCAGGTAGCGCATCCCGGCGATCAGCCGGGCGGCCGAGGTTCGCCACAGGATGAGCTTACGGTTGCGGCGCGCCACCTCCAACAGGATGGCCGTCTTGCCCACGCCGGAAGGACCCACCATCAGCACGCTGGCGCGCTGGTCGCGCAGGCGCTCGGTCAGCTGAGCGATCAGGTTCTCACCGGGGTAGGCTCGCGTCTTGAGGTGGATCAACCGGTCGGCCACGGCTTCCAGCGCGTCCAGGGGTACCGCCGCTTTGCGCTCGGGCTGTCGGCGGGCACGCACGGTGATCTGGGTGAGCTCCACGCCGTGGGGAGGGAGATGCCTGAGCAGCTCGTCCGGGCTCATGCCTGCCAGGACGTCCTGCACATAGTGCTGCACGAGCTCTTTCAGGTCGCGACCCTCCTGGTAGAGGAACTGCAGGGAGAGGGTGGGCAGCGAGGCGAGTAGCAGGCCGCTGGCGTGGGGCCCGTAGACGCAGGGAAAGCGGGCCGTCAGGGGTGGATCCACCGGAAAAATCCTGTTCCCGGCCTGGTGTTGGGCGCGCACCTTGACCATGACCGTGGTCAGGCGCGCCTCCTCGAGCTCAGGGCCATCCATCCAGGGCTCCTGCTTGAAAAGCCAGGTCATGTACTCTTGCAGGTCTTGCAGGGCTTCCGTCACCGTATTGCGGGTGGCGTAGATCTTCGGCTCTTCGGCCACCACGGCCGTGGCCAGCCCCCCTTGGCGGGCCCAGGTGACCGCGGCATAGTGGAAGACTCGCGCCATCAGAGCGGCAACCCCGCCAGCCAGAAGTGCAGCATGTCCCGGGGGTCGAGCTCTCCGGCCTGGAAGAGCCCGGTGGCAAGGTCGAGCACCCCTTCGGGCGCGTAGAGGCGGACCACGCGCGTGCCTCTGCCGACGCGCTCGAGTCTGAGCCCGTCCGGGCCGAGCACCAGGTGGATCCCCTCCTCGTGGTCGAGCAGCGAGGTGGGGCCGACCTCCAGCATGCCCTTTGCCTCACGGACCTCTTCCAGGGTCAGGTAGGCCGCGCGCAGGAAAGGAGCGCTGACCTGAAGGCGCCGGGTGGCCGGACCTTCCCGTCGCATGAGCTGGCGAATCTGGGCTGCGGTGGCCCGCTGATCGCGCCGCTGCGCCTGCTGCTCGCGCTCCTTCAATGGCGGCAGGTTCTCGGCCAATTCAGCCAGGCCCGCGCGGTGGTCGCTGCGGCGCCAGAGCGCGTCCACCTCCTCGATGCTCAACTCGCGGAAGGCGGGCAGCTTGCTCTTGTGGGGGCGGCGCAGCTTGCCCTCCAACTGGCGCACGAGATCCTGCAGCTCGAAGTAGAAGAGCGCCTCTTCCCCCAGCTCGTCTTCCGAGACACGCCCCTGAGGCGCCATCCGGGTCAGGTCGCGCTTGAGTTCCTCGACCAGGAGCTGCAGGTCCTCGGCCGACTGCCGGCGGGGGGCCACGGGCAGCAAAGCTTCCACCCCGATCTCCAGGTCCTTTCCCAGGCGCACCAGGGTGGGGAGGTCGGGCGGCATGGCCGACAGCTTGCGGGCCACCGGAGCGGCCACCTGGCGCTCCAGGCTGCGCTTGAGGGCGCGCGCGCCCAGCTGGGGATCGAAGCCCATGTCCACGATCCGCTCTCGCGCTGCGGGATCGATCTCCAGCAGGCATTGACGCCGCACCAGGCCGTCGCGGCCGAGCAGGCGCTGCAGCAGGTGCTCGGCCAGGAGGGCCACGTCCTCGCGCTTCAGGCGTTGGAAGGGAACCACGCGGTCCAACCGGTTGAAGAGCTCCGGGGGAAAGAACTCCTCGGCGGCGCGCCGATAGGCCAGCTCCTCCTGGGGGAGCTGGCTGCGCAGACCCAGCGGGCGGGAGATCTCGCGCGCCCCCAGGTTGCTGGTCAGGATCAGGATCGACTGGGTGAAGTCGGCGGTCCGGCCCAGCGAGTCGGTCAGTCGGCCGTCCCCCAGGATCTGGAGCAGCAGGTTGAGCGCGTCTGGATGGGCCTTCTCCACCTCGTCCAGCAGCACCACGCAGAATGGTTGGCGGCGCAGGGCAGCGGTCAGGAGGCCGTCTGGCCGGGCATAGCTGCCCACCAGCCGGGCCACGGCGTCGGGACCCACGAACTCGTTCATGTCCAAGCGCACCAGGCGCTCCTCATCGCCGTAAAGAAAGGCCGCCAGCGCCTTGGCGCACTCGGTCTTGCCCACGCCGGTGGGGCCCACGAACAGAAGGCCCGCCACAGGGCGGCGCGGATCGGCCAGCCGGGCCTTGAAAATCGAGACCGTGTCGGCCATCACGCCGAGGGCCTGCTCCTGCCCGACCACGCGCTGGCGCAAAACCTCCAGGGCCTTTTCGCGGGGCATCAGCCGAGCCGGGTCCAGTAGCTCCAGCGACAGGCCGCTTCGCTGGGAGAACTGCTCCAGCACCACCGGGCGGTCCACCGAGCCTTCGCGGAAGCGCGCTCCCAACTGACGCACCATGCGCGCGGCCTTGCCGGGCCGGGCGGCATCGGTCAGGAAGCGACTGGCCAGCACCTCCACCTCCAGCACGGCCCGCGAGGTGAAGACGCAGCGCTGGGTCTCCTCGGTGTGGCGCACGGTGTCGAGCAGCACGCGCATCGAGGTCTCGGGGTTCATCTCGTCCAGCCGCACCAGCTCGAAACGGTCGGCCAGGGCGCGGTCTTTCTCTTGCAGCACGGCCAGGGCCTCGGGGGTGATCTCGGCCAGCACGCGCAACTCGCTTTTCTCGAGAAACGGCTTGAGAACCTCGGCCGCGCCCATGCTGGCGTCGCGCGAGACGCCCGCGGTCAGCCAGCCCAGCAGATCCTCCAGGATCAAGACCAGGTTTTTCTCGCGTGCGTAGCGCAGGATTTTGACCAGCCGGCTCTCCCACTGGCCAAGATAGGACATCCCCGAGATCAGGCGCTGGGGGGAGATCTGCCAGTAGGTCCCCTTGCGCTTGCCCGAGTCCCGGCGTACCTGCTCGTGGATCAGCGCCGTCTTCCCCACCAGGCGAGGCCCGACTACCAGCACGGCCGCCCGGGGAGTGCGCGCCAGGAGACCCTGCAGGCGCTCGAGCTCCCTGTCGCGCTCGAGGCAGCGGTCCAGCGTCTCGGGGGTCCAGCTGAGACAACGCCCCACGTTGTGCAGTTCGTCGCGTCCCGAGGCGATGTCCCGTCCGCCCAGAAGGGCCATCAGGCTGGGCTTGCTGGGAGCTGGCGCCTTTCGGGGGGGCTCCAGGTCGAACTCCGCTCGGTCCACCCAGCTACGGGTGGCCACCGAGAGCCTCTCTGGCTCCAGGTCGCGGTTCTCCTTCTGGCGCAAGTAGGTTTTGACCACGGCCCGGGTGGCCTCGACCAGGTCCTGGCCGCGTTCGAGCTCGAACCATTGCGAAGGCAGTGAGGGCGTGAAGGCAAGGCGACGTCCCAGGGCCCGAAAAGTCACCACCAGGAGCCGAAGTTTGCAGGTTCGCTTCTGGTGCTCCAGGGACAACTCGACCAGCTGGCTCTGCAACTCAGGGCTGTAGCTGAGTTCGAGCAGCCGGTCATGCCGGTCGAGGCGGGAACGGCTCTCGATCTCGCCGCGCAGCCTTTGCACCAGGCGCGCGCGCGCCTGGCTCAGGAGCCGGGCTTGCTCGACAGGCTCGGCGAAGAACAGGGGGCGGACCGTGTAGAGGTCACCTCTGGCCTCAGGGCCCTGGACATAGAGCGGGACTTCAAAGCGCATATTCGGGGCTCCGGGAGGTCCCTTCGCTTCCCGAGCGCAGGAAACCCCTCCTGGCCTGTGAAACGATCCGAGGCCATGCCGGCCGCAGAATCCCTGCAGGAGTTCCCCGATTCCGGTGGCTGAGCCGCTCGAAGTCCCTCTGCTGCTGCTCACCTCGACCCTCGAGAATGGGCTCAGCCTGACGGAAGCCCTGTTCTTTCCTGACATCTCGCGATGGGGCAGCTCTCGCCGTCCGTCCTCCCGGGCGCTGGCGGACAGCCTCTGCCTGCGTGTTCGGACGATGGACGCGCTGGAGCTGGCCCGCCGCCTCCCGCCGGAACGCTCGCAACTGACCCGCTGGGAGGTGGAGCTGAAGGCTCCCAGAGACGTGCCGGGCTGGAGCTCTCCCCTGCGAGTGACCTTTCATGCCATCAAGTATCCCGTGGCTGACCTCTGGGCCGCCTATGTGCCGGCGCTGGGCAGCTCGTTCTTTGCTCCCAGCGAGGCTGAGCTTGACGAACGCGCCCAGGAGGAGCTCTCCACGGAGATCCTGCGCAAGCGTCTCAATCGGCTGGAGGCTCTGGCCTTCCTGCAACGCACCCGGACCGTGGTCTCTAGCTCGCTTCCGCTCCAGGCCAAGGTGCCCACCCTGAAGCAACGACACGCTCGCCAGCGGGAAAAGCCCAGGCCCATCCTGCGCCAGGTGGCCACCGACCTGACCCAGGAGAAACTGTTGCCTGTCTACGAGCGCACCCGGGCGGTGGAGCTCCTGGCCACCTCCCTGACCGGCAGGAACCCTCGTTCGGTCCTGCTGGTCGGGCCCTCCGGCATCGGCAAGTCCGCCGTCTTCCGCGAGCTGGTGCGGCGCCGATTCGATTTCCAGCTGGGCTCAACGCCATTCTGGGAGACCAGTGGATCGCGTCTGATGGCTGGCCAGAGCGCCTTCGGGGCCTGGCAGGAGCGCTGTCAGCGCGTCATTCGCGAGGCCGGCAAGACGCGGGCGATCGTCCACCTGGGCAACCTGATGGAGCTCTTCCAGGTGGGTCGGCACGAGAGCAGCCCCTTCGGGATGGCGGGCCTTTTCCGGCTGGCCCTGGTTCGAGGCGAGATGCTGGCGGTCACCGAATGCACGCTCGAGCAGCTGACCTTGCTCGAGCGCGATCAGCCCCAACTGGTGGAGGCTTTCGTCCGCCTGGAGCTGGAGGCGCCGACCCGCGAAGAGAGCTTGAGCGTGCTGATGCAGAGCAGCGTGGATCTGGGATTTCGCGGTCCGCTGGACACCCTCGAGACGATCGAGGCCCTGCACCGCCGCTATGCCGCTTACTCCGCCTTCCCCGGCCGTCCGCTCCGGTTCCTGGCCGCCCTGATCAAGGAGGACCGCCAGGCCGATCCGGCCCGGGCGGCCGCGGCCTTCTCGCGCGATACCGGGCTGCCGGCCTGGCTGGTGGATGATTCGGTGCCGTTCTCGCCGGGCGAAGCCAGGCAATGGTTCTCGTCGCGCGTCCTGGGTCAGCCGGAAGCCATCGAGCAGGTGGTGGACCGGTTGGCGGCCCTCAAAGCGGGGCTCACCCGGCCGGCGCGCCCGATCGCATCGTTTTTGATGATCGGCCCCACCGGGGTGGGCAAGACCGAGACTGCCCGGGCCCTGGCGGAATATCTCTTCAGCGATCGCAACCGGATGGTGCGCTTTGACATGAGCGAGTTCTCCGACCCCGGCGCGGTGGAGCGCCTGGTGGGCGAGGAGGGCCTGCTCACGGCGCGGGTGCGTGAGCACCCCTTCAGCGTCGTCCTGTTCGACGAACTGGAGAAGGCCCACCCCGACTTCTTCGACCTGCTCTTGCAGGTGCTGGGAGAGGCACGCCTGACCGATGCCGCGGGCCGTCTGGCCGACTTCTCCAACAGCGTGGTCCTGATGACTTCGAACCTGGGCGCGCAGGAATTCCAGAAGGGTTCTCTGGGCCTTCGGGAGCGCTCTTCTTCGGCCCAGGAGTCCTTCACGGCAGCGGTGCGTGCGGCTCTGCGCCCTGAGCTCTTCAATCGCCTGGACCGAGTTCTGGCCTATGCCCCGCTCGACCAGGAGACTCTGCTCGCGATCGCCCGGCGCGAGCTCGACCAGGTGGCGACGCGCGACGGGCTGTTGCGCCGACCGGTGGGCCTGGAGCTTTCTTCCGAGAGCGCCGCCACTCTGGCCAGGATCGGTTACGACCCGCGCTACGGGGCGCGACCGCTCAAGCGTGCTCTGGAGCGCACGCTCATGGCTCCGCTGGCCGAGGAGCTGAATCGCGTTTCGCCCGAGGTGGCGCTGGAGATCTCGGTGGATTCGGAACTGCGCCTGCAAACCCGTATCGGCGCCAGCCTGACCACTCTGCGCTCGGCTTCAACAGCGGTGGACAACCTCAGCGCCACCCGCCGGCTGGGCCGCCAGGTCTTCCAGGGGCCCCTGGTGGTGGCCGTCTTGAACGAGATGCAACCTCGTCGGCGCGCGAAGAAGAAAGAACAGACCGAGTTTCACCCGGCCCGCCCGCTGGTGGAGCGCCTGGAACGCTGGCGGGGCGAGATCGAGGCCCTGGAGGAGCGGGCCTTTCTGGAGCTGGGGTCCAGCCTGCGAGGCGCGCCGTTCGACGTGATGGCCTTAGCCAAAGAGCACTCCCGCCGCGAGCGCGAGCTGGACGAGATTTTGCTCGGGTTCTACGAGCGCGTCCACCCGGGCCGTCTGGTGACGGTCGGGATTTACGCCCAGCGGCCGGAGTATGTCATGTTCCTGGCGCGGGTCTACGCCTGGTTGGCCAACCATTATCGGTGGGACCTCAAGCTCGAGAGCGTCCGCCTGGTCAAAGGTGACGCCGAGAACCCGGTCGAGCGCCGCGAGGAGAAGGACATCGAGCGATTCCTGGGCGGAGAGCACGCGGTCCTGGCCGTCCTGCTGCAGCTCGAGGGACGCCTCGCGGAAGCGCGAATGCGGCTGGAGGAGGGCCCGGTCACCTTCGTTCGCCCCCAGCAGAATGAGGGCGGACTGCTCGACGTCCAGGCGCGGGCTCTGCGCCAGAAGAATGACCCGGAGAAGTTCGACTACCTGGCCATGGAAGGCATTCATCGCCAGGGCTTCTTCGTGGTTCAGCAGCGTTGTCGTCAGCTCAACCTGGAGCGAAAGGAGCTGATCGAGCCCCGCTTGAGCCAGACCCGGAGATGGGACGGAACGCCCTGCGAGATCATGCTGGCGATGCTGGAGGAGCGCCTGCGCAAGAGGGTTCTGGAGGCGGCGCTGCCGTAAGCCCGGATCAGGGCAGCTTGAAGTTATACTCCAGGAAGAAGAAGTTCCCGTTCGGGTTGGCGGGGAAGCTCGACTGGATCACCGGTCCCCCGAAGACGTGCCCGAAGTAGGCCGACAGCTTGTGATTGGCGTCGAACTGGTGCTCAACCCCCACGTCCACCAGGTTGGCCAGACCGGTGTTGCCCCCGCTGGGACGGCCGGCGTAGCCGTTGATGGTGGTGCGCCGGGTGGGCCCTGCCCCTACATACCACAGGTCGGCTGCCTGAGCCAGCCTCAGGTTGTGGAATTCGATGCGGGCGGTGGTCTTTTCACCCGGCTTGAGCATGATCTGGGCGAAGAGGTCTTGCAGGTTGGACTCCGTGTAGAAGGGCGTCAGGGCGTAGAGGCGGATGGTGGGGAAGGGGGCCACAAAGGTCTGGTGCACCCCGTCATTCGGGTTGGGGTCGCCCGAGTAGTAGCTGTAGCCGCCTCGAATCCAGGGCTCCCAACCGGTCTCTTTGAACTTGTAGCCCAGTTCGGCACTGAAGGCGTCGGCCCGGTGGTTCTGCTGGCCCCAGCTGCCGCTCTGATGGGCATACCATAAGACAGCATCCCCATTTTCTCCCAGCTTGTGGAGGAAGTGCCCCCCGACGGTGTCGATGTGATCCCCTCCCTCGGCCGAGATCAGGCCCCGGAGAGGGGGAGGCCGGTTGTCCACCTGCGGGACGGGGCGCTCGTCGTCGGCGTGCACCCAGAAGAGCTGAGCCTCTCCGTCAGGGAGGAGCGTGCCGTTCTTGAAGGTGATGGACAGGTCGGTGATGAGGTTGCGATCGAGCTCGGTGGAGAAGTGGGGCTCGAAGCCGCCCTGAGTGGGCTTGGCCACGAAGCCGGTCAGGTGCAGCTCGCCCGTGTCGGCATCGATCCTCAGGCCGTCGAAGCTACGTCCGAAGGGGGAGAAGTCGAAGGTGCCGATCAGCCGGTCTTTCAGGCGAGTGCGCTTGAGCCAGCTCAGGGTCGGGTCTTTGGGCATGACTTCGACCGCGCTGCCGAAATCCATGCGCCCGAGCTGAAACTGGACCTTGTCCAGGTCGCCCATCTTGAGGTAGGCCTGACGGATTCCAAAGGAGCTGAAGTAGGTCTGCCCGGTGTGGGCATACACGATCGCCCCCGGGCCCATCTGGCCGATCGGGGGCGGGCCGATGGCGTTGTCGGGCAGCCCCACGACCTGCACGCCCTGCAGCTCCAGCATCCCCTCGAAGCTCTTCGGCTCCCGATAGCCCAGTCTGGCCCTCAGCCGGGCGTGACCGAAGGTGTAGTCGTCCTCGAGGGGGGCCAGGGGTGCGAACCAGTCCCAGCTCTCGCCCCGCACCCGCAGGTCGCCC
>CAZWUN010000193.1:0-9952 GCA_964637145.1 uncultured Burkholderiales bacterium
AGAGAGGGGTGGGATAGACAGGGAAGGTGGACTGAAGAAGGGCCGAGATCTCGCCCGCCATCGACGAATTGGCCAGCTCGGATCGGTAGCCTTCGGGCAGGGTGGCCGAGCCCAGCAAAGGCCGAGCCAGCGCCACCCTGAGATTCTTCTCGTTTTCGGGCCGCCCCAGCTCGCGGGCCCTGGTGGGCTCGGTGTAGGTCGTCCAGAGGTGGGCTTCGGCGCGGTCACGGAAGAACCCACGGATCAACCCTTCGCGCCTCCAGCCCAGCTCTATCCACTGGCTGTCCTTCCCCGGACGCGAATAGGCCAGGACTTTGCTGGCCAGGCCCCAGCCCGCCTGGCAGCGGACCAGGTTGCCCAGGTCGGTCGGCTCCACCTCGTACAGCTTGAGCCGTCGATTGGGCAGGTCGAGCAAGGCGCGGTCGTTCAAAGCCAGCATGGGTGGCAAGGCTCCTTTCCCCTCGTTCGACTGATTATGAACGCCGATCGCCGATCAGGGAATGTCAGGGTGCGCAGGGTGGATATCGCTCAGCGCACAGCATCGGCAGTCAGGCCTGCCTGAGAGGTCGCCCAACCGGAAAACCCGAAGCTTGCCCAGTGACCAGTGAGGAACGCCAGCTGGCTCGAGAAGTGTACTTCTGCGAGGCCAGCCGCAAGCGCAACAAGGTGGTGGTAGCCGGCTACCAGGTGCCCGAGGAGCTCGTCTTCGACTTCGATGAGCGCTGGGTGGAGGGCACCGCTGCAGGGGGGGGCCGGGTGCGCATGGCGCTCGACCGCCTGACCCGGTTCGAGCTCGATCGCGTCAGCAGGGAAGGTGATGACAAGGTGCATCACTACAACTACCTGTTGTTGTCCGACGGCGAGAACCGCCTGGTCTACGTGGAGCGCGCCCCCGAGTATGACTATGACCCGTCCCCGGACACGCCCAGGTACCTTCGGATCGAGATCAATCTGGGCGCTCTGGCGTTTCTGACCGGGGTCGAGGCGCCCGAGCCGTTTCAGATCGAGGACGTTCGCCAGGCCTTTCGCTGGGTGCCCCCGCCGCAGGCGGCCCCCGTGGCCAGCAACCCGAACTGGCCCGAGGGGGCCGACCAGGCCGACATCCTGGCCGCTTACCTGCGCTGGCTCGGCTGGAGGCCCAGGGTCCCGCGCAGCGATGGGCGGGAGTTACTGGAGTATGAGAGCGCCGTCGAGCGACTGCTCAACTACCTGGCCATGGGCCTGGGTGGCTTCAGCCTGCTCTACCTCGGGGTCTTCTTCTTCAAGATCGCGTCAGGACGCCTCGACCTCCAGTTTCTCCTGGCCAGCCTGGCGGCCTTCGCGCTGGCCTCGGGCGTGCTGTGGGTGCGCTTTCGGGTGCAGGTTCACTATCTGCTCGATTTCGAGCGCAAGCAGGTGCTGCTCTGCCGCCAAATGTTCGGCTCGGAGAGCACCCGGCCGGTAGCACGCTTTGCCGACCTCGGGTGCGTGAGCGAGGGAGCCGTGTCGCGCTCGGAGGGCAAGGGCAAGCCGCGTTCCTGGCACCACGCTCTCTTTCTCGTGCTCAAAGACGGTCAGGCCGTGCGCGTCTCCGACTATGCCAGGCAGAGTGAGCAGTTTGGCAAGACCTCGCGCCAGCAGGAGGTGCACGAGCTGGCCGCGCGGCTCGAGCTACCGGCGCGCCCCATCAGTCGCGAAGACCTGCAGGCCGATCGACGAGTGCTCAAAATCTCGCGCCAGGGAGAAGTGCGCCACGTCGAGGATCAAAGCGGGCTGTGGGGTTGCCTGATCCCGCTGGCCATCCTTCTGGCCGCCCTCTGGATGCACGCCACCTACGGTCCCTGATCGTCCACGTTACGCCGACGGATGCTCGTGCCGCCGATGATCACCTGGCGCCCCTTCTCCTGGATCGCACCGGTTCGCTCGGCCGAGGCCAGATTGACAACCTCCATGGCGGTGCAAATTTCGGGAATGCGGCCCAGCATGGCTCGCACCGCCGACAGCCGCTCGTGGTCTTCAAAGCTCGAGCTTCGAAGACGGTCGATGGCCTTCAGCCGGTCCTGCCCGCCTTCGCGTAACTGGTCGGCGTCGAGTTTCTCGGAGAGAAGAACCAGGCGGGCAGCCTCCGGCCAGACGGCCTCCTGGTCGAGCCCCCTGGTCAGCTGGTCGATCAGCTCGAGCCGTTGACTCATCCCGGGCAACTTGCTCAGCTCCGCCTCCAGAACGGAGCGCTTCCCTCTTTGCTCCACCAGCTTCAGGCCCAGTGCGGCCAGTTCGTGCGGCCTGCGGGCGTCGGCGTGGCGCATGCAGATGGCCACTTGCCGGTGGGCCAGGTTCGGCGTCATGGCCCGGAGCAGAGCCAGCGAAGGACGCTCTCCCACCGCCTCGAGCAGGTTGCCGACCAGGGCGCTCTGATCGGGGTCGCGCTCGGGCCAGCGCAGCGCATCAAAGTGCTCCAGGGCCCGGGCGGCCACGCCGGGCAGCTCCTGCGAGGTGGGGGGGCGGCCGTGCTCGAGGTAAGCCCTGGCGACGGCCCAGGTTCCGCCCAGGGTGCAGCCCTGCATCATGGCTCGGGACTGAGCGATGGTCTCCCCCAGCTCCGGTTGCTCGCTCTCGAGGTGAGAGAGCACCTGCTCCACCTTGCCCGCATCCTTCCAGGGCATGATCCGGGCGGCCAGCGAGGGCAGGCTCTCGGAGAGTGAGCTGAGCGCGATCATCAGGGTATCGCGGGCGGAATCGCTGGCGCACCCATCGGCCAGGACCAGGGCCAGCCGGGCGGTCGGCGCGGTCTGGGGGAAGTCTTGCAGGCGCTTCGCCACGGCCTCGAGCACCCGGGCCTGAGCGGCCAGCAGAGGCGCATCGTCCTCCGGTCCGCCCCCGAGCCGGTCCGGGGGCGACTGGATGGAGGGCAAGAGCGCCAGCACCTGCTCGGCCGACTCGAAGCGAGCCAGCACGCGCTCACAGGCCAGACCCACCGAGGGCCCGATCGCCTCGGCCCGCTTGATGAGCCGGGTCATCAGCTGAGCAGGGTCACCCTGATCCAGCCAGGGCATCACGGCCTGCACGCACGACTCGGAAGCCCGGCCGGGCAGAGCCCGAACGGCCAGTTCTCCCAGTTGCTCGGGACCGGTCGCTTCGCTCAGAGTGCGCACCACGTGGGCCACCGGCTCGCCAGACAGAGAGGCAGTGAGAGCTTTTCCGAGGCGGCCCACCGGCGAATCTCCCAACCGGGCCAGCAGGTTGCGGGCCACCAGTTCGCTGTCCCGGCTCCGATTGCTCGAGCGAGACCAGCGCAACTCCTCGAGCAACGCCCCGGCGTAGTCGGGCGGATTCATCGATGCGATCTGAACAGCCGTCCAGGTGGCCTCGACCGACGCTTCGGGCCCGGCCACGTCCCGGCCCAGCCTACAGGCTGCGGCCAGCGAGGGCTCGCTGGAAGCCAGCTCGAGCGCCTTCTGGCAGGCCTCTTCGTTGCAGCGCCTGGCGTGGGCCAGAACCCGGGCTGGCTCCTGCCCCTCCAGGGCCGCTTTCTGGACCTTCAGGGCCTCATGGTCGAAGAGCAAGGGAGATAGCTCCAGGGCCAGGGACACAGAGGGCGTGGCCTCGGGCAACTGGCTGAGCCGTTCCAAAAGCGCGTGCTGAACCTTGACGATCGGTTCGAGAGCGTCGCGGATGCTCGTTCCGAACTCGGGATCGCGGGGCTCGAGCTGTGGGAGAAGGGCGGAAATCTGCTCACTCGAGAGCTGCTCGGCGGCGATCAGGCGGGCGGCCGCCGAAGGCTGGCGCTTGAGTGTGAAGGCCTGGGCGGCGGGCGACTTTTCCGCCAATCCTTGCAGGCTGGAAGCCAGTCCCAGAGCGGCCTTCAGGTCACCCCCGAGTCGTTGGTAGTGAGCTCTGAGCTGGTGCAGGTCATGGCTCTCGCCCGGTTCGCTCAAGCCGACCCGAAGGTCGGGTCGCTCGAAGAGGTCCAGCCCCCGCCCCGGCTCGCCGCTGGCGTCAAAGAACTTCAGCCCGGCCGCCTCCAGCTCCAAGGCCGGCGATCTGGCGTAGCGCTGCAGGCGCTCGAGCCCGCTCGCGTCTACCACGGCCGTCTGGTCTTTCAGACCGGCTCGCACCGTGCCCTGCTCGAGCAAGACCTGGTAGGCGCCCAGCGTCCCCTGCTCGCCGAAGGTCCAGCCCTGCTCGCTCATGGTGCGCACCGTGGCGGCCAGCTCGGGCGAGCGCGCCTGCTCGGGCGGCAGCTTGCCGGTCAGGGCGGCCACATCTTCGAGCGCGCCCAGCGGCACGGCCAGAAAGCCCGGCAGCGTGCAGTACACGGTCTGGCGCCCCAGCTTCTCGAGAACTTCCGGAGCCGGCAGCCTGCGCAGCAGGGGCAGCTCGTATCCCGCTATCTGGCGGTGGGCGCTGAAGGTGACCCCATCCAGGATCAGCTGCTCGACCAGCTCCACCTTCGCCGGCCGCGAGGGGCTCGCGGACGGAGGCGGAGAGGAGCTGCCGATGGGAAGGTTCGCCGAAGCCATGACCGATAGACTTCGACAGGCGCCAGGAAGAACCCTCACCCCGGTGAAGGCGCTGCCATGAGCCCGACCTACCGTCTGGAGCGGATCCAGCGGCTGCCTCTTCCGCTCGAGAAGGTGTTCGCGTTCTTTGCCGACGCCTTCAACCTGGAGGCTATCACCCCCCCGTTCCTGCGCTTTCGCATCCTGACCCCGCCTGGCTTCCGGGTCGAGACCGGCACGCGCATCCAATACCGGCTTGCCCTCTTCGGCGTCCCCTTCAACTGGCACACCCTGATCGAGGAGTTCACCCCGAACCGCCGCTTCGTCGACCTCCAGGAGCGAGGTCCCTACGCCCTCTGGCACCACACTCACGAGTTCCTGGCCGACGGGCCCGAGACGGTGATGCTGGACACGGTGCGCTACCGCATGCCGCTGGGCCCTCTGGGAGTGGTGGCCCATGAGCTGGCGGTGCGCTTCATCCTGCAGTACATTTTCGACTACCGACGACGCCGAGTGGAGGAGCTGCTTGTCGGATAACCAGGCGCTGCGCAACGAGATTCGCTGGCTCGGCAAGCTGCTCGGTCAGGTGATCGCCCGGGTGGAGGGCGAGCGCATCCTGGCCCTGGAAGAGCGCGTGCGCCTGCTCTCCAAGGAGCGCCGCAAGGGCGACGCTGCGGCCGAGCAGGAGCTCGAGCGGGTGGTGCACGAGCTTCCTCTGTCGGACACCTGGGCTCTGTGTCGCGCCTTTGCTCACTTCTTCGACCTGGCCAACATGTCCGAGGACCGCCATCGCGCCCGGGTGCTGCGCGAACGCGAGCGCGAGATGGCCCCCGCTCCCCGGCGAGAGTCCATCCGAGCCGCCCTGGCCGCCCTTCGCGACCAGGGCAAGAGCCCCCAGGAGGTGCAACGCCTGCTCGACGACCTGGACATCGAGCCGGTCTTCACCGCCCATCCCACCGAGGCCAGGCGGCGCACCATCCGGCGCAAGCTCGGACGCATGCGCGAGCGGCTCAAGCAGCTCGACAGCGCCGACCTGCTCGACTCCGAGCGCCAGCGCCTGGAGGCCAGCCTGCTCAGCGAGCTGGTCAGCCTGTGGCAGTCTGATCCCATCCAGGAGCGCCCCCCCTCGGTGCTCGAGGAGGTCGAGCGCGGGCTCTACTTCCAGCAGACCCTCTGGACGGTGGTGCCCCAGCTGCTGCACGACCTGCGCTCGGCCCTGGCCGAGTACTATCCGGGCCACGCTTTCCGGCTGCACACGATCCTCCACTTTGGCTCCTGGATCGGGGGCGACCGGGACGGCAATCCCAACGTCACCTGGGAGGTGACTCGCGAGACGCTCCGGCGCCTGCGCCGCGAGGCGTTGCTGGGCCACCTGCGCCGGGTGCGCGACCTGGCGCCCTACCTGAGCCACTCCGACTACCGCGTGAAGATCGCTCCCGCCCTCGAGCAGGAGCTGGAGAAGGCGCGCGCCCTCTGGCCCGAGATGCTGGCCCCCTACTCGCATCACGAGCCCTATCGGCTCTGGTTGCGGGTGGTCGAGCTCAAGCTCGAGCTGGCGCTGGACGGCAAGCAGGGCGGCTATACCGAGGCCAGCGAGCTGGAGCGCGATCTGGAGCTGATCCTCCAATCCCTGGAGGGCCACAGTCCGGCCGGAATCCCCATCGAGCACGCCGAGCTGACCACCTGGCTCGACCAGGCGCGCGTGTTCGGCTTCCACCTCAGCCGACTGGACATCCGTCAGGAGTCGGGGCGCTACAGCGAGGTGCTCTCGGAGCTCTTGCCCGGCTACGAGCAGGCCGACGAGGCGGGCCGCATCCAGTTGCTGTTGGGGTCGCTGGGCCAGCCTCTGGAGGCCCCCGCAAACGCCTCGCCACTGACCCTGGAGACACTGGCTCTCTTCCGGGGGCTGGCCCGGGTCTCGCCCGCTTCCCTGGGGGGGCATGTGATCAGCATGACCCACCACCCCTCCGACCTGTTGGCTGCCGTCTTCCTGGAACGATGGGCGGGCATCGCGCTGCCCACCATCCCGCTCTTTGAGACCATCGACGACCTGCACCGGGCCACCGAGATCCTGGAGCAAACCCTGGCCATTCCGGCTTACTCCGCCCACCAGAAGGATCATCGACAGATCGTGATGGTGGGCTACTCCGATTCGGTCAAGGACGGCGGCTACCTGGCCGCCGCCTGGGCGCTCTACCAGGCCCAGTTGCGGCTGGGAGAGGCGGCCGAGCGGCTGGGAGTGGAGCTGACCCTGTTCCACGGCCGGGGCGGCGCGCTGGGGCGCGGGGGCGGGCCGGCCGCCCGCAGCATCCTGACCATGCCGCCCGGCATCGCTCGCGGGGGCCTGCGCTTGACCGAGCAGGGCGAGGTGCTCTCGGAGCGTTACGACGACCCCCCCATCGCCTATCGCCACCTGGAGCAGATCATGTGGGGCATGATCTCGGTGATGGCTCGTCCCGCCGACCCGCCGCGCCCGGAGTGGCTGGAGCTGATCGAGACCCTCTCCGAGCGATCGATGCAGGCTTACCGCGAGCTGGTCGAGCACCCCCTGTTCCTGGACTACTTCTCCCATGCCACGCCCATCAACGAGATCGAGAACCTGAAGCTGGGCTCGCGCCCTTCCCGGCGGCGTGGCCGCCGCACTCTGAGCGACCTGCGGGCCATCCCCTGGGTCTTCTCCTGGACCCAGGCGCGGGTGCTGCTACCCGCCTGGTACGGCGTGGGCACGGCCCTGGGACGGGCCGAGGAGCTGCCCCGGCTGCGCGAGATGTACGCCGAGTGGCCCTTCTTTCGTGCCACCATGGACAACTGCGTGCTGGCCCTGGCCAAGTCCGACCTGGGTATCGCCCGCCTCTACGCCGGCCTGGCCGAGAGCGAGGTGCGCGAGGCCATCTGGGGACGGCTCAAGAAGGAGCACGAGGCCACCCGGGCCGCCGTGCTGGCCGTCACCGAGACCGGCGAGCTGCTCGAGGACCTGCCCTGGCTGCAGCGCTCCATCCGCATCCGAAACCCCTACGTCGATCCGCTCAACTTCGTGCAGGTGGAGCTGTTCCGCCGCCTCGAGCAGGCCCCTGCGGAGCAACACGAGGAGCTTCACGCGCTGCTGCGCCTGACCATCCAGGGAGTGGCCTCGGGCTTGCGCACGACCGGGTAGCTGTCGTTTTCAGGAGGGTCCATGGACGGGACATTGAAGGGCGCTGGATGTTGCATCGCACGCTCTTTCCGCTTCTGCTCGCTCTGGTTGTGACCGCCGCCGGATGGGCTCAATCCGAATGGCAGAGCTTCACTGCGCCCGATGGCACCTTTTCGCTCTCGCTGCCGGGCCAGCCCGAGCAGAGCCGGAGCGACTCGGAGCTCCGCGAGTGGACGCTCCGATCCGAGGGGCCCCGGGGCAAGCGGCTCTACCTCTTTGCCGCGGCCACCGCCCAGGGCCTGAGCGGGATGTCCGACTCGGAGCGGGACCAGCAGTTGAGCGACTTCACCCGGAGCTTCGTGAGCAGCTCTCATATGCAGGTCAGCAGCCAGGTCCCGCTCACTTTTTCCAAAGGATACGACCTCACCGGCTACATCCAACTGCCCGGCGGCGAGGATCTGCCCGCCTACGTGCGCATCCTCATGGACCCTCTGGGAAACCGCATCTACGCTCTGACGGCTTACGGCAGCGGTAGCGATCATCAGCGTTACTTCGAGAGTTTTCAGACCAACTGATCTTTGAGCTGGTCGAGCTTCTGCTCGAGACGATGCAGCATATGGTCGTGGTGGACCAGGTGCTGCATGAGGACCTCGATCTCGCGCTCGGCGCGCATGTCCACGCGCAGGTCGCTGGCCTGGGTCTGGCGATCGCGCTCGGCCAGGCGATTCTGGCTCATCAGCACGATGGGTCCGGTGTAGGCTGCCTGGAAGCTGAGAAACAGGTTCAGCAGGATGAACGGATACGGATCCCAGCCCCGGGCCCAGGCCAGGTTCACCGTCACCCACAGCACGATCAGGACCGATTGCACCAGGATGAACTTCCAACTGCCTACGGTCGCGGACAGCGAGTCGGCCAGCTTCTGGGGGCGGGTCAGCTCCTCCTCGGGCAGATCCGGCTCGGGCTCGGGAGCCTGCTCGAGGTAAGCATGGGAGGGACCAAGTTCCATGCTCTGATGATGGGCTACCGCCGCGCTTCGGGCCCTGATCTGGATCATCGCCGCGCGCGGCCACAGACTTTACTCTGGAGTCGACCCGGTAGCTCAGGAGGACGAGATGATACTGAAAGATATGATGGAAACCCGGCTCATCACCGTTCCGGTCACGATGCATGTGGAAGAGGTCGCTCGCCTCTTGGTCGACAAGGGCATCAGCGGCGCTCCCGTCGAGGACGGCGGCAAGCTGGTGGGAGTGATCTCCCTCTCCGACCTGGTGGCCCACGCCCGGGCGGGGGTGCTCACCAAGCACGAACGCCCCAACTACTATCGCGACGTGTGGATGGAGGAAGAGGAGATCGAGGGCTTCACGGTCGAGGAGGTCGGCTCTACCCAGGTGGGCGACATCATGACCCCGGTGGTCTTCGACATCGACGAGAACGCCCCCGTGGCTCAGGCCGCCGAGCTGATGATGACGGCCCGTATTCACCGCCTGATCGTGACCCGCAAGGGCAAAGCGGTGGGGATTGTGACCACCAGCGACATGATGCGCCTCATCCCCCTGCTCGCGCCTCCCTCGGCACTGCCGGCCTAGCCGACCGGAGCGCGGTTGAGATTCGGGCGGGTCCTCCCCCCCGTCCGGAGGCAGTCCCCGCGCGGGTTCGCCCGCAGCGGGGACTTCTGTGTCGTGGCTCCGAAAAGGGGACTTCGGCCCCGGCGAGAACTCCGGGGGGTATGAGAGGGCGGGCGTGGCTGGTTGTTTTCCTGGCGGTTTTCCTGCTGCATGCTATCGACGCCGACTGCCTGCTGAGCGATTGCCACTGTCCTCCGGGCGGAGGGTGCCTGGTGCCGGCCGCAGTGCAGGCCAGCCCGACTCAGACTTCGGGCCAGGTCGCGGCCCTGCCGCAGCCCATCTTCAGGCTGCTGCAGCCCCCTCGGCTCGTGGCTCTGCTGGCTCGCCTCGAGGCCGGCCCCGAGAGACCGCTCGAGCCTCCCGAAGGTCGGCTCTCTCCACCGCGCGCCCCTCCCGCTGCCTGACGACGCCAACTGGTTGAGCTTCATGAAGCTCAGGAGTCGTCCGGAAGGAGCGCAGGCTTTTGCGTGTCTTGCTCTGCCTGGTGTTCCTGGCAAGCTCGTTGGCGGCTCAAGAATCCTCGCTCAGCCTGAGCGACGCTGTTCGATCCGGGGTGGCCCGCCACCCCGAAGTGCGCGCTCGAATGCTGAGGGTGGAGGCCGCCCGAGCTTTCGCCGAGGGAACGGGCACCCAGCCCAATCCGGTCCTCACCCTGGCCGGCGTCCTGGGGGACGCCCAGGAGGAGACCAATAACTTCACCCAGCGCCTGGAGATCT
>CAZWUN010000194.1:0-9914 GCA_964637145.1 uncultured Burkholderiales bacterium
AGGATGCGGCGGCCGGGGCTGACCACGCCCACGACCAGGCCGGCCATGAAGCAGCCAGTCAGCCTCAGGGCCTGCTCCACCAGCCAGCGGTTGAGTCCGGTCCAGGACTGCAGCTCGAGGTAGTTGCCAACCATTGCGCCCACGAGGAGCTGGTAACAGAGCACGATCAGGGCGCTGACGGCCGTCCACCAGAAAAATCCCATTCCTATGACCTTCTTGCGCCGTGCGGGTGGCCCTCCCATGGGAGGATGCCGTGTCCGACTTTCGTCGGTAGGAATGATTCGAATCGACAGGTAAACCCTCCGGATGCACCGGGCACCCCTGCGGCAGGCGCTGGAAGATTACCGGGCGACCTGGGCCGGCGGCCGTCCCGTCAAGGGACACGACCTGGCCCGCGAGCGCATGGCCACTGCTCGTTTCCTGGAGTTTCTCGATACCACTCCGCACTGTTTCGAGCGTTCGCACCCCCCGGGTCATTTCACCGGCTCGGCCCTGGTCTACTGCCCGGCCACCCGACGAGTGTTGCTCACCCTGCACCGCAAGCTGGACAAGTGGCTGCAACTCGGGGGCCACGCCGATGGCTGCCCGCATCTGGACCAGGTGGCTCTTCAGGAGGTCGGGGAGGAGTCAGGCCTGAGTCAATTCAGCTTCTGGGACTACGAAGAGGGTCTGGAGGTGCCCACGCGTCCGCTACCTTTCGACCTGGACGTGCACCTCATTCCCGGCGAGAGGCCCCATCTGCACTATGACGTGCGCTTCCTGGTGCGCTCGGATTCCTCCCAGCCCCTCACGGTCTCGCCCGAGTCCAAGGAGCTGGGCTGGTTCAGTTTGGAGCAGGCGCGCGAGCGCTGCCCGGAACCGAGCATGCTGCGCCAGTTCGCCAAGCTGGAGGCCCTGACTTGAGCCAGCGTCCCCACTGGGCCACCGAGATCCTGGGAGCGGATCTTCGTTCGCTGGCCGTCCTGCGCATCTGGCTGGGGTTCATGCTGTTCTGGGACCTGGTCTTGCGCTCGCGCGATCTGGTCGCCTTTTACACCGATTACGGAGTGCTACCTCGCCAGGCTCTGCTCGACCTCGGTTGGAATCCCGCTTACATCAGCTTCCATATGATGAGCGGCCACTGGTTTGTCATGCTGGTGCTCTTCATCCTGGGCGCGGTGGCCTCGCTGGCCATGATGGTGGGCTGGCAGACCCGTTGGAGCACGCTGGTGGCCTGGTTCTTCCTCATCTCCCTGCAGAACCGCAACCCGCTGGTGCTCAACGGAGGGGACATCCTGGTCCGGGTGATCCTGTTCTGGGGTCTGTTTCTGCCCTGGGGAGCGCGCTGGTCGCTGGACGCGCGGGCCAACCCACAGTGGAAGGAGCTGCCCAATCACGTCTACTCGGCCGCCACCCTGGCCTACCTGGCCCAGATCTGCGTGGTCTACCTGTTCGCCGCCATCCTCAAGACCGGCCCTCACTGGCACCAGGATGGCACTGCCGTTTACTACGCCCTCAGCCTGGACCAGTTCACCAGCTGGCTGGGGCGATTTGTGTATCAGTTCCCGGAGTTGTGCAAACTCCTCACTCACGCCACCTGGTGGTTCGAGGCCCTGGCGCCGCTCATGCTGGTGTTCCCGTTCTGGAACGGACCCATCCGAACTCTGGGAGTATTCGGGATCTCCCTGATGCACTTTGGTTTTGGCGCTTGCATGCACATTGGAGTCTTCAGTCCCATCGGGATGGGGATGGTTCTGGGTCTTCTCCCGGCCTGGTTCTGGGAGAGGCTGGGTGAGCGACGCTGGCTCGACCTGCGGGGGCTGGTCGACCGGCTCCCACCCTCCCCGCTGCGCAGCGAGCTCCCCCCGAACAATAGGCTGGGGCTGGTGGTCAGCGCCCCGGTGTCCTTGTTGACCTTCTACATGATCTTGTGGAACATCGGCACTACCAGGGGAAAGTACCGCGTTCCCCTCAAGCTCGAGTGGATCGGGATCTCCATCAAGCTCGACCAGATGTGGAACATGTTTGCCCCTTACCCACTGATCGAGGACGGTTGGTACGTGGTGGATGCCAATCTGCGCAACGGCACCAAGGTGGACCTGTTGACCGGCCGCCCGGTCACCTTCGAGAAGCCCGAATGGGTCTCTGCCACCTATAAGAACGAGCGCTGGCGCAAGTACATGATGAACCTCTGGTTGCGCGACTACTCGCCCTATCGACTCTACTTCGGACGTTATCTCTGTCGTAGTTGGAACGACTCGCACCCGGATACCGAGGACGTGACCACTTTCGAGCTGAGCTACATGCTCGAAAAGACTCTCCCCGACTACCAGAAGCCGGAGGTCGAGAAGGTGGTCATCTGGTCCCACGACTGCTTCAAGAGAGACTGAACGAGCGCAACTCCTGACAGAGGGCCTCGAGCTCGATCTCGAGCTCGGGCAAGAGGGCCGCTACCGTGGCCGCGTCCCGGGCCCGGCCGGCCTGCTCGAGGCGGGCAGCGAGCTGGGAGCCCTGGTTGGCTGAGAGGGTCAAGAGCGAGCCCTTCAGGCTGTGGGCGGCCCCGGCCACCTGGTCCAGGGCGGAATCCTGGCAGGCAGCTCGCAGCTGGGCCAGTTGCTCGGGCAGCGTCTGGAGGAAGATCTCCACCATCTCACCGAGCAGCTCTCGGTCTTGCTCGATGTTCTCGAGCACGTCCTCGGGTTGAAAGTGCCTGGCCACAACGCTCGCCTTCGCCAGCGAGGGAGGGACGCTCCTGGTTCAGTGAGAAACCCGATTCGTGGTCCCCCAGGAAGTCGAGGCGGCGACGAATCCGCTGGCCTCCTCCGTGGTCGAGTTCTGCAACCAGAATCCACGAGGCTACATACTGCTTGAAGGCGACCGTGGGGTCGGCAAGTCCTTGCTGCTCGACGGGCTGAATGCCTTGATCGGCGAGCTCGACATGGTTTTGCTGCGCTGCCCGGCCAGAGCCTGCGCGGCCCTGGACTGCCACACCCAGGTCGAGCACCTGAACGAATGGCTGCGTTCTCGTGTGCCGGATGGCTTTCAGGTGCTCGAGCTCTCCGTCCTGCGAGACCTGAGTTGGCGCCATCCGGGGCCGGCCGAGCGACTGATCGCCTATCTGGGCGCTCTCTCCTTGCTCAACCAGAGAGGCCTGATCCTGTGCCTCGAGAACCTGGACGAGCTGAGCGAGTTGGAAGCTCGGACCTGGACGCTGGGGGGCGAGCTTCCCCACGGAGTCTACCAGCTCTTGAGCTACGCTCGGGGCCAGCTGGCTCAGCCTCTGGTGGTCCAGCTGGAGGGCCTGGCCCCCGACGGCCTGCGCCTGCAGATTCGACCCGGCAGCCCGGCCATGGTGACCTCTTGCCAGCACTGGCTGAGCCGCCATGCTCCCGGGCCTCTGCACTCGGCCCTGGGTCAGCGAGCCGGCGGGCAACTCGGGGCCCTGGTCTGGCTCGCGGCCGCCGTGGAGTTCCTGGGCGGGGTGGAGCACTTGCCCGCCTGCGATCAGGCTCGTGAGGACTGGTTCTTCGCTCCCTACTTGATTCGTCTCTCCGAGCTGCACCGTCCGCTTCTGCTGCTGGCGGCCTGCCGTCATCCCATCGAGCTGACCGAATTGAGCCAGCTACAGGTCGACCGGGCCAGCGTGGAGGGTCTGATCGCCAGTTGTCCGCCGCTCTATTCGGCGGAAGATGGGGCTGTGGCGCTGGCAGATGAAGGCTTCCGAGAGCTCCTGCGGCGCCAACCTGGCTACCCCTCGGCCTGCCGCGACCTCTGTGAGCACATGATCCGCCGGCTGGCTGATTCGTCCGGTCCGGCTACCGTATACGACCTTGTCCGGCTCTACGACACGGCGCTGGACAGCAAAGAGCGTGACCTGCTCGACCAGGTGACCCGCCTCAAGACGCTGAACGACAAGCGTCTGGCACTCTTTTCCAGACTCGAGCTGGAGGGGCGCTTTCATCAGAAGGTGGAGGTGCTCTGCTGGTGGCGCGCCTGCCTGGCCCGGGCCGCCGAGCTGGGCGACATCTCCGTGCGAGACGAGCTGGCCTGGGCCCACAGCAGTCGGGGGCTGACCTACCTTTCCCTCAATCTGGCCGAGCGCGGTCTACTGGACCTCGATGAGGCGGTGCGCTGGTTCGAGCTGCTGGTCCAACGAGAAGGCCAGAGCCAGCTGGCCAGGGGCCTGGCCGGAGCCTTGAATCGCCGCAGTGAGGCTTTGCGCCAGCTCAATCGCGTGGCCGAGGCCCTGGAGGAGGCCAATCGAGCCATTGACCTCTATACTCGGGTGAGCGATCAGGATGTGAGCGCGGTGCTGGGGCTGGCCCATCAGAATCGGGCCTTCATCCAGCGCTCCCAGGGGAACCTGCCTGAGGCTGAGAAGGACCTCGACCGGGCTATCGAGCTGTTCACCCCCCAGGCCCACCTTCCCCGTCTGCGCCGCGAGCTGGCCACCGCCTGGCACACGCGGGCAAGCCTGGAGCTCGCCCGCCAGGACTGCCAGGCGGCAGTAGAGAGTTCGACTCGGGGCATCAAGCTTCTGCTCGAGCTGGTTCATGAGCACCAGATGGAGGTCGTCAACGAGCTGGCGGGCGCCTATAACAACCGGGGGGCGGCCCACTATCGCCTGAGCCAGTTCGAAGACGCCATGGTGGACTACACCGAGTCCATCAAGCTGCGCACCGAGCTGGTTTCGCGCGGTCGGCTGGAGTTGCGCAACGATCTGGCCTCTACCTGCGTCAATCGGGCCCTCGTCAGTCAGGCGATCATGAAGCTGACCGACGCCCTGGCCGACTTCGAGCGGGCCATCTCGATTCGCACCCAGCTGGTGGAGGGCGAGAATCGGCTCGACCTGGCCGGGGAACTGGCCCAGACCCACATCTATCGAGGTCAGGCCCTGCGCTCTCAGAACCAGATGCTGCAGGCTCAGGAGGACTACCAGAGAGCTATCGACGTCTATACCTCGCAGTCGGGAGAGGCCCGCTCGCGCGAGCTCTCCCTGGCCTACAACGGGCTGGCCCTGGTGCAGCTCGACCAGGGCCAGTTCGAGCAGGCCCTCGAAAGCTGCAATCGGGCCCTGGATATCGACGTTCGCGCGGAACATGTTCCCGACCGGGCAGTGGCCCTGAACAACCGGGGGGAAGCTTACCGACACCTCAAGCAGTATGCCGAGGCACGGCGTGATTTCGAAGAGGCTCTGGGCATCTACCACGAGCTGGTGCAGAGCGCGCCCCAGCAGCCGATGCGCGAGCTGGCCATCACCCGCCAGAACCTGGCCAGGATCAAGCTGGCTCAGGGAGAGCTGGCGGGAGCGGTGGAGGACAGCACGCGGGCGCTCGAGATCGTGCTGGTCTTGTTGGAGGAGCAGGGGCGGGCCGAGGTGCTTCCTCAACTGGTGGCCGGTTACGCCACCCGGGGCAAGGCCAGGGTTCGACTGGAGCAGCTCGAGCCCGGCCTGAAAGACCTGGGCCGGGCCATCGACCTCTACAAGTTCCTCATCGAAGACCGGGAGCAGTCCATCTTTCTCGACGACCTGGGCGAGGTCTACCACGAGCGCGGCCAGGCACTGCTGAAACTGGGCCGCTCCTCCTACGACTCCCCCGATCGCCTCTACTTCCCCAAGCAGGCTCTGGATGACTACAACCGCGCCCTGCAATGCTTCGAGATGGCTCCCGCCGACGAGGAGGTGAAGGCCGCCTCGGCCCGCACCCGGCTGGCCCGCAGCCGGCTGCAAGAGGACCTGGGCGACTTCTCGGCCGCCTTGCTGGATGCCAGCCAGGCCATCGACTACTACCAGGGCCGCGGCCCCTCGCAACTGGGCGAGTTCCTGGACGCGCTCAAGCGTCGGGCTGAGATCTACCTGCGGGCCGGCCAGTACGAGCTGGCTCTGCACGATTACCTGCGCATCTCCGACTCGTGCCGCGACAACCACGACCTGCGCAGCGAGCTGGCCGAGGCCACCAACAACATGGCCTGGACGCGGACCTGCCTGGGTCAGTACCAGGAGGCCTTCGAGGACTACCAGAAGGCTCTGGCTCTCTATCGCCAGTTGGTGTTGCAGGAGAAGCGGCTGGACGTGGGCCGGAACCTGGCCTGGACCTACAACAACCGGGCCGCCACTCACAACATCGCGGGCAATCCGAAAGCGGCCCTGGAAGATTACTCCCACGCGGTGGACATCTACACGTTCCTGGTCGAGCAGGGTGGCCAGCCCGAGCTGCGCGCGAAGCTGGCCACGACCCTCAACAATCGGGGCCTGCTTTACCAGGGAATGGCGGTCATGGATCAGGCCGTGCGCGACTTCACCCGGGCTCTGGACGTTCGGGCCGCGGCCGCCCGCACCCAGCCCAGCCCGGAGATGCTGGTCGAACTGGCCAGCGCCTATTCCACCAGGGGCCTGACCTATCACAAGGACGGCAAGACAGCTTACGCCCTGGCCGACTACCGGGCCGCGGCCGAGATTTTGGCCGATCTGGTCGAGAAACATCGCCGCCTCGACCTGGGCAACGAACTGGCCCGCTGCCTGCTGGCCCAGGGAGTTCTGGGACCCGATCCCACCCAGGATCCCGAGGCGCGTAAGGCGCTCTCGAAAGCCATCCAGGTGGTGACGAACACGCTCAAGGCGGGCTTCACGGTCACCACCAGCTTCCCCCTCCACTTCGTGAAGGTTGTCTCTAAAATTGCCGAAACCGAGGCCTATCTGCTCGGGGGTCTGCCCGAGGGCGTCCTCAGTTTGAGCGAGGCCCTGCTCCAGAGCAAAGTGCCCTCGGCCGACCCGCTGGCTTACGGCGAGCTGCTGCTGGGCCTCTCAAGCCGACTTGCGGCCGACAAGAGCTCCAGGGGCCGGGTTCCCCTGGCCATCCTGGCCGCCTGCTTCCTGCGACTGGGAGTGGAGAAGAATCAGCAGGGCTCACTCGCAAAGTTGATTCACGCCCTCCTGGAGTTGGGGCAGGGTCTGGCCTCGGGGGCGGTGCTGCCGGAGCTGGGGCTGAGTCGGGTGGGGGCCTGCTTTGGCACGGTGGGCGAGGCCCTCAAGACCACCCTGCTCTCGGCTGATGCCCGCCGCGAGCTCGAGCAGGTCTCGCGCTGCTGGCAAGAGCTGCCCCCCTCGCTGCTGGCTCAAACCGAAGTGTCGCGCACGACCTTGCAGGGGCTGGTGAGGTCGATCTGAATACGACTGAAACCGACTCACACCGAGATATCACGCTGAACAGGCCGCAAGCTGCTCTTCAGCTCCACCTCGGAGCGCAGGATCGCCTCCAGCACCCCTCCGGCGATGGCCCGGGCCTTGTCGGATATGGTGGAAAGATTGGTATCCAGGCGCGGATCAACGTCGGCCAGCTTCTCTCCCTGGTTGACTTCCAGGCCCGACGTGATCAGTCCCCGCAGGAGCCCCGTCAGCCGCGAGCGCACCTCGGCCTCGCCCACGCGGCCGAGCAACTGGTCCTCCTGCACCCGGTCGCCCAGCTGCACGCAGGCCTCGAACCGTCCGCTGGCGGGGGATTTGACCACCCGTCTTGCGGTCTGGCCGCCGATATCGCCGGGCACGCCGGTGTCACTCTGGGCCCGCTGGACCAGCCGTCCCAGGTCGTGTCCGCGCTGGGTCTCCACCACCCAGTGAACGTCACGTCCTGCCTCGAATCCCGGCCCCAGGCCGACCACCACCCGGGCCTGGCCCGGGTGCGTTCCCTGATTACGCTTGGTCATGCGTGCGTCCACCAGGACGTCAGAGGCCAGCCAGTCCAGTTCCTGGCCTTCGGGATCGATGCGCACGGCGACCAGGCCCGGGGTCCAGGGGTCCGCATCGCGCCGGGCCAGCACTCCTTCCACTTCATGTTGACCGGTGAAAACGGCCTGGGCAAAGCTCACCGTGCGCCGGATGACGCGCGGTCGGGGCAGCTCGAGGATGGTGACCGGAAAGCCGCACACATACAGCCTGTGGGCCACGCCGGTGCCCAGGTCCCCGCCACCCCGAACGACAACTCGTGGAAGACTCACGCCTCGCCCTTCTCTCCCGGAGGCCGTGAATCCCGGTCGCGGTAGATGGCCGGAGTGTCGACCTCGACCAGGCTGACCGGATGGCGCTCGAGCAGCGCGGCCGCGCCCCGGTCGCCCCGGAGCTGCAACAACTCCGGGTAGAGGCAGCGGTCGAAGCGCACCGGGTGGCCGCGTCGACCCCGGTGGACGGGGGCGGCGATGGGTCCGGGAGCCTCCAAAACCCGACGGCCGACCTCGGGGTCGGTCAGCTCCGGCAGGTCCACCGGCATGATCAGCACCCCCTGCGAATGGGGCGAAAGAGCCTGCACGCCGGCCCGGATGGAGGAGGCCATGCCTTCCTCCCAGCCAGGGTTGTAAACGACGCGGGCGCCCGTTACGCGGGGCTCGATGGCCTCGGCTCGATAGCCCAGCACCACCACGATTTCCCCCAGGTCCAGCCGGCCGAGAAAGTCGAGGGCGTGAGCCAGCATGGTCTGGCCCTCGACCTGGAGCAGGGGCTTGAGGGTATCCCCCATCCGGCTGCCCCGGCCGGCGGCCAGCAAGAGGCCCGAGTTCACGGGATGCGCTCCTGACCCCAGCGACCGCGGATCACGCAGGGACGGCCCAGCTTTCGGGCCAGCCGGCGTCCTAGCAGGGGGTCGTCGGCCTGGTTCAGCACCGGCGCGGCCCCTGGTCCCATCAGGTTGAGCGCCTGCAGGAACAGCTCGTCGTCCACCACCTGGCTGAGGGCACAGCCCAGGCGGGTGGCCAGCAGCTCGGGCCGGTGGGCCACCTGCTCCAGCGGCTGGCCCAGGGCGCTGACTCCGGCCACGACCACGAGAATGGTGGTGCTGGCCAGCAGCACCGGCTCGTGCGGGGCGTGGCCTTTCAACGGTAACCCGCGCGAGCCGTCCGCCTCCACCACCAGCAGGCGGTCTTGCACGCCCTCCAAGGCCTCCATCCCGGGGCCCTGCAGCTTGCCGGGCTCGGCCGGGGTGGCCCAGAGGGCTTCATCCTGGGACGGCGCGGCCATGCGGGTGGTGGTGCTGAGCACCACCGGCCAGCCCCGCTCTCTGGCCTCGCGAGCGAGCTGATAGAGCAGGGTGGTCTTGCCTCCGCCTCCGATCAGGGCCACCCGATCCAGGGAGGTGAGTTGGAGAGCTTCCAGCAGGGTCATCGCGCCCCGGTTGCCGAAAGCCAGACCGCATGTGCGACCGACTGGCGGAAATCGCCCAGGCAATCAGTGCCAACTTCGAGGAGGCCGACCGGGCCCGTGATCAGGGTCTGGCGCTGCATCGCGAGGTGATCAGGGAATCGAGTCTGGCCATCCGGGCCATTCACCGGCTCGAGTTCGAGCTGGCCGAGCGCCACCTGGAGAAGGCCCGCCTCACGCTGGGCAAGGCCACCGGCCTGCTGGCCGGCCACCCCTGCGTGCACCACGGCGGTTTTCTGCAGGACGCGCAGAAGGAGTACGCCGAGGCACGCTGCACCTATGCCGTTGTGCGCGATCTGCCCATCCCCACGCCGGCCGAGCTGGAGGTGGAGAATGCTCCCTACCTCAACGGTCTGGCCGAGTCGGTGGGAGAGCTGCGCCGCCACATCCTCGACCTGATCCGCCGGGGCGAGGTCAGCTCCTGCGAGCGCTTGCTTGGCTGGATGGATGACATCTACTACGTGCTGATCAGCATCGACTTCCCCGATGCCATCACCCGTGGGCTGCGACGCAGCACCGACGTGGCCCGGGGATGCCTGGAGAAGACTCGCGGCGACCTGACCACCCACCTCGGGCATCTGCAACTCGAGCAGAGCATCCAGACCCTGCGCGCCCAGATGCAGCACTAGCAGCGCAGCCGGAATGCCCCTTGACATGGTTTTCCGGCTGCGCGACGCCCAACAGATTGTGCTAGGATCCCGGCCGCCTACAACATCTTGTGGTGGCGGAGGTTCCCTCCGACACCACA
>CAZWUN010000195.1:0-9891 GCA_964637145.1 uncultured Burkholderiales bacterium
GCCACCACCAGCGCGTCGCGCCGCTCCATCACGGCCTGGGTGGCCGAGTGGCGCAGGCGGTCGATGTCGTCGTTGATGCTGGAGTCCTTCTCGATGTACGTGTCCGAGCCGGCGATATAAGCCTCGGGCTGGTAGTAGTCGTAGTAGGAGACGAAATACTCCACCGCGTTCTGGGGGAAGAACTCGCGAAACTCCGAGCAGAGCTGGGCCGCCAGGGTCTTGTTGGGGCTCATCACCAGGCAGGGACGGTTGAGCCGCTCGATCAGCCGGGCCATGGTGTAGGTCTTGCCGGTGCCGGTGGCTCCCAGCAGGGTGGTGAAGCGGTTGCCGGCCTGCACCGAGGCCACCAGCTCCTCGATGGCGCGCGGCTGGTCGCCCCCGGCCGGGAAGGGAGCCTCGAAATGGAAGGTGTCGGTCATAGGAGGGCATGATTAGGCCTTGAGGGGAGCAGCCCTGCCAGCGTCGAACCGGGCCGGCCATGAGATGGCTCCTGGTGCTGCTGTTGTTGACCGCCACCGCCCTGGCCAGCCTGGCCCCCCAGGCTCTGGAGCAGCGCTCGCGGCTGGGTTTTCTGCTCTCCAACGAGACCCGCTCGCGGGCCGACCGGGTGGCCGCCGAGCTGCAACTGACCGACATGCCCCCGGTGCTGGAGCAGCGGTTGAGCGAGGCCCTGGGCGAGGCCGGCCAGAGCACCCCTACCCGCCTCTATGCCGCGGTGGCCTTCCTCAAGCGCCGCGACCGGGCCCTGGACGCCTACGATGGCCGCCTGGCCGACACCAGACTGGGCCAGGAGATGCTGGAGGAATACCTCGCCCAGGCTTCTTCCTACCTGCACCAGGCCGGCCGGGGCCCGGCCGGGACTCCGGTGGAGCCCCCCGCCCCTCCCCCCTGGCAGCTGGAGGAGAGCGCCACCTCGATCAAGGTGCTCAGGTGGCTGGAGGTCCCCAACGGTCAGATGTCGCACGCCCGCCTCAACCTGTTGCGGGAAGCGGCCTCCCAGGACCTGCGCACGGCCTACCTGGAATATGACCGGGTCGAGAAGGCGCGAGACGACTTCGAGCAGAGCAGCCTGGCCTGGGTGGATTATGTCCACACCCTGACCGAGACCGTCAGCGCCTTGAAGGACGGGCAAATTCTCGCGCTTCCCGGGGGCAATCCCCACCCCCCTCCGTCCTTCTGAAAGGAATTCCACACCGAACAGGGGGAATAGATCCCTGCTGTACGGTCAGGGGAGTCGGTTTCGCGACCGGCTGAGAGTGCCTGTCCAGGCAGACCCTCACGACCTGATCCGGATCATACCGGCGAAGGGAGACCGGCCAGCACTGAACTTTATGAGCCAAGTACCAGAGCGGGAAGTCGTGATGAGCAAGGTCAAGCTGCTGGCCACGGTCAGCACTGACCTTGAGAAGAATTCCCGTATGCTGGCGGCCGCCAACAACATGGTGATGGCCGAGCAACTCCGCCGCCAGGTGGACGAGCTGAACCAGAAACAGGACCGACTCGTGCGCGAGATCGCCGGCTGGCACCCCGATGAGGCCACCCGCGAGAGCTTCCTGGCGCTCACCCGCAAGGTGGACGACTTCAAGGTGCGTATCAAGGCCGTCAAGACCCACGACGAGCTCAAGGAGCTGCAGGCCGAGATGGACCAGTCGGTGGACCAGTGGGTGCACCAGTTCCAGACCATCGTCGCCCAACTGGTGGGGGCCCCTCCTCCGCCGTCGCCGGTCTATCAGCAGGACAAGTAATGTCGGGTCCTTCGGGGGCGCCTCCATCAACGACGGCGATGCCGGGCTCGCATGGAGGAGATCGCGGCCGGCCGGCGCGAAGCGCTTGAATCCTCCAGTTCTTCAGCCGGACTATTGAGCTGTCCAGTTGACCTCCCGAGGAAGCGCGCCAGTCTCCCGTGCTCGATTGATTGAAGATCTTCACGAAAGGCCATGACGAAGTATGAAGAAGCTTGTCGCTGCCCTGATCTTGAGCTCCGCGCTGGCGAGCTGCTCTCCCCCGCCGGCGTCCCTGCCCTCTCCTCCCCCGGCCGGCGCCTTGCCCGAGGAAGTAGCCGTCTTGACCAGTGCCCCCGAGGTGCCTCCGCCGATCAAACGCAAGCATCCGGCCAGGGTGACTGTGAAACTCGAGGTCGCTGAGGTCGAAGCCGAGCTCGCGCCGGGTGTGACCTACACGTTCTGGACCTTCGGTGGCGAGGTGCCGGGCAAGTTCATCCGCATCCGCGAGGGCGACCAGGTGGAGTTCCACCTTCAGAACCGTCCCGACAGCAAGATGCCGCACAACATCGACCTGCACGCAGTGACCGGGCCGGGCGGGGGGGCGGCGGCTTCGTTTACGGCCCCGGGCCACGAGTCCGTCTTCAGCTTCAAGGCGTTGAACCCGGGCCTTTACGTCTATCATTGCGCCACGGCTCCCGTTGGGATGCACATCGCAAACGGGATGTACGGGCTGATCCTGGTGGAGCCCGTTGGCGGGCTCCCCAAAGTCGACAAAGAGTTCTACGTCATGCAAAGTGAGTTCTACACCGAGGGCCCCTACGGGGAGCCAGGCCTGCAGCCTTTCTCGATGGAGAAGGCACTGGCCGAGAATCCCGACTACGTGGTCTTCAACGGCAAAGTGGACGGGTTCGGGGGCGACAAGATGCCGGTCGTCAAGGTGGGCGAGAAGATTCGCCTCTACGTCGGCAATGGTGGCCCCAACCTGGTTTCATCCTTTCACGTCATTGGCGAGATCTTCGACACGGTTTACATCGAGGGTGGCACGGTCAAAAACAAGCACGTTCAGTCCACCCTGGTTCCCGCTGGCGGCTCGGCCATCGTCGACTTCCAGGTCGAGGCTCCAGGGACGCTGGTGCTGGTGGATCACTCCATCTTCCGGGCCTTCAACAAGGGCGCGCTGGGTAAGATCAAGGTGGAGGGTCCCGAGAACCCCCTGGTCTACTCCGGCAAGCAGGCCGACCTGGTGTACCTGGCTGAGGGAAGCACGATCCAGAAAATCCCCGGCTCCAAGGCCCCGGCGGGCAAGCCCACCGCCAACAAACAGGAGCGGATCGCTCGGGGAGAGATCGTCTTCAAGCGAAGCTGCGTGGCCTGCCACGGCCAGAACGGCGAAGGTGTCCCGAACGTGTTCCCGCCTCTGGCGAGTTCGGACTTCCTGACCAGCCCGGAGGTGGCCGTCAGTGCGGTGGTCAACGGCCTTTCCGGTGAGATCAAGGTAAACGGCCAGACCTACAACAACGTGATGCCGAACCTGCAGCTCTCGGATGAGGACGCCGCCAGTGTGGCCACCTTCGTGCTCAACAGCTGGGGCAACAAGGGGGGCGACGTGACCACGGGGATGGTCGCCAAAGTGCGAAAGGACTAGGCATTGCTGCTGGCTCTCACGGCGATGCTCGTGCTGGCTCTCGCTCCCCCGCCGGACATGGTCCGGGTAGGGGGCGGAACCTACGTTCCGCTCTACGCGGGAGACAACGATCGGGTCGCTGTGAAGCCATTCCTGCTCGACCGTTACGCGGTGACCAACGAGCAATTTCGTCAGTTCGTCCGGGCCAACCCCGACTGGCGGCGGTCGAAAGTCAAGCGGATCTTTGCCGATTCTCGCTACCTGGGCCACTGGACCGGGGACCTGGAATTCGACCCCGCCCTGGCCAGGAGCCCGGTAACAAACATCTCCTGGTTCGCTGCTCGCGCCTATGCCCGCTCCCTTGGCAAGCGGCTGCCCACTCAGGCCGAGTGGGAGCTGGCGGGAGCGGCCAGCGAGAAGAGGGCTGACGGCGAGTTGGAGCCAGGTTTCACCCGCCGCATCCTGGACTGGTACGCTCGGCCGACCCGGCCGACTTTGCCGCCGGTGGGGTCCACCTATCGGAACTTCTACGGAGCCTACGATATGCACGGCCTGGTGTGGGAGTGGGTGGACGACTTTCAGACCACGATGGTGGGGGGCGAGTCGCGCGGCGGTGGCGACGGGGAGCTTTTCTGCGGGGCCGGAGCGGCCGATGCTCGGGACCGCTCCAACTACGCTCGCTTCATGCGCTATGCGTTTCGCTCCAGCCTGAAAGCCCGCTACACCCTCGCCAACCTCGGTTTCCGCTGCGCTCTCGACCTGCCCCGGGAGAAGAAGCCGTGAGAGCTCTGTTGATTGCAGCGCTGCTCTTCATCGGGTGCTCCACGACGCCCTCGCAGGCGCCGACCCCCGCTCAGCGACCCCAGGGCCCCCTGCCCGAGCTGTCGGTCTACCACCTGACCGGGGCCTGGACCGACCAGAACGGCAACAAGCTCACTCTGCCAGAGCTTCGCGGCAAGGTCCAGCTGATGGCCATGGTCTACGCCTCCTGCCCTCAGGCCTGCCCTCGCATTATCGCCGATATGAAGTCCATCGACCAGGACCTCAGCAAGCGCCACCCGGATGGAGTGGAGCTGGTGCTGGTGTCGATCGACCCCGAAACGGATACCCCCGAGCGGCTGCGCCAGCTGGCCAGCGAGCAGGGCCTCGGACCTCGCTGGCGCCTTCTTCGGGGAGACTCCCAGCAGGTGCAGGAGCTGGCCGCAGTGCTGGGCGTCAAGTACCGCAAGGTGAGCGCCACCGACTTCGCTCACTCGAACCTGATCACCGTGCTGGATGCCGATGGCGTGGTCGTGCACCAGCAAGAGGGCCTGGGCGTGGAACGCTCGCGCAGCATCGATGCGGCCGAAAAGGCGCTTCGCGACTGCTGTTCGGAGGAGACGGGGCCCTGAGATGTCGCCTCAGGACCGGCTGGCGGCCACCGTCCCGGTGACGGCCCGCTCCACCTCCTCGGGGGTGCTCGGCAGACCGGGCGTCAGGTTCTCGTGCCCGTGCTCGGTCACCAGCAGGTCGTCCTCGATGCGAATGCCCTTGACCTCGCGGTAGGCCTGGATGACATCCGGCTTGACGCAGTCGGCGAACGGCTTGAGCACCTCGGGGTCGTCCAGCAGCCGGTCGATCCAGTAGAACCCGGGCTCGATGGTGACCGCCATGCCCGGTTTGAGGGTGCGATCCAGGCGCAGGTAGCACAGGCCAAACTGAGGGCTGCGTTTGCGCCCTTCGGCGTAGCCGGCCAGGTCGCCCAGGTCCTCCATGTCGTGCACATCCAGGCCCAGCAGATGGCCCAATCCGTGCACGAAGAAGAGGGCGTGAGCTCCCCGCTCGACCAGGTCGTCGGGCTTGCCCACCAGCAGCCCCAGGTCGATCAGCCCCTCGGTCAAAACGCGGGCAGCCAGCAGGTGGATGTGGCGGTACTCGGCCCACGGCTTGACGGCCTTGATGGCCTCTTGCTGAGCTTTCAGCACCACCTGGTAGATCTCGCGCTGGCGCTGGCTGAAGCGGCCCGACACGGGCCAGCAGCGGGTCACGTCGGCGGCCCAGCCCTCCGGGGTCTCGGCCCCGAAGTCGGCCAGGATCAAGTCGCCGTCGATCAGCGTGTTCTCGTGGGAGTTGTTGTGCAGCACCTGGCCGTCACGGGTGACGATGGGCAGGTAGCTGTGGGTCATGCCGTGCTGGATCAGCTCGAAGTCCATGGCCGCCCGCACCTGCCACTCGGTGGCTCCCCGGCGGGTGGCCGCCATGCCGGCCCGGTGTGCCTGCACCGTGGCTCGTCCGGCCTGACGCAGCTGCTGCTGAGCGTAAGCGTCGTGGTCGAGCCGCAGGAAGATGACCGCCTCAACCAGCTCGCGATCTTCGGTCAGATCGGGCACCCGGCCCATCACCTCGAGTTGCTCGGAAGAGTCGACCAGAGGCAGGGAGGTGGCTCCCTGAACCTCGGAGAGCCGGCGGGTGGGGCGAATCTCGTCAAAGGCAAAGCGCGCCTTCAGCTCCTGCTCGGAAAGCCCCGGGCCGTGCCACACGATGTCTTCCGACTCGGGGAAGTCGTGGAACAGGACGGCCCGACCGCCCTCGAGCAGCACCGTCAGGCCAGGGTGGTTCCAGCCGGCAAAGTAGAGAAAGTGGCTGCTGGCCCGGAACGGATAGGGGTTGCCGAGGTAGTTGCGGGCCTGCTCTCGGCCGGAGAAGAGCAGCACGGGGCGGTTGGGAAGCCGCTCGGCCAGGAGGCTGCGGCGCAATCGAAGAGCCTGAGAAAATGTCATGGCCCCGTGGTTACCACGGGGCCAGGCTGCAAACCTTCCGACCGGCGGAGGTTAGTGGCTGCGGTGCAGAACCGCCTGTCGGGCTTCGAGCTGGCCCTCGGGCAGCACGCCGCGCAGGTTCATGAAGGCCTGGCTGCCGCCCCCGGAGGCGAGCTGCTGGATCATCTGGTGGGAGATGCCCCGGGTCTGCAACACCTGCTCGTAGAGGGCGGTCCGGGCCGTATCCACCTGGCGCTGGGAGTCGACCTTGTGAGGAACCGGGACGGTCACGCCCACGCCCATCTTGCTGAACATCAGGTCGCTGGCGGCATTCGTACGTTTCATCGGATTCGCATCCTGTTCCCCTCGGGCCTGGGCCAGTGCGCTCTCGAAGGCGCGGGCGTCAGTGTGGCCTGGCGCGGCAGTCTTGGCCGGGCTCGCCTGGTTGGCCACGATACCATAAAGGTTGGTGAAAGGAACAGATTCCATGGAACCTCCCAGCAGGTCTTCGCACCCAGTATAGCAACCCCCCGGGGCCGACTTTTTGCCGAGAAGTAAACGAAAGATGTCCAGAATGTTACAACAGGCAACCGAAAGGGAGCGGGACGGCGGCTGCGAAGGCAAACCGCATGATGACCGTCACCGCCCCACAGCAGGAGAGCACCGCACCGGCCACGCTGGAGGGGGCTTTCATGCTCCACCAGCTCTACGCCATCGACTGGCAAGCCTGGGGCCGGGCCTCGGCCAAAGAGCAGAAAGCCATCCGATCACAGGCCTCCAAGAAGCTCAAGGCCCTGTTCTCGCCCGGCGAGCGCGATGAGGCTGGCGGCTGCTTCCGGATCCTGGGCCACAAGGGCGACCTGATGCTGGTCTTCCTGCGCCAGACCCCGGAAGAGCTGCTCGACTGTGAGCGCACTATGGGAACGCTGGACCTGATGGACTTTCTCGAGCCCACCTGGTCGTATCTCTCGGTGGTGGAGCTGTCGCTGCACGGGGCCGCCGAGCGTCACGCCACCAAGCTCGAGAAGTCCGGCCTGAAGCCCGGCACGGCCGAGTTCGAGGCGGCCGCAGAAGAGCTGCTCGCCCAGGAGCGCTCGGCCATGCGCGAACGGCTCTACCCGCAACTGCCCGACAAGCGCTACGTCTGCTTTTATCCCATGAACAAGCGCCGGGGCGAGTTGAAGAACTGGTTCATGTTGAGCAACCGCGAGCGGGCTCAGATGATGGTCTCCCACGGCAAGATCGGGCGCCGCTACGCGGGCAAGGTCACCCAGATCATCAGCTCCTCGGTGGGGCTCGACGACTACGACTGGGGAGTGGATCTCTTCTCCGACGACGCGGTGGCCTTCAAGAAGCTGATTTACGAGATGCGTTTCGACGAGGTCAGCGCCGTCTACGCCGAGTTCGGCACCTTCGTGCTGGGAGTGCGCACCGCTCCGGGAGAGCTGCTCAAGTCAGGGACCTGACCTCAGCGCCGAGCTTGAGCCAGCATCCCCAGGAGCTCGGGAGCGATCAGCTTCTCCAGGGCCAGCTCGACCGCCTCGGTGGAATCGGGCAAGGCAATCAGTACGCGACCGCGGTGAAAACCGGCCAGGGTGCGGGCCAGCACGGCCGGGGAGCCGACCTGCTGGAAGAGCAGGAAGCGAAACAGCTCCCCGAATCCCTCCAGGCGCCGCTCCAGAAAGCCCTCCAAGACATCGGTGGTGGCCGTTCCGCCGCTGAGCAGGATGGCCTGGATCCCGTGGTCGCCCAGGGCCCCGATCAGGAGAGCCTTGAGGCGCATCGGGTCATCTGGCACCACGTGGTAGCCGAGCACGCCGTGACCCGCCGCCTTCAGGCCCTGCTGCAAAGCCTGGCCGGCCGGGTCGTTCTCGTAGCTGGCGCTGTCGCTGACGGTGATGACAAGACAGGAAACCATGGGTTATAGACCTCCCGCGTGGGCGCGAAAGAGCTCCATCAAACGCGCGGTGATGGGGCCCGGCACCTGAAGCGAGCGCCCGCAGAGCTGCCCGATGGGACCGATGGCCCGGGTGGTGCTGGTCAAGAAGGCCTCGCTGGCCCGCTCCAGGACCTCGGGACCCAGCGAGGCCACCAGGGTGGGGATTCCTGCTGCTGCGGCCAGCTCCAGCACCGCGTTGCGGGTCACCCCTTCCAGGATGCCGTCCGAAACCGCTGGCGTACTCAAAACCCCGTCGAGGACCAGGAACAGGTTGCTGGAGGATGCCTCGGTCAGGTGGCCCTCCAGGTTCAGCATCAGAGCTTCCTGCCAGCCTCGCTCGCGAGCTTCCATGTGGGCCAGGCGCGCATTGAGCAGGTTGCCCGTCTTGTAGTTGGGGCTCAAAGCCTGGTGGGGAGAGCGGCGCATGTCCACCAGGCCGGCCGTCAGGCCCCGCGTGTAGAGCCACTCGGGCTGCTCCACGAAAGGCCCGGCCAGCACCACCAGAGTGGGCCGTTGGGCCTCGTTGCGGGCGTAGTCCAGCTCTCCCACGCCGCGCAGAGCCAACAATCGAATGTAGAGCTCACCCTTCAGGTCGGCCTGCAGGGCAGCGATCTCGGCGGCCAGCTCCGAGTCGCTCCAGGGCATCTCCAGGCGAATGCCGACCGCGGTGCGACGCAGGCGGGCGAGATGCTCGGGCAGACGAAACACATTGCCAGCATAGGTGCGCAGGGTCTCGTAAGCGGAATCGCCATAGAGCACGCCGTGATCAAGAACCGAGAGGCGAGTTTCCAGCGCCGGGCGGTTGACACCGTCGAGGCGCGCCAAAAGCTGTTCCAGAGGGGGAGCTGGCATGCGAGGCGAGGTTCCCCATCCGCCAGGGGGTTCCTGGCAGGGGACGCGCCATCCGGCGTATAACGAAAGCGGCCGCTGCAAGTTTTTTAACCACGACAGGAGCGGTCCAATAATTACCTGGGAGGGCGCCGTGGACGATAATGAGAAGGCTCTGGTGAAGACCCTGGTCAAGGCTATCTGGGCCGACGGAGAGATGGCCGCGGAAGAGCGCGAGATGCTGGGCGGGATTCTGGCCCAACTGGGGGCCTCGCCGGAAGAGGTCATGGAAGTCGGGGCGATGCTCCAGAAGCCGCCCGAGCTCGACGACCTGCGCGATCAGGTTCCCGACTACGAGACTCGCTGTGAGATCCTGAAGGTGGTCCTGGCCATGTCCCTGGCCGATGGACGGGTCAACGTCTCCGAGCTGCGCTTCCTGAACAAGATGGCTCAGACGCTGGAGATCAAGGATGCAGACTTTGCGGCCCTCAAGGAAGAGACTCTGAAGACGCTCGAGGCAGGCGCCTGACTTTGCGCGCGGTCCTGCTCTGTCTGCTGTTGTGCCTTCCCGCCTGGTGCCAGGGGCTTCCGGCTCCCACCAACCTGCAGGCCAAGGCGCCGCCGGGAGCGGACGGAACCACCCGTCTCGAGCTGCGCTGGGACCCCGTTCCCGGCGCGATAGGCTATGAGGTGCTGCAGTACCGCGGCACGGAGTGGTGGTTCGACGCCGAGGATCCCAATCGAACCCCGCTGACCTCCTCCACCACCATCACCGGACTGAGCGCCGACACTCCCTACGAGTTCGTGGTACGGGCCGTTGGCAGCCAGGGAGCGGTTTCGCCCAACTCGACCCCCATCGGGGCCCGGACCGCCTCTCGCGCCAGCCTGGCCAACCCTACCCCCAACAACCCGACCGGCCCCACTCCGCCCAAGAAGCCGGTTTCCGACCCCACCGCCCCGGCCCCGGAGGAGCCGACCGGGCTGATCGCGGTCTGTTCGTTAAACGACCGCTTCCAGCTTTCCTGGCGCATTGTGGCC
>CAZWUN010000196.1:0-9869 GCA_964637145.1 uncultured Burkholderiales bacterium
GCAGACCCGCGAGCAGCACGGGGTACACCACAAGATGCCCTGGTCGGACAACTACTGCATCGTCAATGGAATGTGGAACCCGCTGCTGACGAAAACCCACTTCTTCCGCAAGTGGGAGAAGATGATTCACACCGTGACGGGCGCCGAGCCCCACTGCTGGAAGGATCCCGGCGTCAAAGCCTTTGCCCTGGGCCAGATCAGCGAGGACGAGTTCCTGAAGAATCAAGGGATCAACCGCAAGATCTTCCGCGAGATCGTGAAGGGCCAGTTCGACGCTGAATTCGAGCGCCGGCAGGCTCTCAAGGAACATTGACAGCGATCAAAGACTGCCAGCGCCTCGTTCGAGTAATCTATATCCAAGGTCGTTGCTCGAACTTCAACATAAGGCGCACCTGTTCTCCAGAGCAATCGACCTCACGAAAGCAGCCGACGGTATGTGGCCCGGGTAGTCTCCCTTCCAAGCCACCCTACCGGTCGGCTGTTGGTTTTGTCAGCGGACGGCCTTGATCGAGGAGAAGAAGGTGACCACGGCGGGCTCCTTCGCCTTACGGTGCCACATGCAATAGAAGCTGTGCGACCAGTCGCCGGCCCGCACGCCCACGACCCGCTCGTAGGTCTGAACTCCCTTGTAGCCCACGTAGGCTCGTTCGAGCTGAAAACCGGGATAGCTGCCGAACTGCAGAGCCGTTTCCTTGGCGCCCTCCGCGCTCCCGAACTTCGAGGTCACGAATTTCCGATGACTTGCCTCGTCTCGGAAGGGCTCACTCCACACCCCGAACTCCCGAACGTCCGGGCACGACCCGAAGAGCTTCTTGTCGGTCACGCTGTCGATGTAGAACCCGGTCCGCTTGCCTCCTCCGGCCAGGTTGAAAGTGCCAACGTCGTGGGCGGCGCTGAAGGGCATCGTCACGCTCAGCGCCTGGTCGGGAGTGAGGTAGTCCCACTTGCCCGAAGCCAGAGCGACTCCCGCGATGAGGACGATCAGGATCAACCCGCGCCAGCTCATGGCTCGGCCATGGGGCGCGCCTGGGGCCTGGCCCGCACTTCCCCGAACTGCTCGGTCTCGATGCGGGTCATCACCGAGCTGGCGTTCATGTAGCCGGTGCCGAGCATCTGGCGCCGGGGCTTCAAGCCCGTCACGACGTTGAAGTAGTCATACTCGCCCGGCTCGAGCTGAGGCATCTCCTTGGTGATGGAGTAGACCACCCGTCCACCCCCCGACACGCAGTCGCAAGAGGCCATGAACCTGGCCGGCTTGCCCCCCTTGTTGCGCACCTTGAGTCGCACGCAGATGTTCTGCTGGTTGTCCAGGAAGAAGTAGGACTTCTCGACCACGAACATGGCCGGCAAATTGGCGTCAAAGCTGCCAATGCCACCCTTCTCGAAAGCCGCTGCGCCCGAAGTTCCGGCCTGATTGTAGTTGCTGGCTCGGCTGTAGCCGGGAAGCCCGTCGGTGGTTTCTCGGGCCATCGGAGCCTGCTCGTTGTTGAAGTCACTCAAGGGCGTGGCGACGTCGTTCTGGGCATACTGAGGCCGGGAGTAGACCTCGCTGGCCGACACAGGGCCGTTGGTGACCACGGGCTCGTCGTAGCGCTCGCGCAGGCTGGTATTCTTCAGCCGCGAGCGTTCCTGAGCCAGCACCGACTCTCTGGAAGCATCCGGTCCTTGCTCCTGGGCGGCCGATTTGCTGGCTCTGACCCCCCCCGTCGTGCCACTTCCCGCCGCACCCGAGACGGTCAGGGCATCCTTGCTGCCGACCGCGGTTCCAGCGCTCAAAAAGACCCTGTGGTCGCGCGTGCGCACGGTAGCGGAGTCAGCCTCCAGAGCCGTGACCTCGAGCTGGATCAAATCGGGCGTGAGCCCCTCTACCCAGAAGGTATCCCCCACCCTCACCTGCACCCCCCCGACCAGTTTCACCACGTAACAGCCCTTCTGGCCGGGCACCGGGGTCAGCACCTTGCCCACGGGATACAGCTTGCTCTGGGCAACCGCCAGGGCCGCCGCCATCAAAAGCGTCAGAAACGTGGCACGTATCTGCACTGGCTTCATCCTCCAGACTCTTAAAATGGTCGACCGCTCCTGTCGTCGCTGAATTCGGTGGCCAAGGGCTCCAACCTCTCGACAGGCGCAGCCTGAACCGTGTAGAAAGAGCCGCCATGCTGATAACCTCCCAGGTGGTCGACCGCCTTCCCGAAGCTCCCAACCGTTTCCGCGACGATCGCGGCCTACAACGCTTGCTGGCTCGCCACCTGCGCCCCGAGGCCCAGCGCTGGGCCGAGCCTGTGCTCGATCGAATGGGCGCGGCCTCGGCCGGGGAGTTGGACGAACTGGCCGCGCTGGCCGACCGCAATCCTCCCCGCCTGCACCCCCGCGACCGCTTCGGGAATCGAGTGGATCAGCTCGAGTTTCACCCCGCCTACCACAAACTGCAAGAGTTCGCCTACGGCCAGGGCATCGTGGGGGCTTACTACGATCGACGCGTGCGCCAGGTGCTGCAAGAGTCCAACGAGACCGTCAAGTTCGCCCAGGGCTATCTCTTCGCCCAGGCCGAGCAGGGGCTCTACTGCCCCATCTGCATGACCGATGGCACGGCCTACCTGATCGAAAAGTATGGCTCGGAGGACCAGAAACTGCGCTTCCTCCCCCACCTCACCTCCGAGAGCCTGGAGAGTCTGTGGGAAGGGGCCATGTGGCTCACCGAAAAGGCGGGCGGCTCGGATGTGGGGGCTACGGAAACGGTGGCGCGCCCCACATCCAACGAGCACGTGCATGCCCTGACCGGCGAGAAGTGGTTCTGCTCCAACGCGGGCGCCGAGCTGGTGATGGTGCTGGCCCGACCTGTCGGAGCTCCCGAGGGCACCACCGGGCTGGGGCTGTTCGCGCTGCGCCGTCATCTAGAAGATGGCCGGCTCAACCACCTCCACCTCGAGCGCCTGAAGGACAAGCTGGGCACCCGCTCGATGCCTACCGGCGAGGTGATCTTGAACGGCTCCCTGGCCGAGCCCGTAGGCAGCTTGTCGCGGGGCTTCTTGCAGATGACCGACATGCTGAACCTGTCCCGGCTTTACAACGCCACCGCCTCGGTGGCCCTGATGCGGCGCGTGCTGACCGAGTCGATCCGCTACGCGGTGGTGCGCCACACCTTCGGGCACTCGTTGCTCTCCTACCCCCTGGTGCAGGCCCGGCTGGTGGAGATGCTGGTGGAGCAAGAGGCTGCCCTGCACCTTCTGTTCTGGCTCTACGCCTGGAGAGGCAAGGCGGACGCGACAGAAGAGCGGCTCTCTCGCATGCTGACCCCGCTGGCCAAGCTGACCACCGGCCGCTCGGCTGTCGACCAGGCCAGCCAGGCCGTGGAGATGCACGGGGGCTGCGGCTACATCGAGGACTGGCCGCTGGCCCGCATGCTCCGCGACGCCCAGGTGCTGCCCATCTGGGAAGGCACGACCAACATCCTGGCCCTGGACACCTTCCGGGCCATGCACAAGGAGAAAACCCACGAGGCCTTCTTCGAGTTCGTGGACAAGCACAACGCCGACGAAGGCGTGCGCCTGGCCGCGGGCGAGCTCAAGAGCTCGCTCGAGACGCTGTTGAGCCGACCTGGCCAGCCGGGAGTGCTGCCCTGGTGCCAGCAGGCCACCCGGGTCTTCCAGGCCACCGTCCTGGGCCTGACCGCCCAGGACGAGCATTCCAACCAGGTGGCCGAGCACTACCTCAAGCGCCATTTCGCCTCCGACCGCCACAGCCTGAGCCCGAGCTACCTCGAGCACGCCGTGCGCCATCACCAGAGCCTGCTCGGGCTGCCCTGATCCTCGAGTTTCTGCACACCGAAGAGGCCGAGCAGGCCCTGGCGGAACTGCGCCAGGGTCCCCTCGACCTGCCCCGTCTGGAGCTCTTGCGCCGACGCTTCGGCGAGCGGGCGCGCTGGCTGATGAGCCAGGCCGAGCTGCGCCGTCAGGCCGGGGCCAAGTTCTCCCGGGCCGAGAACCTTTTCTTCGAGCGCGAGGCGCTCGAGCAGGCCAGCTCCGAGGCACTGGCCGAGCACCGGGCCGAGCGGCTGGACCGTCTGGCCCCACCCGGGCCGGTGCTGGATCTGGGCTGCGGCATCGGGGGTGACCTGCTGGCCCTGGCCGCCCGGCGCGAGGTGGTGGCCTACGAGCGCGACCCCTATCGAGCCGAGCTGGCCAGGGCCAACCTGCGCGCCATGGACCTCGAGGCCACGGTGCACACGGGCGAGTTTCCGCCTGACCTGCGGGCGGCGGCCGCCTTCTGCGACCCGGCCCGGCGCCGCAACGGCCGCCGTGTGCTCGATCCCGAGCAGGGCGAGCCGCCCCTGAGCAGCCTGCGCGCGCTGCGGGTCGGGCTGCTGGCGGTCAAGGTGGCGCCCGGCCTGGAGAGCGTGCCCGACGGGCTGGGGATGGAGCTGGTCGGCCTGCCCGGCGAGTGCCGCGAGGCAGTGCTCTGGTCGGATTGCCCGGGTCGTCGCTGGGGCAGCTTTCTGGATGCGCAGGGATGGCTCGAGCTGACCT
Organism: uncultured Burkholderiales bacterium; assembly: GCA_964637145.1. GTDB lineage: Bacteria > Vulcanimicrobiota > Xenobia > Xenobiales > QWHO01 > QWHO01. Next base: position 4,527 of record CAZWUN010000196.1, read on the forward strand.
CGGGCCCCGATCCCGAGCCCACCGGCAAGCTCGAGCCGGGCGCCTTCCTCTATGATCCCGAGCCCACCGCCGTGAGAGCTCGCGCCCTGGGGAGCCTGGCCGAGGAGCTCCAGGCCCGGCCCTTCGACCCGCGGGTAGCCTACCTGGTGGGCCCGCACGCCCGCCAACATCGGCTGGCCGCTTGCTTTGAGCTGCTGGAGGTGCTGCCCTTCTCGCTCAAGCGGGTCCAGGCGGCCGTGCGCGCGGCAGGTTGGAGTCGCCTGGAGATCAAAAAGCGAGGTCACGCGCTCACCCCCGAGGAGCTTCGGCGCAAGCTCCGCCTGCCCGACTCGGGGGGCGAGGGCACGCTCATTCTGACCCGCCAGGCAGACAGGCCGCTGGCCCTGCTGGCTCGACGCAACCGATGATCGAATACGCCCGCCTGACCTGGCCCGAGGTCGACTTGCTGGACCGGAACCTGCCGGTCTACCTCCCGCTGGGCCCGGCTGTCTGCCCGGAAGACGGCGTAGTGCTGCCCTCCCTACCCTACGGCTTCCCCGGTAGCGGCCTGGAGGTGCCCGGCTGGCGCGCCTACGTCGACAACCTCGTGAGTGGTCTGCGCGAGGATGGCTTTCTGAACGTGCACGTGCTGTCCGCCCCCTGCGAGGTGGCCGTGGAGCCCGAGCCGGTTTTGCTCATCCCGGTGGGTCACACCGAGCAACACGGCTACCACCTGTCGATGGCCGTGGACACGATCCTGATCGACGCGCTGGCCAGCGGGGTGGTGCGGCGCATGCCCGGTCAGGTCGCCCGCCTTCCGGTGATGCCCTATGGGGTCAGCACCCACCGCCCTTGCTTCCGAGGCACGTTCAATGCCGGGGGAAGGGCTTTCGAAGACTTCTACCTGCAGTTGCTGGAAGAGCTCTACCAGCGGGGCTGCCGCCGCTTCTACCTGCTGAGCGGGCACGGGGGCAACTGCTCGTTCCTGGTCACGGTGGTCAAGTACTTCGGGGAGCGCCACCCGGACGCGTTCTGCGCCACCTCCTTCCTGTATCTCTCCGGCTCGAGCGGAGTGGAGGCCCTGGAGCGATACCGCACCTCCCCTCGCGGGGGGATGGGCCACGGGGGCGAGCTGGAGACCTCGCTGATGCTCCACCTGGCCCCCGAGCAGGTCTTCATGAGCCGGGTGGTGGACGAGCTCGACTTCGTCTCGACCGACAACTACTTCATGGAGTGGATCGAAGGCGGGGCCCTGATGGCCAACCCGTCCTGGTATGATGATACCGTCAGTGGGGCTTACGGGGCAGGCTCGCACGCCACCGCCGAGAAAGGTCGTCTCTGGCTGGAGGCGGCAATCGAGGAGAAGGTCGGCCACGTGCTCGAGATCGGCGAGCAGCACCGTCGGCGCCTCCAGCGCCAAAGGGAGGGCTTCGGAAGGTGGGGTGTGGGTGACCATCGAGTATGAGCTGTCCGAGGACGAGTTACTGGAAGCCAGCTTGCACGGCTCGGGCTCGCGCATTCCCCGCTGGGTGCTCGGTGTCGGCTCGGGAGCGGTGCTCTTGCAGGCCGCCCTGCTCGGTGACCTGACCGGCATTCCCATCCTGGCGGGCATCTTCACAGCCTTGACCGCCGGCCCCTGGCTCCAGAAGCGCATGACCCGCAGCACCATTCGCACCAACCGCAAGGAGCTGTGCGGCCCCACCTCGCTGAGCGTGACCGAGCGAGGACTGCGCCTGAGCGGGCCCACCTTTACCGGCGAAACTCGCTGGGCCGGCTTCGTGCGCTGGCAGGAGAGCCCCAGCACGCTGCTGATCCACCCCCAGCGCAACCTGTTCTACGTGGTCCCCAAACGAGCGTTTCAGGCCGAGCAGCTGGAAGCGTTTCGGGCCCTGCTCCGCGAGCAGATCGGACCCCCTGGCAAGGTGCGCGCGCGATGAGCGCGAAGCACTGGGCCTTATGCCTTCTCCTCTTGCTGATTCCCGTGCAGGCTGACCCGGCCCGTCCCCGAGCCCGCGATCTGGGCATCGTCGTGGGCACGCTGCCCCCCGGTCCCCACAACGCCATCACCGACGTGAATGGGGTGCGCGTGGGCCACACCACGCTGCGTCGCGGCGAAGGTCCCCTGGTGCCGGGGCAGGGGCCGGTGCGCACGGGCGTGACCGCCATCCTCCCCTGCGCCGATCCCTGGAACACTCGCCTCCCCGCGGCCGGGTTTTTGCTCAACGGCAACGGCGAGATGACGGGTCTGGCCTACCTCAACGACATCGGGCGGCTGGAGAGCCCGATCCTGCTCACCAACACCCTGAACGTGGGACGGGTGGCCGACGCGGCCGTGACCTGGCTGATCGGCAAGCATCCCGACATCGGGATCACGGGCGACGTGCCGGTACCGGTGGTGGCCGAGTGCGACGACAGCACCCTCAACGACATCCAGGGCCGCCACGTGGGCGAGAAAGAAGTGCTGGCCGCCCTGGACGGCGCCCTGGAGGGCCCGGTGGCCGAGGGCGCTGTGGGCGGAGGCACGGGCATGGTGTGCTACCAGTTCAAGGGAGGCATCGGCACGGCCTCGCGGCGCGTCCCCGACGGCTACACCGTGGGCGTACTGGTGCAGGCCAACCACGGACTGCGCGAGGAGCTCACCGTGCTGGGTGTGCCGGTGGGAGCGGCCATGCCCGAGGCCGTTCTGCCCCGCCGCAGCTTTGGCTCCATCGTGATGGTGGTGGCCACCGACGCCCCCCTGAGCCAGAGCCAGCTCAGCCGGCTGGCCCGCCACGCCGCCATCGGGCTGGCCCGAACCGGGGCCATGGCCCATCACGGCTCGGGCGACCTGATGCTGGCCTTCAGCACAGTCAACGGGATACAGCGGGGACAGGAAGAGACCACCCAGAGCTTGACCCAGCTGGCCGACCAGCGCCTCGACCCACTCTACCAGGCCACCGTAGAGGCCAGCGAAGAGTCCATCTACAACGCCCTTCTGGGCGCCGTCACCACGGTGGGACGCGACGGAGCCCGGGCCGAGGCCATCGACCCGGTGCGCCTGCAAGAGTTGCTGCGCTCGCATGGCCGACTCTGAGCTATTGATGGAGGATCACTGCGACGCCTACGTGTTCTGGAAAGAGCACGGGGTGCGGGGTCGGACCTGCCTGCACGTGGACGCCCACCTCGACGTGAGCGAGGCGGGCCTGGACCACGAGACGCTGCGGGCTCTGGCCGGAGCCAGCAGCGCCGCCGAGCTGGATCTGCACCGGGTGTCCAACTACCTGCCCTGGGGAGGTTTCCACTGCGGGAACTACCTCTACCCGGCCCTGCGCGAAGGGCTGGTCGACCGCCTGATCTGGGTGGTTCCCCCCTTCATGCCGGGCCGCGACCCGGTGGAGTGGGCCCGGGGCGAGCTACAGAACTGGGTGGATCTCAAGCAGGGCGAGTTCCGCGCCCTTCGACTCGAGCAGGGCCGGGTGGAAGGGGTACTGGTGGACCGCCCCCTCACCATCTGCACGGCCGACAACCTCCCCGAGCTATCCGAGACTGTGCTGCTGGACGTGGACGTGGACTACTTCCTGGACCCGGACGACCGGCTCTGGCAGTCGCCGCTCGAGCTGGCCGCAGCGCTGGCGGGGGTCAAGCGCGACCTGACCACGGTGGCCTACTCGGTCAACGGCGGCTATACGCCACTCGAGCACCGCTGGCTGGGGCCGGCCACGATGGAGGCCCTGACCGGGCGCGGGAGCTCGGGCTGGGTCGAGGCCCGCACAGGAAGCGGACCGGTGCCCGCGGGAGAGCCACCCCCGTGGTACACCGAGGCGGTGGCAGAACGAGCCATCAACCGCGGTTGCCTGCACTTTCGCCGGCAGGAGTACGGCGAGGCCCGGCGCTGGTTCGAGCGGGCTTTGCCCGAGGACGGGCCGCTGGCCGCCTACCTGCTGGCCCTGACCGACAGCCGCTCGGGGCGCCGCGAAGAGGCTGTGGACGCCTTCGAGGAGCTGGCCGAGGATCAGCGTCTGAGCCCCCGCGAGCGGGGCTACGTGCAGTTCTTGATGGCCCGCGACCTGCACCGCCAGGGTCGCCATCCTGAAGCCGCCGCGGCCTTCGAGAAGGCTGCCGCGGCCGAGCCGGACAACCCCGTCTACCTGCACCACCAGGGCCTCTGCTTGATCGACGGAGGCTGGGTCGAGCAGGGCACCCGCACCCTGCGCCGGGCCATCCGGCTCGGGCCCGACCGATTGGCCGCCCTGGAGCTGCACTACGAGCTCTTTCGGCTCTACCGCCAGTTGGGCCAGACCGCCTTTGCTCAGGCCGAATTGCGGGCTCTGAGCCAGAAGGACGTGACCGGCCTTTATCACCTCAAAGCCATGGCTCAGAGCCTGCGATGATCAAGGTGCGCCCGGCCGCCAGCTCGGAGGATTACGCCTGGCTGGTCGAGCTGGCGGTGGGCTCGGTGCTCTTCGGAGTGCCCTCCAGCCGGCCGGCCTCCCAGGTCGAGGAGAGGGCCCGGCTCAGCCTGGCCGAGCTGGAATCGACCTGCTCGGATGGCTCGGTGATAGCCCTGATCGCCTGGGAGGGCGAGCGCCGGGTGGGCTACCTGGTCTTGCAGCTCGATGAAAAAGATCGCTTCACCGGGACCGCTCAAAGCTTCATCTACGACCTGGCTGTCGAGCGCGACCGCTGGGGAGCCCACGTGGTGCACCGCCTGGTCGAGCAGGCCGCGCGCGAGACGGCCCGACGCGGCCATCAATTCATGGGAGGAGAGGTCACTTTCGACAACGAGCGCACCCTGGTTCAAGCCCGCCGCCTCGGCTTCGTGGTCGAGCGCGTGCGGCTGGGGATCGGGTGCGGCCCGGAGGGGAGGGTCCCCCTGCGGCGCCGAGCCGACACCGCTTACGCGGCCAGCCGCCAAAAGAAAACCCGACCCCTGGAGGAGCCGGGTTGAGATGGTCGGGGCGAGAGGATTTGAACCTCCGGCCTCATCGTCCCGAACGATGCGCGCTGCCAGGCTGCGCTACGCCCCGATCAACGAGGATGATTATAGCATAACCCTCGTCGCTGTCAAAGGGAGATTTTCGAGTGAAGGTTTGCAGTAACTTGTGCCGACAGACTTGTGTGGAGGCGCCCGAAGGATAGGCAAAACCTCCAGCACGTAACGCTCAACACATTACTTGACCTGCTCGGCCGCTTTCTTGACCGGTCCGTTGGTCTCATAGATCGGATCGCCGTCCACCTGGGTCAGGTCATGGAAGGCCTTCAAGAGCTGCTTGAAGATCGGCCCGGGATGACCCGAGCCAATGGTGCGTCCGGCCACCTCGACCACAGGAATCAGCTCGGCCCCGGTGCCGGTGACGAAGCATTCGTCGGCGGTGTAGAGATCGT
>CAZWUN010000197.1:0-9869 GCA_964637145.1 uncultured Burkholderiales bacterium
ACCATCTCGGTCAAGCAGATGACCGGTGGCGTGACGGTCTCGCAGTAAGGAGCGCAGGATGAGACAGATCGGACGTAAAGGTTTCTCCATCATCGAGGTGCTCATCTCGTTCATGGTACTGACAGTCGCTATCCTGGCCCTGCTCGGGCTGATGCCGGCAGCCTCCAAGCAGGGCTCGACCACCGGCAAGCAGAGTCAGGCCCTCTACATCGCCCAGAGCCACATGGACAACCTGATCTCCCAGAATACCTTCAACGCCGCCGGCACCGTCTCGTTGCCGGGTCTGGCCACGGGAGCCAGTGCCCGCTGGTGGTGCACTCCCGGGCCGGACGGCAACACTCAGGTGTTGCACGTCGAAGTGGTCTGGCTCGAGTTCGGGCGCTCGCGGCGAGTCGAGCTCGCCAGCATGGTCTACCGTTGAGAAAGAAGGCAAAGCAAGTGAAACGTGGATATTTCCAGCGACGACAGGAGCATTTCCGGGGTCTGACCCTGGCCGAGGTTCTGGTCAGCCTGTTTCTCATCGGCATCTTCGGCCTGGTGGCCGTTGGCAGCCTGCAGATGGCCCTGCGCCAGTGGGGCAGCGTGGCCCAGAAGGTCAACGCGGCTCAAAATGCTCGCTTCATCACCAGCACGATCGCCAACGAGTTGCGCCAGGCCATTCCCTGGGCAGACCCCACCCGTGGTTACATGAGCATCACCCCTGCTGTGGCTCCCACCGGGGTGCTGATGCCCAATGCCAACACGCGCAACTCGGCTCAGGTGGTCTTCACCGAGCCCCACCCGACCACCAGCGGGGGAGGCTGGAACCCGATGCAGAGCGGCTGGAACAGCACCACCGCTACCAATTATCGGACCATCACCTACCGGGTGCAGGGACTGGATGTCATCCGCGAGAATCGGCCTGGCACGGCCGGGACCTCGACCCAGGAGATCATCGCCAGCGCTCAGCAGAACGGTGCGGTTACGCTGGCCTTCGCCTGGCAATCGCCCAGCATGGTGAACATCACCGTGACCGCGCGAGAGGGACAGGGTGCGCAGTCCTATACCTCGTCGTATTCGACGGCCTGTTTTATCGTGGGGAAATAACTATGGCGCGCGCAGAACGCTGGGAAATCGCTTCCGACGCCGAGCTGGTCAAACGCGGACGCATTTTGACCATCCTCGGGGTCATCATCCTGTGCCTCGGCTCACTGGTGACGGTGGCCCTGATGTCGGTCACCGACACCACTGGCCCGCAGCGCACCAGCTCAGGCCCCATCCGGCTGGTGGCCCCTCAGGTGGCCAGCCAGTCCAGCTCAGGCTCCACGGGCGGAGCCGCCTCAGGCGGAAGCGCGGGGGACGCGACCACTGGTGGAGCGACCACGGGTGGGGCCAACACCGGGGGCACCTCGGGGGCCGAGCTTCCCGGGGGGTCCACCGGGTCAGGGACGACCACCGGCGTCACCGGCCCCTCCAACCTCGATCCCAACCTGGTCCCTGCACCCGGCACCAATATCATGGGGCTGCCGGTTCTGGGAGCGACCCCAAGCAGCACGCCCACGCCCCCACCGAACACCCCCCAACTGTTCGATCTCTGACAGCGGGCGACCATGTAAAGTGCTGAAGTGTGCAGACAGACCTGGATGGCGGCGCACGCGCAGAACATTCAGCGCGTAACGCTCCCATCTGTAGCCCGTTGAGCCTGCCCATGAAGCCTCGCTATCCCCTGTTGACCGGCCTGATTGTCCTGGCTCTGCTGCTGCACGGGCTGGTCTGGCTGGTGCACGGCGCCCTGATGGTTTCCGGCCCCTACGAGATCGATTTCGGTGAGGGGCCGGTCCTGCAACTGGCCTACCAGGTCCACCAGGGCGAGCCGCTTTATCGCTCGCTGGATGAGCCTCCCTTTCAGGCCTGCCTCTACACGCCCCTCTACATTGGCCTGGCCAGCCTGCTGCAGAGCGAGCAGCCCAACCTGGGGGCAGCCCGAGCCCTGTCCGCCCTGGCCACCCTGGTGACCGCCGCGGCCACGGCCATGGCCCTCAAGAAACGCCATGGCTGGCTGGTCAGCCTGACTTTCCTGGCGCTCTTCCTGGGCCACGCCCTGACGCTCAACTGGAGCTTTTACTGCCGGGTGGATACGCTGGCCCTGATGTTCTCCGTGCTGGGCTTGCTTGCGGCCGCGCCCGACTGGCGCAAACCGCTGACACAGGAAGCCACCGTAGCCCTCTGCTTGTCTCTGGCCGTCCTGACCAAGCAATCCTTTCTGGCCGCCCCGGTGGCCATCTTCCTGCTCTGGCTGCCCCGCCCGCTGCGAGCCCTGCGGCTCGTCGTGTTCTGCGTGCTTTTCACCGGTCTGACCCTGCTCTGGCTCAACGCCTCCTCCCAGGGGCAGCTCTTCAATCAGCTCTTTCGCTACAACGCCCTGCCATACTACGTCCACCAGATGACCGGCTACCTCAAGGGCTACACCGCATCGGCCGGCTGTCTGATGGGGCTGGCCCTGCTGGGAGTCCTGCCGGCCTGGCGCACCGAGCGCGTCTTTCTGCTCTATACATTGACCAGCCTGGGAATCGTGCTGGGGAGCGGGCGCATGTTCAGCTGGTACAACTACTTCCTCGAGCTACAACTGGCTCTGGCCGTGCTGGCCGCGCTGGCGGTGCAGAGGTGGGCCCCCGACCCGGTCACCCGCGGCGCCGTGGCCGTGCTGCTGGCCGGCCAGCTCTTCTGGCTGGGCTTCACGAGCGACCTGAACGGCACCTATCTCGAGCCTGCCGGCGTCCGCTACAAGCAGGAGGTCTGGCCGCTGCTGAGCGGGAGCACTCCGGCCCGGGTGCAAGACCGCATCGACCAGACCCGTCGCCTGAAAGAGATGCTCGAGCAACACCCTGGCCCCTTGCTGGCCGAATACTCCGCCCTGCCTCTCTGCCTGGGACGCACCAGCTGGCTGTGCGACCCCTCCACCTACTGCGCCCTGAGCGGCCTGGGCTGGTGGAACCAGAAGCTGCTGACCGACCAGTTCGAAGAGCGCCGCTTCGACCTCATCCTGCTCACGTGGAAGGAGAACAGCCCCCACTTCACCCGCGAGGCGATGGAGGCTCTCAAGGCCAACTACGTCGAAGTGGGCCACACCGGGGGCACGGGGGCCATGTACTACTTCGTCCGCCGCCCCTGATCCGTTCTTTGGGGGGATCATGGCCGACAGCCTGGTATGCAGAGCCGGGGGAGCGCTGGAGACGCTGGTCCATCAGTTCTCCGATCCTCTTTCCTTCTATCGCGAGCTGATCCAGAACTCGCTGGACGCCCACAGTCGACGCATCGACATTCAGGTCGACCACCAGGACGAAACCATGGTGATCTCCCTGGGCGATACCGGCGAGGGCATGAGCGCCGAGATCATCGATACCCGCCTGACCCGGCTCTTCAGCTCGGGCAAGGAGGACGATCTGACCAAGATCGGCCGCTTCGGCATTGGCTTCGTCTCGGTCTTCGCCCTGAATCCGGACGCCGTGGTGGTGGATACCTCGCGCGACGGCGCCAACTGGCGGGTTATCTTCAAGGCCGACCGCTCCTTCGTGCGCCTGGCCCGGGAAGAGCCGGTGGAGGGCACCCGCATCCGCATCTACAAGAAGGCCACGGCCGAAGATTGCGCCCAGATCATCGCCCGCTCACGTGAAGTGATTCGCTTCTGGTGCCGGCATGTGGACGGCCAGATCTACTTCCAGGGCGAGCTCCAGAACGAGCCCTTCGACATCGCCGGTCCCTGCACGGTGCGCCGGAACCACAAGGGCACCACCATCCTGGTGGGCTACCCCCAGGATGGCCGGTCTTTCATCGGCTTCTACAATCGCGGCCTGACGCTGGCCGAGAGCACCAAAGAGCACACCTTGCCCGGGCTGGCGGTGAAGATCGACTCGCGCTTTCTCGAGCACACCCTGGCACGCGATGGGGTGGTTCAGGATGCCCGCTTCGCCACCTTGATGGCCGAGGTGCGCGAGATCGCCTCGGGCGAGTTGCCTGACCTGTTGCTCGAGCAACTCGAGCAACGCCTGCGGGAGAACCAGGATGCCGGCCTGCACTACGCCGCCGCCACAGCCCTCTTTGGCTGGCCCTTCAGGCGCCGGTGGGCAGCCGCGGACTTGAGCCACCGAGACGGAGAGGCCGAGGGCGACGGTTGGCGGGCTGTGCCGGGGCGCCACAGCTGGGGCCACATCTGCTATGGCCCCTACGTGACCGACCTGGAGCCGGGCGACTCGGTGGCCCGCTTCCGCCTTCGTTGCGAGGGGGACGGTCCGAGCGATGTGGGGCTATTGGACGTGTACGACGGGGCTAACAACTACCAATTGGTGACGCGCAACCTCAAGAGCGAAGATTTCCCACACCCTGACCGGGCCTGCGACATCTCCCTGGCCTTTCGAGCTTGCCCAGGTCAAAAGCTCGAGTTTCGGGTCAATTGGCAGGGCCAGCACCCCATCTGGGTGGAGCAGGTGGAAGTGCTGGGAGGCGACCGCTCCAAGCCCCGGGGTCTGGAGCGAGCCCTCTTCCGCACTCCCGCAGGGGCCGAGGTCTCGCTGCGCGAGGCCCTGGCAGACCGGCCCTGCCTGACAGCCTGGGAGAACGGGCCCCTGGTCCAGTCACTCGAGGAGCAGGGCAAGCTGGTGCTGAGAGCCAGGCCCGGCGAGGGTTCCTGGGCCCTGCTGGAGGCCCTCTTCGATCAGCCCCCGCTGCCGGCCGCACTGAACTGGTGTTTACCCCGGCCGGCCGACAGGCAGATCGAGCAGGAGACAGCGCCTCTCAGGGCGGCCGTGCTGAAGCTGGCCTGCGCCAACGGAGCCCGAATCTCCGAGGTGCGATTGGCCCACTTCGATTGTCCCGAGCGGGTGGCCGGCAAGGCGGTCCCGGGCGAGCTTACCCTGACCGGAGAGCTCGACCGCCTGCCAGCCGGATTGCTGGCTCGCCCGGCGGGACTTGCGCTCAACCTGGATCACCGGTTGGTCAAGACCCTGATCGAGGCCAGCCAGAAGGAGCCCTGCCTGGCCGCCTACCTCCTGCTCAAGCTCTTCTTGCGCCCGAACGCCGAGGCGGATGCCCGACTGGCCCTGCTGACCTGGAGGCAACGATGTCGCAAGAGCTGATCGAGCAACTCATGGCCGGGGGCCGCAAGGTGGCCGAAGGGGAGTTCACCCTGGACAAAGAGATGGCTCGCCAGAAGATGCGCCGCTTTCAACTGGCCGACCCCCACGCCTACGTGCTCGAGCTGGTGCAGGCGGCCGTATTGCGCGGCGCCAGCGAGATCGCCTTCCGCATCGACTCAGACGATATGCACATGCGCTTTGACGGCCCCCCGTTTCAGGCCGACGAGCTGAGCCGGGCCGAGGCGGCCATGTTGGATAGCCACGGAGACCCTTCCCTGCGCCAGCTGGGCCTGGCCCTGAGCGCTTGCATGGCGCTCAAGCCCCGTTTTGCCCGGGTGGACAGCGCAGGCAACCGGCTGGAGCTTCGGCCTGGCAAGCCGGACGTGCTGAGTCGTGGACCTGAAGGCACCCACACCCACATCTACGTTCGCGATCGCCCGGGCCTTCGCATGGGAGAGGTCTTTCGCAGCCTGCTCGGACAGACGAGCGAAGGCGACCTGCTGAAAAAGCACTGTGCCCTGGCTCCTATTCCCATCAAGTTGAACAAGAACCTGATCTCGCAGCCCCTGGAAGAGCATTTTCCTTACGGAGCGGTCTTGATCCAGGGGGAAAATTTCCGGGGTTGGGGCGGTTTCCGCCTCTTCGAACGAGCCCGTCTTGGCTTTCTCCGAGCCGGAGTGCTGGTTGAATGGGTGGATCTGCCCGAGCGAGTGCTCCCTTTCCAGGCCGTGCTCAGCTGCGAGGAGCTGCTCGAGAACGTCTCCCAGACAGCCATCGTGCGGGATGCCACCTACGAGCGGCTGGTGGCCGCCTACCGAGCCGCCCGGACCGAGTCCGTGGCCCGTCTTTGCGAACAGCCGCTGCTGCTGATCAAGCACTGGGACTGGCATTCCCAGTTGCGCCAGGAAATCTTCACGTTCGAAACTCCCGAGGCAGTGGTCCCCGAAGGACTCACCCGGCTGCCCCTCTGGACCACAGCCACGGGAGATTGCCAGAGCGTTTCCCTGCGGCAGATCCTGGAGGTGGTGGCCGAGCGGGGCGACGTTCCGTGCTCCAGCGAGAGGCATCCAGGCCTGGAGCTGGAGGGCATACCGCTGGTGCTCTTCGATGAGGGGCCCAACTTCGAGCCTCTGCGAAAGCTGCTGCGCCACCGGGTGCGAAACGTCACCCGGCGCATCCACAATCGCCAGCGCCGCGAGACCAACCGACGGCTGTGGAGCAAGAGGATAGCCAGGCCCGTGATCTCGGGCAGAGAGATGGCCGTGAGGAGGTCGCTGAGCGCCCCGGAGTTGCGGGGTGAGGTGGGTTTGAGCAAGAGCGGAGGCTCCCCCCGGATCCGACTCATTCTCGATGGCTGCGAGTTGCCCGAGATCCCGCTTCTTCTCCCTCTCACCGGACTCGAGGTGGTGCTCGAAGGCGCATTCACCCCGGCGGAAGACTTTGATGGCGTGCGTCGCGATGCGTTCTACGCCCGGGCCATGGAGTGCTGGCTGGCCCTCCTGCCCGAGCTCTACAAAGAGCTGGCGGGCCAGAGGCTCAATCCCTGCTCCCGCTCGTCTCTGCGAGGCTGGGCCCACCTGGCCACTGGCTCTCCCGGGAGCCTGGCCCGGGCACTTCGCCTGAGCCAGATCGCCCTGCCCCGGGTCGACCCGGAGTGGCTCGAAGAGTTGCCCATCTTTCAGGTCGGCAAGAGCTTCGAGTCGGTGGAGTCGCTGCGCCAGAGGGCTCCCGTGGCCTGGGTCAGCCCCGGTCATCAAGCCGGCCCGGGGGTTCTGTGCCTGGACGAAACCGACCTGGAGACGCTCGAGCGCCTGCTGGGAAAGCAGGCACTGCTCAAGCAGCAGGACAGCGGGCCGGCCCGGCCTCAACCGGCTACCACCGCGGTCGAGAATCGTTTTCTCGAGAGGCTGGAGGCGCTATTGAACCGCCTGCAAGATGCCCGGGGCGAGTTGCTCAGCACGCGCTGGAACCTCTCCCTGGTGAGCGGAGCGAACGAGCCCGCCGTGCTCTGCGCCTGGAACGGCCTGCGGATCAATCGCCAGGACCCGCTGGTCCAAGCCGTTCTGGCGGCCTTCGAGCAGGACCCGGCGGCTCTGGCCCTGATGGCCTCGATAGCCCTCAGCGAGGTGGCCCGCTCGATTCGCGGCCGACCCGACCTGGAGCAGGGCTTCCAGGAAGTTGTGGCCCGCTCGCTCCTGCCCGGCCAGCCAGAGTTGGAGGGTCCTCCTCGGGTGGTGGAGGGAGATCTGGAGCAGATTCGTCCGGACGGCTCGGTCCAGGGCTGGGCCCGAGACCCCGCCGAGCCTGACCGCGTGGTTCCGGTCAAGATGTATGTGGATACCGATTCGATCTGCCAGTTCGTCGGGCTGGCCACGCCCAGCCCCGAGGATGGGCCCGGTGCCTTTCGATTTCAGGTCCCCAGGCACTACGTCACGGGCCAGAAGAGGGTCCTGGTGGTGAGGGCCGAGGTCGGAGGTCGCCTGGTCGAGCTTCCCGGCTCGCCCCGAGCCTTCGTGGGCGCGGTTCCCTATGCGACCCCTCCGGTCGGTCATCTGGAGCGGATCGAGCCCGACGGTCTGGCCGTCGGGTGGACGCTTGATCCGAACTGCCCCGAGCAGTCCATCGACCTGCACTTCTATCTCGACGGTCCGGCGGGCCGGGGCGAGTTCGTGGGGGGGGTCCGGGGGGATCGACCCCGCTCCGATGTCAACGAGTCCACCGGCTATCCGGGCGACCATGGCTTCACGTTCCAGATCCCGGGCGAGCATCTCGATGGCTCACAGCACGAGCTCTATGCCTACGCGCTGGATCCCGCCGGCGGCCACAACCCGCTGCTGACGGGAAGCCCCATGAACTTCAGCTAGAGGACTCTTGAAAGCCAGCGCTGTGCTTGTGCCCCCCCCCACCCAGCGTGCGGGCCACCTCGGAGACGTCGAAGTCGCCTACCGACCGAAGCGACCAGGTGCGAAGGCCGTGCTCATCATCGTAGTAAGCAGCCGCGAAGGGAGCGGCGGGGTGCAGGTCGCAGAGCCGATTTGCGATCTCGGAGCGAAAGTCCGTCGCATTGACCACCGGCACGCGATGTCCGCCGACCTGCGACCAGCGAGCCCGGGCGCAGGCCTCGTTGACCAGTTGCTCTTGCAAGCGGAGCAAGATGGTCCCCTCGCGCTTGAGCTCCTCGACCTTCAAGCGCGACCAGACCTGAAAGTCCATCGGGTAGGAGCGCAAGGCGATGGTCACCTCTTTGCTCTGCGGCAGGGCAAAGCGCCAGAGGTCCTTGTCTTCCACGTAAGCGAGCAGCTCGGGCAGCGGCTCGTGGGGATGAAAAAACTCCCAGGAAAGATGAGCCCCCGAGCGCTCCATGTCAAAAATCGTGTTATCCAGCCCCGCCAGCTCTTGCTGGGCGGTCTTGTGGTGATCGACCACGAACAGGTCCTGACAACGCTCGCGCAAGGAGAGCAACTCCGCTCTGGGATAGGAGAAGTCGACCAGGACCACCCGCGCCGAGACAGGCAGCTCGGGAGCGGGCGCCCCGTGGCTGACCGGCAGGTAAACGGCCCGGTCGCCCAGCGTGCGCCAGGCAGCCCAGGCGGCCCCGAAGCCGTCGTCGCAGTGGGCGTGATAGAGAATGTGAGTGGCCGACTTGGGGTCCATGCTACTCCTGGGGCAGAACCTGGCGCAGAACCCTCAGCCAGTTTCCGCCCAGCACCCGGGCGATGTCTGGCTCGCGCCAGCCTGACCGCAGCATTCTCTCCACAAGGTTGACGACCTGCCCGGGATGGGCAAGATCGGTGGGCAATTCGCTCACTCCGTCAAAATCGCTGCCCAGAGCCACGTGCTCCACCCCCATCAGCTCCACCATGTGCTCCAGGTGGCGCAGCACGTCCTCGCTGGTCACCGGGCCCTCCGACTTGAGAAAACGGGGAACGTAGGTGACAGCGGCCAGCCCTCCGGTGGAGGCCAGAGCCTTCAGTTGGGCATCGTCGAAGTTGCGCTCGATGTTTACGAAGCGGGCGCAGCACGTGTGGCTGTTGATCACCGGCCGACCGGCCACTTCCAGCACCTGATAGAAGGCCCTGCGGGCCAGGTGGGCGACGTCCACCACCATGCCCAGCTCGTTCATGCGAGCGATCAGGCGTCGCCCGAAGGGGCGCAGGCCGCGAAATCCGGTGGGAGGGGGAGCCATGGGCGAGCCACAGCCGGAGGCGGCCTGGTTGTCGTGGTTGTGCGTCAGGCCCAGGGCCCTCAGGCCCAGGTGAAAGAGGATCTCCAGCCGACCCAGGTCGCCCTGAAGCGGTCCGGCGCCTTCCAGCGAGAGGAGGAAGTGGGTTCTGGAGGAGCGTCGCGAGCGCTCGAGATCGGCCCGGCTCCTGACCAGGGGAAGCTTCAGACGATGAGCCGCACCCGCCACCGTCAGGGCCTCCAGGAAGCCACGGAAGCCGCGCACCGAGGGAGCCACGAAGATGGCCAGGAACTGAAGATTCTGGTCGATCCCCTGGAGTCGAGGCAGGCTCAAGTGCCCGGCCGGTTCCGGGGCGGCCAGGTCGTAGCCTTCCAGGGCCACCATGGCAAGCGTGTCGGCGTGGCCGTCGCAGAAGTAGTTGCGGCGCAGGATGGCCAGGGCGTTAGCGGCGGGGGAATCATAGTCCATGAGGATGGATTCGACGCGTCCGAGAGGAGTCCTTGAAAAAAATTGAAGTGAAGTGCTGAAGGTTTTGCAGTAACTTGCGCCGACAGACTTGTATGGAGGCGCCCCCG
>CAZWUN010000198.1:0-9830 GCA_964637145.1 uncultured Burkholderiales bacterium
GGTTGTGGCGCTGGAAGCGGGTCTTCAGCTCATAGAGCAGGTAGTGGATCTTGACATCGGTCCAGACGCCCACCACACCGATGCGGGTCTCGGGGCCGGACAGGCGCTCGATCAGGCCTGAGAGGTTGCCTTCCAGAGTATCGTTGAGGCTGGTGGAGTCCACCATGTGGCTGCCAGGATGATGAGTGAGATCGGCATGCAGGCCGGCGACGAACTCGCTTCCCGGGGTGCCCTGCACGCAGTGGGCCCCGAAAAGCTCCATCTCGGCTCGTTGGTCGGGGTCGGACAGGTCATGCCAGTCGCGCACGTGGATCATGGACAGATCGGTATCCTCCAGGCATGCCCGCACCAGGGTGGCCATTGGCCCGCGGGACGGTTCCTCGCCCAGAAGGCGCAAGGACTCGCTCCAGCCTACGTGCAGCGGGTTCGGCAGGGGGTCGAGACGTCCCAGCGGCGCCAGGAAGTCGTTCTGCAGACACTGAGTGATCAGCAGCGAGCGCATGGATTCTCCGTAACCTTTTGTTTGCCGAAACCCGTTCGCAAAGGCTTTTCCCTTCGTCGAACGAGGCCTTCGCAACCCCTCTTCTGAGGCCTTCCCGAGGTCGAACTCGAACATGCCCGGTCCCCCGAAAGTGGCCATGCATGGGGACAGTACTCGCGCGAAAATGGGATAAAATTGGCCTTCTTCCACAGGCTCTTCACAAGGAGTTCACAGGGAAGCACCGGAATCCGAGGTCCCTATCAGCCGGAATGATGCCGCTGTGACGGGCGCCGAGCGCGCTTCCAAAAATTTGGGGAGGACGAGACGATGGTTAAGAATCAATCGAAGAGCCGCCTGGTGAGCTGTGTGGAAGTAGGGGAGCTGGAGCTGCGTCCACCTGTTCATGCCGCCCTGCCGGTAGCGGTGCCGGGCAGGGCGCGCTGGACCTGCCAGGTGGCCCACCGGGGGGGTCAGGCAGACCAGGCGCTCAAGCGCCTGAAGCACTCGGCCCGGTTGTATTACACGCTGGCCACGGGGCTGTCTCGTTGAAACGCACTTCTCCAAGAAGCGTTCGACGAGCCGGCTCCGAGAAGGAGCCGGTCGGCGTTTTCAGGGTCGGTCTGCGGGCCCTATGCTGGCGCGAGAAACGGCAGCGTTACGCCAGCCGTCTCGAGTGCCTGGCGCTGAGCCAGGAAGAGGCGCTCGAGACCAGCCCAGCCGGCGTCGATCATGCGGTTGAGGTCTCCTCGGGAGAAGGGCGCTCCTTCGGCGGTTCCCTGCACCTCGACAAGCTGGCCTCGGCCGGTCATGACGAGGTTGAGGTCGACCTGGGCGCGGGTATCCTCCGTGTAGTCGAGGTCGACGAGCACTTCGCCGTCCACCAGGCCCACACTCACGGCGGCCACCTGGTCGTGCAGGGGGAACTCGCTGATCAGGCCGTTCTTGAGCAGCCGGTCCCCCACCTGAGCCAGGGCCACCCAGGAGCCCGTGATGGCCGCGGTGCGCGTGCCAGCGTCAGCCTGGATCACGTCGCAGTCACAGATCACCTGGCGCTCGCCCAGCTTCTCGAGCCAGGTGACGGCCCGCAGGCTGCGGCCGATGAGGCGCTGGATCTCGTGGGTCCGACCCGAGTTGCGGGAGCGTTCGCGATTGGTGCGATTCATCGTAGCTCGGGGCAGCATCGCATACTCGGCGGTCACCCAGCCTCGCTTCTTCTCGGCCATCCAGGTGGGAATGCGCTCTTCCAGGGTAGCCGCGCACAACACCCGGGTGGAGCCGGCGCTGATCAGCACCGAGCCCTCCGCGAAGGGAGCATAGTTTAGCTCAAACGAGACCGGCCGGATCTGGGAGGGGTTGCGGCCATCGGCTCGAGTCATCCTGGTTTCCTCCTGGACGCAGCGCTCGGGGAACGGCGCTGCGCCCGCGGTCTAGTTCCCCACGGTTTCCCCGCATGCCTGCAAATAACAGTAAGGAGAACTTCCCAATGATCTGGACCGAAGAGCATTCCCCCGCCCTGCAAGACGTCATCGCCCGCTGCCGGGCCACCATGGACGAGCACGTGCTCAATTCCAACTTTCTGGTTTCCCGCCAGGGGGAGAGCTTTCTGCTCTACAGCAAGGGGCCTCTGACCCAGGTGTTCGCCCGCATGGTCGAGATCCTGGTGGAGGACCTGCCCGAGTGCGAGCCCCCCGCTCGAACCGCCATTCCGGTGCCGACGGCTCGGGCCAGGAAGGTTCGCCGGTAGATGCCGAAGGGGCCCGGATGAAGCTGGGGATCGCTCCCATCGGCTGGGCCAACGACGACCTTCGCGACTGGGGATCCGAGCGCATCGGCCCCGAGATCATGGCCGAGGTGGCCCGGGCCGGCTATGCCGGCTCGGAGATGAGTTACACCTATCCGAGTGAGCCCGAAGTCCTGAAATCTTCCCTGGCCGAGCACGGCCTGGAGCTTTGCGGGGCCTATCGCTGGACCAACCTGGCCAATTCCGAGCGGCACGCCGACGAGCTGGAGCGGGCTCAAGAGCACGTCGCTTTCTGCCGGGCTGCCGGCGCCCGTTACGCCATCCTGGCCGAGGGAGCCGGCAGTCTGCACTGGGATGCCCGCGGCCAGTCCCGCGTGGTAACCCCGCTGGACGAGGCCGGCTGGAGGCGTCTGAGGGAGGGCCTCCGCCGGGTGGCCGAATTCGCCGCTTCCCAGGGGGTGGGAGTCTGCTACCATGCCCACGCCGGGACGGCTATTGAGCGCCGTCCCGAGATCGATCGGCTCTTCGGGTTGCTTCGACCCGAAGAGCTTTCTTTCTGTCTGGACACCGCTCAGCTGGCCTACGCGGGGGAGGACCCCGAGCAAGCGGCACGCGACTACGCAGACCGCATCCCTTATGTTCACCTCAAGGACGTTCGTCCGGCCGTGCTCGATCAGGTCCACCTGAGTCGGCCTCTCTTCCTGGAGGCCGTGCAGCGGAACGTGTTCTGCACTCCGGGCACGGGCGGCCTCGACTGGGCTGGCATCCTGCCCCACCTGCGCGGGGCCGAGTGGTGGGTGGTGGAGGCCGATCAAGACCCGGCCCAGGCTTCCCCCTTCCAGGTGGCCGAGGCGGCCCGGCGCTTCCTGGAGGGCTTCGCGTGAAGAACCTGGGGGTGGCGGTGGTGGGCGCGGGGCGTATCGGGGAGCTGCACGCGCGTCATCTGTGTGGCTCCATCGAAGGGGGCGAGCTGGTCTGCCTGGTGGACCCCGAGCGCGAGCGGGCCGCGAAGGTCGCCCGCGGTCGACCGGTGCTCGACAGCCTGGAAGAGGCCCTGGAGTTGCCCGAGGTGGAGGCCGTGGTCATCTCCTCACCCACGGACCTCCACGCCCGCCAGATCGAGCAGTGCGCCGCCCGGGGCAAGGCGATCTTCTGTGAGAAGCCGGTGGGCCTCGAGATCGAACGCTCCGAGCAGGCTCTCGAGGCAGCCCGTAACGTGCCCTTTCAGATCGGCTTTCAGCGCCGTTACGACCCCGGTTTTGCGGCCGCCCGCCAGGCCCTCGAGCAGGGCCGAATCGGCAAGCTCGAGATGCTGCGCTCGCTGACCTGCGATCCTGCGCCTCCTCCCATCGACTATCTCAAGGTGTCGGGGGGGATCTTCCGCGACATGGCCATCCACGACATCGACGTAGCTCGCTTTTTCGGGGGCGAGGTGGTGGAGGTAATGGCGGTGGGAGCGTGTCTGGTGGATGAGCGCATCGCCGAGCTGGGCGACGTGGACACGACCTGCGTCACGCTGCGCTTCGAGTCGGGCGCGTTGGGCGTGCTGCAGGCCTGGCGCCGGGCCGTCTACGGCTACGACATTCGGGCTGAGCTGATGGGCTCGGGGGGCAAGCTGGTGGTGGAGGAGGAGGGACCGCTGTCCCTGCGCAGCTATCGCGGCGAGGGCGTGCTGCGTGACTGCTACGACGGCTTCCTGAGCCGATTTCGGGAGGCTTACCGGTTGGAGCTGGCGGCGTTTGTGGCCAGCGTGCGCTCGGGAAAGGTACCCACCCCCGGCCCTCGAGACGCCGTGCAGGCTCTGCGCGTTGCGCTGGCCTGCGCCGAGTCTTTGAAGAGCGGGAGAACGGTGCGATGCTGAAGCTGGGTCCCCAGGAGGGCCCGCAGGTGGTCGAGGTCACGCCTCGGATGGCGGGCTGGAGCCACCTCACCTTCCGGGTTCATCGCCTGGCCGCCGGCGAGTCTTTGCAGGCCCGAAATGGCGAAGAAGAAGGTGTTCTGGTGCTGCTCTCGGGCCGGGGCATTTTGCAGGGCCAGCATGTGGAGCGCGCTGGAGTCTTTCAGGGCCTGCCCTGGTTCGCCTACGTGCCAAGACGCCAGGACTGCGTCTTCGAGGCCGAGACCGACTCGGAGCTGGCCTGGGGCTCGGCCCCCTGCAGCCAGGACTTTCCCGCCCGCGTGCTGGGTCCACAAGATTGCGCGGTGGAGATGCGCGGAGGTCGCAACGTGACCCGCCAGATCACCCACCTGGTCGATCCCGGATTCTGCCAGCGCCTGCTCTGCGTCGAGGTCTACACTCCCAGCGGCAACTGGTCGAGCTATCCTCCCCACCGCCATGATGCCGACCGCCTGCCGGAAGAGGTGGACCTGGACGAGATCTACTACTACCGCATGCCAGAGAGTGGCTGGGCGGTGCAGCGTCTCTACGACGCCGACTTCGACGAGCTGTTTCTGTGTCGCGATCGGGATACCATTGTGGTGCGGCGAGGCTTTCACCCCGTCGTGGCGGCCCCCGGCTTCGATGTCTACTACCTGAACTTTCTGGCCGGACAGCACCCGCTGTGGGTGGTTTACGACGATCCCGAGCTGGCCTTCGTGCGGGGCGACTGGAACAGCCCCGCCCCGCTCCAGCTCCCGCTCGGGCCATGACCGTCCGACCCGAGCACCCGGGCGATCGGGAGGCCATCCGGGAGGTGAACCGGGCCGCCTTCGGCGCCGAAGGGGAGGGAAGGTTGGTGGACCGGCTGCGCAGGGAAGGCCTCTTGCGGCTTTCGCTGGTGGCCGAGGAGCAGGGCCGGGTCGTGGGGCACATCGCCTTCTCGGCGCTCAGGTTGGACGGCCGCGAGGTGCTCTCACTGGCCCCCATGGCGGTGCTGCCCGCCTACCAGCGCCAGGGGATCGGCTCGGCCCTGGTGCGGGCGGGTCTGGCCGCCCTGGAGCTGCCCGTGGTGGTGCTGGGTCATCCCGAGTACTATCCCCGCTTCGGCTTCTCGGCCGACCACGCCGCCGGGCTGCGCTGCGCCTGGTCGGGGCCGGCCCTCATGGCCAGCGAGCCTCTTTCGGGCGAGCTGGTCTACCCGGACGCGTTTGCGGAGGTTTGAATGGACCTGATTTCGGTGGGACGGTGCATGGTGGACCTCTACTGCGACCAGGTGGGCTCGCCGCTGCGCGAGGCCCAGTCGGTCTCGATGTACATCGGGGGCTGCCCCACCAACGTGGCTGTGGGCGCTGCCCGGTTGGGCCTGAAGGTGGCCATGCTGACCCGGGTGGGGGAGGACCGCACCGGCGAGTTCGTGCTGGAGACCTTTCGCCGCGAGGGCGTGGACGTTTCCCACATTCGCGTCGATCCCCGCGCCCACACCCCCATGGTGATGGCCGAGATCATACCTCCCGATCGCTTCGCCCTGACCTGGTACCGCGAGCGGGCCTCCGACCTTCGCCTGAGCGAATCCGACTTCGACCGCTCGTGGCTGGGCCAGGCCCGCGCGGTGCTGGTCTCGGGCAATTCGTTCTCCACCCCGGAGGCTGCCCGAGTTACCCACCAGTTGGTGCGCGAAGCGCGCGCGGCCGGTTGCCGCATCGTCTACGACATCGACTACCGACCGGTGCTGTGGTATCGCGAGTTGCCCGATGGCACCCGCGAGCTGGTCGAGCCCACGCGCCTGAAGGACGTGCTGAGCGAGGTGGACCTGCTCGTTGGCACCGAGGAAGAGTACCAAGCTCTGGCGGGTGGCTTCGAGCCGGCCCGCAAGCTGGCTCCCCGGGCCACGGCCGTGCTGAAGCTGGGGGCGCGGGGGGCGCGGGTGGCTCTGAGTGGCGAGCAAGCCGTGGAAGGGGGCGGCTTTCCGGTCGAGGTGCTGAACACGCTGGGAGCCGGCGATGCCTTCCTGGCCGGATTTCTCTCCGGCTGGTTGCGCGATCTGCCTCTGGGCGAGTGCTTGCGGCGAGGCAACGCCAACGGTGCCCTGGTGGTCACCCGCCACGGCTGCGCTCCGGCCATGCCGTACCAGCGTGAAGTGGAGGAGTTTCTATCCCACGGCCTCACGCCCCGGGTCGAGCGACTGCACGCCGCCGGCGCCCTGAAGCCGCCCCCGCAGCGCTCGCTGGCCATCCTGGCCATCGATCACCGCACCTGGTTTTGGCAGCGATGCCAGGACGACGCGCGGGTGGGTCGCTTCAAGCTGGCCGCCTGCCAGGCGGTGGCCGAGCGCTTTCGTCAGCGTTCCTGGGATTGTGAGCTGGGTTTCATCCTCGACCGCGAGGAGTGTCTGGGCTGGGCCGAGGCCGAGGGCTTCTGGACGGCTCAATGTCTGGAGGAGCCCAACAGCACTCCCCTGCGGGTGATTGGCCAGGACGCCGGGGTCACCCTGCGCTCGCGTCCGCGGCGTCGAGCCGTCAAGCTGCTGGTGACCTGGCCCGGGGGCGAGGGGCAGCGGGCCACGCTGGAGCAGGTGGTGGCAGCCTGCCGGGCGCTGGGGCGCGAGCTGATCCTGGAGGTGCTGCGCCCCGATGGGGGAGACGACCTGAGCTCCGCGATGCAAGAGCTCTTGGAGCTGTCGCCCGACTGGTGGAAGGTGCCCATCGGCCCCGATCCTGCCCGCATCGCTCAAATGGCCTCGCGCGACGAATGCTGCCGGGGGGTGCTGTGGCTGGGGGGGGGCGAGCCGCTGGAGGAGCTGGCCACCCGGCTGGGCGGGGTTTCGAGCCTACCGGCCTCGAAGGGCTTTGCGGTGGGCCGCACGGTGTTCGAACAGGCCTTTCAGGAGGATCAGCCCGAGCTGGTGGCCGATCGCTTCGAGCACCTGGTGCGGGCCTGGGGGTTGTGAAGTTTTTCACAGAACTTGCTCCTGGCCGGTGGTAGGCTGGGACTATCGAGCGGGAGGTAAGCGAAAATGCCGAATCGAGCAGCCATAGCGGCCGCCACCGAGCATCGGGATGTGGCCGAGGAAGCCTTTCACGTGCTGCACTTCAACCAGGAGCTGGTGCAGTTCGCCGACACCAAGGCGGGAACTCTGATCGTGATCAACAGCCTGTTCATCGCCGCCGCCCAGGCGGTGGTGGGGGGAAAGAGCGCGGTGGTGACGCTGTCGGCAGCAGTGGCAGTGCTGGCCGCAGCCCTGGCCATCTTCTTCTGCTTCTCGGTGGTCAGCACGCGCTTCTCCGGACCTCAGGCAGCGCGCAACGACCTGGTCTTCTTCGGCGACATCACCCGGCGGGCCAGCGCCGAGCAGTATGCCTCCGACTTCTTCGCCATCCAGGGAGCCACCCAGGTGGAGGACGTGCTGCGCCGCACCTACGTGGTGGCCGGCATCGCTCAGCGCAAGTTCGCCGCTTACTCCACAGCCCAATTCATGACCGGATTGTCGGGCGCGGCCTGGGTGATCTTCAACGTGCTCAGCCTGGTGTTTCACTGACCGCCTGCTCTCCCAGGCGGTGCCCCCGGCCCACAACGCGCTGGGGGGCTTTGACCCCCTGCTCAAAGCACCTGGGCGTGTTTGGCGCCCCCATCAAACGCTAGCTAGTCTTTGCGTTGGGCCGGGATCCCCACCCAGGTCTCCCCGGCGGGAATGGCCACGTCCTTGAGGACGACCGCCTGGGCCGCCACCACCGCTCCATCGCCCACCGTTACGCCCGGCATGAGGATGGAGCGTTGTCCGATCAGGGCCTTCTTGCCGATCTTCACGGGCGAGAGCACCAGGTAGCCTCGTTCAGCCGCGTGGCACGAGATGGCGGCCTCGCCTCCGATGATCGCTTCGTCTCCGATCTCGAGCAGGCTGAGATCGTGCACATACTTGCTGTTGATCATCACGCCTTCGCCAATCTTGGCGCCCATCATGCGGCAATACAGGTTGAGGAAGGGTGACAGCATCACGAAATCGACGAAGGTCACCTTGACCACCAGGTGCAGCCCGCTGGCCAGGACCCAGCGCAGCGACTCGGGCGAGAAGTATTTGTGCCTGCCGGGCTTGAGGCGCAGCCCCAGCACGGTGTTGAGAAACGAGGTCACCAGCATCAAGGTGAACCCGTAGACGAAGTAGCCCACCCCCAGACCCACCGAGACGGCCAGGAGGCGCATCGCCTCGCTCATTCCGAGGCTCAGCTTATAGAGCCAGGCCGTCAGGCAGATGGCGGGATAAAGGCTGACGCCCAGCACCAGTCCGCCCAGTACGTAGAGGAACAGGGGGAACA
Organism: uncultured Burkholderiales bacterium; assembly: GCA_964637145.1. GTDB lineage: Bacteria > Vulcanimicrobiota > Xenobia > Xenobiales > QWHO01 > QWHO01. Next base: position 8,412 of record CAZWUN010000198.1, read on the forward strand.
CGGTTTGGATGAGATTGTTCATGCCCGAGGGGGTTTGCGAGGGGGATGGGATCCCCTTCACCGGGAATAGGGCCGGCGTGAAGGTTCGAGCAGCGGCTCGCACCCACCCGGGACGGGCTAAACCCAACAACGAGGACGCCTGCGCGGTCTTCATCGACCAGCAGTTCTTCCTGGTGGCCGACGGGATGGGCGGAATGAACGGAGGGGAGGTTGCTGCCGCCATGACGGTGGAGCGGATCCCCCCACTGGTTCTGCCCCATCTGGCCAGCGGAGACCCGCTGGAGCTGATGGGCTCGGCCATGAGTAAGGTCAGCCGCGACATCTGGCAGCAGTCGGCCACCAGCCGCTCACTTTACGGCATGGGCTCCACGGTGGTGGCCGTGCACGTGCGGGGCCATGAGCTCTTCGTTGCTCATGCTGGCGATGCTCGGGTCTATTTGTGGCGGGGCGGCGAGTTGCGGCTCCTCACCGACGATCACACCCTGGTGCACGCCCTCTTCAAGCAGGGCACCATTACGGCCGAGCAGGCCGAGGTGCACCCCTGGCGTAGCCAGCTGATCCGACACATGGGTCAGAAGAAGCTGGAGTTCGAAACGCAGACAGTGCCGGTCGAGCCAGGAGATCGGGTACTTTTGTGCAGCGACGGTCTCAACAAGGAACTGCCCGACCTTCTGATCGGGCAACTGCTGGGGGCCGCAGCCAGCCCCGAGCAGGCCGTCGAGGTGCTCGTGGAGCAGGCCAACGAGCGGGGGGGACGCGACAACATTACCGCCCTGGTGGTGTTCCTGGAAGCTTAGGGAGATGGGCTCGGGGTGGGCTCAGCTGAGGCGCTGGCCGACGGCGAGGGGCTGGTTTCAGGCGAAGCGCTGGCTTCGGGTGAGGGGCTGGGCTCGGGCTTCTTGGGGTCCGGGTGCACCGGCGCCTGAATGGCAGCCGGCTTGTTGTAGACCACCTCGCCTTCGCCCACCAGAACGCCCGCAATGGCGGCCGTCTGGAAGCAGGCCAGGCTGCCCGCCAGCAGCGCCGCCATGCCCAGGCGGGCCATGTCCGAGCGGCGAAGGGGGGCCAGGCCGCCGATGCCGGCGATCTGGATCCCGATGGAGCTGAAGTTGGTAAAGCCGCACAGGGCGTAAATGGTGATCATGATCGTGCGGCCCGACATCTGGCAGTTGGGATCGGAAATGGCCGTGGTGAGCGAGGTGTAGGCGTAGAACTCGTTGATGACCAGCTTCTGGCCCAGGAGCTCGGCGCACTGGTTGGCCTGCACCCCCCAGGGCACGCCCATCAGCCAGGCGAAGGGCACGAAGACCACGTTGAAGATGTCGTCCAGCCCGAACTCGGGATGGCTGAAGACGCTTCCGATCACGCTCAGGATGCCGTCGATCATGTGCACCAGGGCGATGAAGGCGATCAGCATGG
>CAZWUN010000199.1:0-9106 GCA_964637145.1 uncultured Burkholderiales bacterium
GAGAGCGTCTCGTCGGGGGTGGGATAGGGGCTGCCCGGCATGCGCGAGCAACGGGCGGCGGCGTAGGTCAGCGTGTTGAGCAGCTCGGGAGCCACCCCCTTCTTGCGCATGGCCGTCACCTGAGCTCTGGCCGCCTCGATGCCCTGGCTGTTGATCATCAGGTTGGCCGAGGCCTCCATCATGGCCACGGCGGCGGAGGCCGACTGCTCGCTCTGAACCCAGCCCATCAGGGCCTCCATCCGCTTGATCCGCTCCTCGGCCTTCTTCGAGCCGCGCACCACCTGCAGCGAGCGCCGGGCCAGGTCCAGGTCGCCGAGCTCGGAGGTGAGAGCGAACAGCTCCTTCTTGAACTCCTTGCGCTCCTCCGGTGGACGGCCCCGGATGGCCTCGAAGGCCTGACGGGTGCGGGTGGGCTCGCCGGTCTGCTCGAGCAGCTTCTCGAACTCCTTGAGAGCGCTCTTGAGGTCCTCGTTGGGATCGAGGTGGAACTCGATGGTCTTGAGGTCTTTCATGGCCTGGGCGGCATTGCCGTCCTGCATGCGGTAGAGCTTTTCGAAGGCTTCCTCGCGCGATGTGCTGCCCCACAGGCGGGCCCACAGGCCGGTGCGGGGCGGCGGGCCGGGAGTGGCCGCCAGCTCCTGCAAGGCCTTGCGGATCGGCTCGCGCTGGGAGTTGGCGCTCTCGGCCAGCAAGTTGGTGTAGGAGCGGGTGCGCTGGGTCAGGTCGCCGCGCGTGTCGGCCACCAGCCACTCCAGGTCCTGCAAAGCCAGGTTGGGATCGCCTTCCACCTCGAGCAGCAGCTGGTAGTTCTTCTCCTGGGTCTTGCGCTCGGCGGCGGGGGCCTTCAGCAAGCGGGTCAGGGCCGCCCGCACCCCCTGGTGCTGATCGGGACCCGCCTCGGCTCGCAGCCGCTCCAGGGTTCTGAGGGCGGGAGCCGGGTCCTCACCGGCCGGAAGGTGGGTGTAGAGCGTTTCCAAATCGCGAGCCGCCTCGTCGGGCCGCAGGCCCTGGGCCAGCAGGGGGCGCAGCTGCTCGATAGCTCCAGCGGGCAGCTTCTCGAGGATGGGATAGGCGGCTGTGAGCGCGCTGGACCGCTCGCCGGTCACTTCCAGCAAGCTGCGGTAGCGATCGATGGCGTCGGCGTTCTGGCCCAGCCACTTCAGCTCGCTCAGGGCGGGAGTGATCTCCTGCCGACCGGTCTCGAGCAGGGCCAGGAACGACTTGTAGACCTTCGGGTCCTCGGTCAGGGGGAAGGCCTCGCGCACGCTGGCGACTCCCACCCCGTCGGCCTTCTCGAGCAGCTCCACGTAGCGGCCGATCACGGCGCCCTGATCCTGGCCCGGCTTGACCTGAGAAAGGGCGAACTGCAGCTCCTGGGCGGCCGCGGCCCGGTCGCCGAGCAGATCCTCGAGCCTGGACAGCGAGCGGTTCAGGCCCAGCTTGCGCAGACCCAGAATGGAGCCATCGGCCAGCGCGTCCTGCACCTGGCTCTTGCCAAGCTCGTGACCCTGCAGGTTGACATAGGCCTGGTGAACCTGGGCCGTGCTGGCATCGCCGCTCTGGGAGAGCAACTGGGCGTAGCGGGTCATGTCTCCCTGGACCGTCTCGAGCCACTTCCACTCGCTCATGGCGCGCGAGGCGTCGGCGTCGCAAGCTTCCAGCAGCTTCTCGAAACCCTGGCGCTGCTTCTTGTCACCTGACTGCTCGAGCTTGACGAAGGCCTCGCGCACGCTGGGAAGCTGCATTCCATCAGCCTTCTCGGCCAGGTCGAGGTAGCGGTCGAGCTGCTTGTCGGGCTCGGCGCTGGGAGGCAGGGCCGCCACCAGGGCGTCCAGCTCGCGGCTGGCCAGGCTCTCGTCCCCGGTCAGGCGGCTGATCTCCTGGTGGGCTCGCCTCAGGCGAGGGGGCTGGGCTTTCTCGTCGGTCTGGTGCAGGTAAGCGTTGCGCACCTGGTCGGGGGAAGCCCCCTCGCTCTGGGCGAGAAGCCTGGCGTAGCGACCCATGTCGGCTTGCTGCGACTCGATCCAGCGCCACTCGCTCAGGGCCCGGGCGGCATTGCCGTCGCAGGCTTTGAGCAGGCTGTCGAAGGATTCTCGCAGCCTGGGATCGTTGGCCTGCTCGAGCTTGACGAAAGCTTCCCGCACGCTCGCGAGCTCCACCCCGTCGGCCTTCTCGAGCAGCTTGACGTAGCGCTTGAGCTGCTTGTCCTGCTCCGCCGAGGGGGGCAGGGCGGCGATCACGGCGCTCAGCTCGCGGGCGGCCAGGGCGCTATCGCCGGTCAGGCGGGCGATCTCGTCCTGAGCCGACTTCAAGGCCGGAGGCGGGGGCGGAGCGCTGGGGGTGGCGGCGCTGAGCAGTCCGTTCTTGAAGGCGGCGCGACGCTGATCCCAACCCACCCCGTCGGAGTGCTCGATGAGCCGGCGGTAGCGCTCGAGCCCGCGGGCCCGGCTGGAGTTGGCGGGCAGGCTCTGGTCGAGCCAGACGAACTCGTTGTAGGCCACCGAAGGCTGCCCGCAGGTTTTGAGGAAGCGGCGATACTGCTCGTGGAGCTGAGGCTCGGCTTTCTGCTCGAGCGCCTGGAAGGCCCGGCGCTGGCTGTCGAGCTCGACCCCGTCCCCGGCCTTGACGAGCTCGACATAGCGCTTGTGAGCCTCAGGGTCGTCGGGCGCGACCTGGAGCAAGAACTCCATCTCCGACCGCGCCGCCGAGGCGCTGCCCGTGACCCGACAGAGGGTCTCGAGATGGCGCTGCAAGACGCGCGTCTCGCCCTTTCCCTCCATCAACTGGGCCACCCGCTCGGAGGTCGGCCGCGGAGCAGCGGCCGCCACCGGCAGGCGGTAGGACAGTGCGGTAAGAATGGCTGTGCCTCCAGGTCCCTTTTTGCGTATTCTGGCCTGGACGGCTGAAAAGTTCCCGAAACCCTCAGGTCTTGAGCAGCACCCTGTGCTCTGGTGCGGCGCACCCGCCCGGTGGCGGGGCCCCGGCGGAAACTACTCGGCGAGCAGGCGCACGCTACCCCGCCAGGGCCACGTAAATGCTCTGCACGTCGTCGTGGGCGTCGATGGCGGTCAAGAAGGCTTCCACCTCCTGCAACTGGGCCTCGTCCAACTTGACCGGGTTCTTGGGCCGATAGCCGAGCCTGGCCGACTGCACCGTGAAGCCGTGCTCAGGCAGGGCCCGACAGACCAGGTCCAGGTCGGTCGGGTCGGTGAAAAAAAGCGTGGCCCCCTCCTCCCCCGGCTCGAAGTCCTGAGCGCCAGCCTCGATGGCGGCCTCCTCGGGGTCGATTTCCGGAGCCTGAGGCGTGGCTTCGATCATTCCCAGGTAGTCGAACTCCCAGGCCACCGAGCCCGAGGCGCACAGTTGGCCCTTGCGGAACAGCACGCGCATCTCCGGGCCGGTGCGATTGATGTTGTCGGTCAGGGCCTCCACGATGAGCGGCACCCGATGGGGCGCAAAACCCTCATAGGTCAGGTGCTCGTAGTGGGCTCCCTCGCCCGACCCGCTGCCCTTCTTCAAAGCGCGCTCCAGCGTCTCGCGGGGCATCGAGGCCTTGCGCGCCTGCTCCACCAGCAGCCGCAGGCGAGCATTCGTGTCAGGGTCAGTGCCGTTGCGGGCGGCGATCGAGATCTCCTTGGACAGCTTGCCGAACAGCCGGCCCTTGGCATTCGCGGCTGCCTCGCGATGCTTGGCTTTCCACTGTGAACCCATGGGAAAGCCTTCGCGCCTTCCCCCGAGCGAGCCCTCCTGTCTACGAGCCGGCGTTGCCGTCCTGGTAATCCGTGGGCCGGGCCGGGGGCAGGGCGGTGCGCAGGGCATTGAGAACCGCTGCCAGGTCGATGACCTCCTGGGCCAGCGCCCCGGCCACGGGCGGCAGGTAGCCCAGGGCCGCCGCCAGCATGCCCAGGATCGAGAGAGCCATCCCCCCCACCGCGCTTTGCAGCGCCACCACCCGCAGATTGTGGCTGATGTGGAGGAACTCGTCCACTTTGACCAGGGAGCCGTCCATGATGACCGCGCCGGCCGCCTCCTCGGTGATGTCCGAGGCTTGCCCCAGGGCGATGCCGACGGTGGCGGCCATCAAGGCCGGGCCATCATTGATCCCGTCGCCCAGGTACACCGTCCGCGCCTTGCTCGTCTCCTGGCGCACGATCTCCAGCTTTTGCTCCGGACTCTGGCCGGCGTAGACTTCCAGCACACCCACCTGGTCGGCCAGATAACGCACCTCCTCCTCGCGATCGCCACTGACGATGAGGCTGCGCTTGATCCGGTGACGGGGGCCCAGGTGCTGAACGAACAGCTTGCTCTCGTCCCGAGGCTTGTCGTGGAAACGATAGTGGGCCGCTAACTTCCCGTCCACCAGCACCACGCATTCCAGACCCGTACCGAGGGGGAGCTCGGTCTGGAATCGGGAGGCCACGGCCCGACTGGTCACCTGCACGGTGTGACCGTCTACCTCCCCGATCAGGCCCTGCCCCGCTGGCTCGCTGATCGCCGTGGCCTCGGACAGGGTCAGTTTTTCCGCCTGGGCCCGGCTGACGATGGCTCCCGCCAGGGGATGGCGCGAATAGCGCTCGAGACAGGCCACCAGCCGCAGCACCTCCAGGGCCTGGAAACCGTTGAACAGGGTCTGATCGGTCAGGGAGGGTTGTCCGTAGGTCAGGGTTCCGGTCTTGTCCATGATCATCGTCTCCACCAGGTCCAACTGCTCCATGACGGCGGGATTGCGCACGATGATCCCGCGCCGGGCAGCCCTTGAGATCGAGCCGATGATGGCCACCGGAATGGCGATCAGGAGGGGACAGGGCGTGGCCACCACCAGAACAGCCAGAAAGCGGACCGGGTCGCCCGAGAGACCCCAGCTAACCAGGGCGATCGCCACCGCCACTGGCGTGTAGTAGGCTCCCAGCTGATCGCCCAGGCGACGGAGATGAGGGCGCCGCTGCTCGGACTCTCGCATGACCTCCATGATGCGGGCGTAGCGCGAGTCCACCGCCCGGTGGGTGGCCTGGATGACCAGCATGGTTTCCCCGTTGATGGCGCCCGAAAGCACCCTGGAGCCGGGAGTCTTGGGATTGAGGAAGGGCTCGCCGGTCAGGTAGGCCTCGTCCATCTGCCCGTGCCCCTCTTTGACCTCGCCGTCCACGGGGCAGATCTCGTGAGGATGGACGGCCAGCAGGTCGCCGACCTGGATTTCGGAAACCTGGACATCGCGCAACTCAGCTCCTTCACGCCGATGGGCCAGGGTGGGCATGCGGCGGGCCAGCGCGTCGAGCACGGCCGATGCACGGCTGACCGCAAAGCTCTCCAGGGCCTCCCCACCGCTGAGCATCAAGACCACGATGCACCCCGCCAGATACTCGTGCAGAAAGAGCGAGGTGAGGATGGAAATTCCGGCCAGAAGGTCGCTGCCAAACTGCTTCCTGAGGGCCTTCTTGAGCAGGTCCCAGACCAGGGGCGTGCCTCCCAGGGCCAGGACGACCCAGAGAGGCAGATTCAGCCAGGGTTCTGGAATTCGGGTCAACCAGAGAACACCGTAGGTGGTCAGGCCCGTCAGAGCCAGACCCGCAATGAGGAGTCCCGGGTCGATCCGTTTCAACAGGCTCACGACGGCTCGAAGGCAGTTATCAGACTCTGCTCGTGGCTCATGCTCTCAGCCTACGAGCAGTCCGACCGCGCCGCCTATGACCAGGATCACGTTGAGGAAAATTTTAAGCGAGCGCTTGACACAGGGTCAAAGGAAATCGACCGCTCCCGAGCGGAGATCGTAGATCCCGCCGACGATCTTGAGCTTCCCCGAGGCCTCGGCCTTTTGCAGAATCTCCGAGTAGAGCGGCAGGCGCTTGATGCCTTCCTGGACGTTAGCCCGAGTCGCGTTGACAAGAGGGTCCCCGGACTGTCCCTTGATGCGCCTCGCGGCGGGACGAATGGAGTCCACCACGCCCTCGATGGAGCCCGGAAGCTCCTCGTCCTTGGCGATGGTATCCAGGGCCCCCCGCACCGCCCCGCATGCAGAGTGACCGAGCACGACGATCAGGGGCGCGCCCAGCACCAGGTGGCCGAACTCAACGCTCCCCATGATGCCGTAATTGGCATTGCTCACGATGTTGCCGGCAACGCGGACGACGAACAGTTCCCCGATTCCGGTGTCGAACAGCACTTCGGGGGCGACTCGGGAGTCTGCGCATCCCAGGATGATAGCGTGGGGACTCTGGCTTTCGGCCACCTGCTCGCGTCGCTCGCCGGATCGGCCCGTGCCACCGGTCTTGAGGCCGGCGACATAGCGCTGGTTGCCCTCTTTCAGTTTTTGAAGAGCCTGCTCGGCGGTGACAGTCGTGCCTGCGGCGAGGGAGAGTCTTGTGAGCGAGCCGCTGAAGAGACCCGCCAGACCGATTCGGAGAATTGTTCTGCGTTTCATTTCAAGCGCTTCCCGATTTACACCAACATTCCTCCCGCAGAAATCTGCATGATGGAGGCTTCTGAAGCATCGCCGGGTAAATGGGTCGCCAACATTGTCGAAACATTGCGAAATCGCCGGCGGGTCTCGGTTCCTGAGTTGAGCCTCAAGGCCGCCGCCGTGGTCTACGTTCCAGTTTGCACCTCCGGCCGCAGCAGGTGTCGAAGGTGTCCTGAAACGACCGCCGAACGCCGGGTAATTCTCGAGGGAGGGCTTTCCAGATGAAACGGCTCGCGCTTCTGCTTTTGTTGGCACTTTGGTTCCTAGGCTGCGGGGGCAGCGACACCAGTGGAGGCGGAGGCCAGGGGGGAGGGCCGATCCCGCCTCCCGTGCCTGTGCCTCCCATCGGGCGGTTGTTCATGTATCTGCTGGCCGCCAACAGCCCCGGCAACAGCATCGACGTCTTCCAGGTCAACGCCGAGGACGGCTCCCTGACCCGCACGGCCGGCTCTCCCGTGGCGACCGCTGCCGGAGTCCTGTCCCTGGAGAACCACCCCACCCGGCCCTTCGTCTACGCGGGCAGCTTCACCAGCAACGAGATTCTGGGCTTCCAGATGGACCCGACCACGGGTCGCCTCACGCCGCTGGCCGGTTTCCCGGTCATCAGCGAGCCTGAGAACAACATCATCATGGACAGGTCAGGGGCTTTCCTCTACTCGCTGGGAGAGGACGGCATCGACGGATTTGGGATCGACCAGGCCGCGGGCTCCCTCACCCGCCTGCCCGGATTTCCGATTCGGGGTCTGGCCGAGTTGCGCAACGGCAACTTCGATCTTGACAACGAGTTCCTCTACGTGGCCGACCTGGGCGCCGATCAGGTGGTGACCTATCGCCTCGACGGCCAGACCGGGGCCCTCACCGAGGTGGCTCGCACCGCGACCGGCGTGGATCCCTTCGCGTTAGAGGTGGACCCTACCAACAGCTTCGTCTACCTGTCCGAAGCCAATGGCAACCTGAACGGCTTCCGTCGCAACCCCGATGGGAGCCTGAGCCAGCTGGCCGGCCTGCCGGTGGTCTACGCTCCTGCGGGCGCCGCCTCGGCCCGCTTTGCATTCCGCGATCAGTTCCTGTTCATCGGTGATCGTACCAGCCGCACGCTCAACGCCTTCTCGGTCCAGCCAGGTACCGGCCGGCTGACCCAGGTGGTCGGCTACCCGACTCCCGGAGGGGGCGGAGACGTGGTGAGCTACCCCGTTCCCAACACTCCCTACCTCTACGCCGCCGACCGCCCGTCCAACTTCATCAATGGCTTTCTGATCGGTCCCAACGCTTCCCCCACCACGGTTCCCGGGTCACCCTTCCAGGCGGGCGGGGGGCCCAACGAGTTGCTCCCGGTGGTCTTCGCCCTTTAACCCATCGAGTGGCCGGGCTTCTCCAGGCTGAAAACGTGCACGGTGGGTTTCGCCTCCGGGCCGTAGATCTTGGCTTCTCCGATCTTCTCGTGCCGAAACGGCTGGAAGAACCCCTCGAAGGTTTCACCGGTCACGGTATTGTCGCCGAGACGAAAGAGCGGACCGCTCTCGGAGGGAGCCAGATCGGGTTGGCGTTCGTCCGGGCGGGTCCAGAAGGACGTGACGCCCACCCCGCCGGGCTCGAGCAGTCGGTTGATCTCCTGGGACTGGTGCAAGAACAGGCGGTCGAACCCCTGGCGCACCTGGGGGTCGAAATAGAAGTCATCGCTCAGATGCCCGCTGACATGCTTCCAGGTGGAGCGGCGATTCTGGCTGTCGTCGATGCCGGCTTCCAGGTTGGCCTGGTCACGGCGAGCCTCGATGTCGGTGAGCAGAGGCCCGTAGGGCATGCCCTCGGTCAGCACGGGAGCCACGACCATGGTGTAACCGCCCGTCTCCAGCGACGAGGGAATCATCTCGGGCAGGTTCCCGAAATAGGCCTTGAGCCCGTCGACGCTGGTCGCGCGGCCGGCGGAGCGCTCGCCATGGAGGCGCTCGATCTCGACCCCCTGGTACATCGGATCGATCCCCGACAGGTCGGTCTGGATGAACTTGAGGCGAACACGATTGGGGTCGTTGGCGTTCTGACGCTCGACCACAGGGAACGGTTTGTCGGACAGATCGACCACGTGCACCTCGGCAAACTCCTCGAGCAAGGGCGCCAGGTTCACCTCGTAGCCCCCGCCCAGGACGGCCACCTTGCCGGTGCCCTTCTCGTGGCCCTTCTCGCGCAGGCGAGCCAGGGCGTGGTCGATACCTCCGGAGGTCGCCTCGCGCTGACGGTCACACCAGACCTTACCCGGGTCGGGGGTGGGACGAGCCGGGTCCACGCGCGAGTAGAGGAAGTCCCAGTGCTTGCCGAGGGCGGTGGCCACGGGTGCGAGCAACAGCGGCACCCGGCTTTCGATGGGAAGGGGTCCGAAGGGCCCCAGGACGGGCGTCGAGGACGCCTGCGGCTGCTCGGCAAGCGGAGCTGCTCTCAAAGCTCCGGGCTCGACCGCGCCGGGAGTGAACTGCTCGGACGGCTCGGCGGGGATGACGGGCAGCGGGGCGCTGGTCGAGGCGCGGGTGGCCAGGTCGAACGGCTTGGATATATACCTGGTGTCGATCATGCGCTCTGTATGGTTCTGGTGAGCTGCCAACAATCCCTCTGGCGCGGCAGGCCCCGGAGGGCGCCGGGACAAATCGCTGAGCGAGC
>CAZWUN010000199.1:9116-9768 GCA_964637145.1 uncultured Burkholderiales bacterium
CCGGGAAGGAATCGACCCATGCCAGGACTCTACGCGACCCAGGAAGGCAAACGACTGCTGAGCACGGAGAAGCAGCAGGGCCACTGGAACCGTTGGGGACCCTTCCTGGCCGAGCGGGCCTGGGCCACGGTGCGCGAGGATTACAGCGAGGATGGCGACGCCTGGGGATTTTTTCCCCACGACCACGCGCGCTCGCGGGCCTACCGCTGGAACGAGGACGGGCTGGCCGGCCTGTGCGACCGTCACCAGTACCTGTGCTTTGCCCTGGCCCTCTGGAACGGGCGGGACCCGATCCTCAAGGAGCGCCTCTTCGGGCTCACCGGGCCCGAGGGCAACCACGGCGAGGACGCCAAGGAGTACTGGTGGTACCTCGACGCACTGCCGAGCCACGCGTGGTTGCGGTGGCGCTACCACTACCCGCAGGGCCGCTTCCCCTACGAGGACCTCGTGGCCGAGAACGGGCGCCGCGGCCTGCACGACCCCGAGTACGAGTTGCTCGACACCGGGGTGTTCGACGACGACCGCTACTGGTCGGTCGAGGTCACCTACGCCAAGGCCGACCCCACCGACGTGGTGATGCGGGTCGAGGTGACCAACCACGGCCCCGACCGGGCCACCCTGCACGTGCTGCCGACCCTGTGGTTCCGCAACA
>CAZWUN010000200.1:0-9765 GCA_964637145.1 uncultured Burkholderiales bacterium
TACCACCGTTCCGAGCTGGCGTCCATGCTCGCGGATGGGGGTGACCACCAGCTCAGCTGGAAATCCTGTGCCATCCTTGCGCTGGAACCACTCGTCGCGGTCGGATAGAGTGGCCGATTGGGTCAGCGGGCAGTCACTGCGTCCGTGCCGCGAGCCCGCGTGCACCAGGTCGTGGAGGTGAGCGCCCAGGAGCTCCAGGGCGTGATAACCCGTCAGCCTGACGGCAGCCGGGTTGGCGAAGGTAACCCGGCCGAGCTCATCCAGCCCGCAGATCCCGTCGCCGGCCGAGTTCAAGATGAGCTCCATCTGCCGATTGATCCGTTCCAGGCTCTCGCGCACCCGACCGCGTTCGATCGACTGGCCGATCTGGGAAGCCAGCGTCATGACCAGTTGCATGAGGTCGGGGTCGGGCTCGAGCGGCTCACGACGAAAGAACTCCATCACCGTGAGCACCTTGCCCTCGACCGTGATGGGGAAGGCCAGGGCGCCCTTGAGACCGGCCTTGAGAGCCGGGCCGGCCCGGATGAAGATGGGATCGCTCTGCACGTCGGCCACCCAGGCCGGAATTTTCTGTTGATAGACCCGGCCAGGCAGGCTCGTGGAGCGAGCGGCAAAGGAGGAGCAGGCCTGGGTGAAGGTCTTCAGCTCGTCGGCCGAGCCTCGAGTCCAGGAGCCCTGGAGCTCCAGCGTGTCGTCCAACTCGTCCACACCCCAGAGCAGGGCAACATCCCAGCCCAATCCCTCGCCCAGGGTGTCAAGCAGGCGAGGCATGGTGGCCACCGTCGAGGTGGTCTGGGCCAGTTGGCGGGCCAGAGCGTACTGGACCTCGCGGCGGCTCTGATTGGTCTTGAGGTCGGTAATGTCGCGGGCCAGAGCGTAGAGGCAGCCGTCTTCGGGGAAGGCGCGACAATTCCAGGCCAGCCAGCGGTAGAGGCCGTCGCGTCTGCGAAAACGGGCTTCAAAGGCGCAGCTTTCCTTGCCCTGTCGGCTGCTTTCCAGCTCGCGCTCGGCCCGGGTCTGATCGTCGGGATGAAGGAACTCTCGCAGCGGCTGGCCTTCGAGCTCGGCGCGGCCATAGCCGAACAGGGCCAACCAGACCGAGTTGAGACGTTGAAAGCGGTCCTCGAAGTCGAGCGTGGCCAGCGGGTCGGCTGTGCTCTCGAACTGGCGGTCGCGTTCCAGCTCGGCTCGGGCGCGCTGGCGCAGGGAGCGGCCGAGGGCCAGAATGGATCCGGCCGAGAAGACGACCGCCAGCAGGGCTTCGCCCAGCACGGCCAGTTGGGCAGTCCGGGCCTGGCTGGCCATGGTGGTCCGTAACGAGCTCAGCCGTTGATCCCCACTTGCGCGCAGGTCTTCGGCTGCAGCCAGAAGCTCGCTCATCAGGGCCCTACCCTCCTCTGCTCGGATGGACGCGACCGCCTCGGGAGTGCGCCCGGTCGTGGCCAGGGCGATGAGGCTCTCCATGTGCTGGCGCAAAGCGAGGAAAGCATTTTCCAGACGGGTCACGCGCGGGGCGTCTTCAGGGATCTGGGCCGCCAGCTCCCGGGTTCTGGCCAGATGGCGGTCGAGGGTGCCGTGGACCTCCCGGAACTCGTCGAGGTAGATCGCCTCCCCGGTGAGGATCAAGGCGCGCTCGCTGGCTTTCATCCGAAAGAGCCGGCTGATCAGGTCTTCCACGGCGTGTCGGACGTCCAGGGTTCGGGCCGCTTGCTCGGTGGTGCGAACGTAAGAGCTGGTTGCGTAGTAAGCGAAGCTGCCTCCCAGAACCAGGATGGCAACCTGCACCAGGATCAGCAGGGAGAGATTGCGTCGGGTCAGGCTCAAGCCGGGTGGCCGCCGAGCGTGCATGTGTTCGCTTGACCGCAGTCGCCTTCCGGGTGTATGATGCGAGCAGGATTCGTTAAATTATACGAACACATAGTTCCCTGGAGGGAAAAAATGATGAAAACTCTCACCGCTCGCCAGTCCCAGATTCTCCATATGGTCTCCGATTTTCTGCAAGAGGGTCGATTGCCCTCGGCAATCCGACTCTCCGAAGAGCTCGGCCTGGCCGGAGAGTCCAGTGTAACGCCGATCTTGAAGGCACTCGAGAAAAAAGGCTACCTGGATATCCAGGGTGGTATCAAGGGGCGCCCCCGCCAGTTGAGCTTGACCCCCAAAGGCAAGCAGGCGGTGCATAAGCCGGGTCTGCCGATTCTGGGCTCGATACCGGCTGGTCCTCTGCGCGAGGCACTCGAGCAGGCCGGCGAGTTCGCCGAGACTCTCAAGGACCTGTTGCCCCATCAGGACGGCGACTTCTTGCTGACGGTCGAAGGCGAGTCCATGATCGGGGATGGTATCCTTCCCGGTGATTGGGTTTTGATCCGGCCTGGGGTAATCCCTGCTGCAGGCGAGATCGTAGCGGTGTGCGTGGGCAGTCATTACGAGGCCACCCTCAAGCGTCTCTACCCTGAGCCCAGCAAGGGCAAGGTGCGGCTGGTGGCCTCCAATCCTGACTTTAAGGAGCAGTCCTACCCGGCGGAAGAGGTCAAGATTGTCGGGGTCCTGCGCGGGGTGGTGCGCCGCCATGTCGGCGGCTGAGCTGGCCTTCGGCGTCCTCTGGCTGGCCGACTTTCCGGTCTGGGCCTGGCGCCGTCTCGAGCCGGCTCTGGCCGAGCGCGAGCTCCTGGTGGTGGCCGCCGGACAGGTGGTCAGCCTCACCCCGGCGTTGCGCCAGGCCGGCATTCGGGTTGGCTTCAGCCGGGAGCGGGCTCTGGCTCTGGCCCCCCAGGCCGAAGTGCGGCTGGCGGCGGGCATCCCTCAGGGCCTGATCGAGGAGGAGGTGCTGCAAGCCTGCAACCGCTGCACTCCCTGGCTCGAGTCTCAGGGGCCGGGACTGCTGGTGGCCAGGCTGGCCTCTCACGAACTGGTCGAGCTGGCCGCTTTGTTCGGGGCCCGGGCGGGGTTGGCCAGCGATCGCTCCACCGCTTACCTGGCGGCTCTGGCTGCTCGCCCGGGCCAGTTGCTCGAGGTACCCGTCGGCCACGAGCAACTCTTTCGTCAGGCCCTGCCACTGGCCTTGTTGGGTCGAGCCGAGCTCTCGCCTGACTGCTTGCAGAAGCTTGCCTGGCTGGGCTTCAGCACGGTGGCCAGCTTGCTGGGCCTGACCCGGGCCCAGTTGCAGGCTCGTCTGGCCGAAGGCGAGCGGCTTTACTGGCTGAGCCGCTGGGAGGATCGTCGCCCGGTGCCGCTCTACAGCCCTCCTCTCGAGTTGGAGTCTCGCTGGTCGCGCGAGGAGGAGTTGGATGCTCTCGAGCCGGTGCTGCGCCACTTGCTTGGCGAGTTGTTGCCTCGATTGGGGACGCGTCGGGTCAGCCGGGTCACGGTCGAGGCCGGCTCGGTGGGGGCCCGGCGCTACCTGCAGAGCCCGACCGCCCGTCCCGGCCCGCTCTGGAATGCCGTGCTGAGAGCCGGTCAGGAGGTTCTGGCGGCCTGCCGCGAGCGGCCTGACGAGCTCGCTCTCCGGTTGGGCGGTTTGCTCTCGCCACCGGCTCGTCAGGAGCTGTTGTTCGCTCCTGCTCGACGCAGCTTGCGCCCCGAGGGGTTGCAGAAGGCGTTGCGCCGCCTCGAGGCGCGCCTACCGGGCCGGTTGTTCAAGGTGCGCTACCACAACCCCGAAGCTTACCTGCCCGAGGAGGCCTGGACGCTGGAGCGTTTGCACCCGTCATGAGGCAGATCATGGAGCCGATCGAGGTGCGGGTGGAGGCTGACGGGTTGAGGGCCTTTCGCTGGCGCAGACGGGTCTATCCCGTGGAGCAGATCCTGGAGAGCTGGGTTTACCGGGGCCGCTGGTGGACCGACGAGCGCCTGGCCGGCGAGCGGCGGATTTACTACCGCCTGCTGGCCCGCCGGGGCAGCTATGAGCTATATCGCTCCGACCGCCAGGGCTGGGTGCTCAGTCGAGTGCTGGATTAAAGCTAGAGGTCTCTGGTCTTGCGCTCTGCAAACGCGGCTCCGTTCCCACCGTTTGCGACTGATGAACAGGGTGAAACTTTTGTTGCCGACATGTTGCTTTTGTCTGGACAAACATTGTTGTGCAAGGGATTTTGTTGCTGATATTGGGCAGATAATACTGTCTCCTTTGGTCCAGGAGGAAGGAGTCCTGCCCCTAGACTGGTCGAGGTCGGGTCGTTAAATAGAAATCAAGAATCCAACGGCGAAAGGATCCGCCCGACAATGCAGAGCAAGAACCCCTTTGCTGCGCTATTGCAGACCGTCGATCTTGCTGCCCGGCTCGCCCGGCAGGTAGATTTCGAGGATGACAATTCTGGCGGAAATTTCAATGGAAATTTTGGATTCGCCAGCAATGGCAACCAGGTCTCCAACCAGCCGCGCGAGCTGAACACCAACGACCTGTTCAACGAGTATGAAGAAGAGGTGCTCGAGGACGGGCGCGCCATCCGGCGCTATCCCAACGGCACCGTCAGGCTCGAGAATCCCACCAGCGGAGTGATGCAGGAAGAGCGTCCCGACGGCAGCCTGGTCATCTCCCTGCCGGGCGGCAAGTTTCTCTACCAGCGTTTCGGCGGAGAGCCCCTGATGGTGCTCGACACCAACGGCAACTCCGAGCCCACGCTGGCTCAGGTCAGCTCCGTCACGATGCCCGATCAGGACGAGCCGGCCCTGATGTTTCACTTCCAGGACCGCAATGGCACCCACCTGATCGAGATGGAAACTCTGCGCTACTTCAAGGTGCGCCAGAGCCTCTTCGCTGCCGCCTGAGCCAGCGACGACAGGAGCGGTCGATTCGATCCCAGCGGGAGTCGATCAAAAGCCTTCCATGAGCGCGCACTCCGTCGCCAGCTTCAGGCGAACGAGAGCCCGTCAGGACGCGAGCTGAGAGCTTACCAGAGCTGGGCTCGCTCGGACTCGGGCAGGGCCATCGGCTGGCCCGGCTCCACCCCATAGGCGGCCGCGAAGGCGGGCAGGTTCTTCAGCGTCTGGTTGATGCGGAACTCGACCACCGGGTGCGGGTCGGTCTGCACCTGCTGGCGAGTGGCCTCGGGGCGCTGGTTGTTGGCCCAAACCTGGCCGAAGCCCATGAAGAAGCGCTGCTCGGGCGTGTAGCCGTCCAGCTTGGGTCCGAAGGGCTTGCCCTTGAGCGAGTTCTGATAGGCGGTCAGGGCCAGGGTCACCCCGCCCACGTCGGCCAGGGCCTCGCCCAGCACCAGGTTGCCGTTCAGGCGCAGGCCCGGCTCTACCTCGTAGTTTTCGGCCTGGGCCTTGATGACCCCGGCCCGGTTCATGAACTCCTCACGGTCGGCCTCGGTCCACCAGTTGCGCAGGTTGCCCTCGGCGTCGAACTTCGAGCCCTTGTCGTCGAAGCCGTGGGTGAACTCGTGCCCGATCACCATGCCGATCCCACCGTAGTTGATGGCGTCGTCGGCCTGGGCGTCGAAGAAGGGCGGCTGCAGGATGGCAGCGGGGAAGACGATCTCGTTGTTCTGGGGGCTGTAGTAGGCGTTCACCATGGCCGGGGACATGTGCCAGGCCTTCTTGTCCACCGGCTGGCCGATCTCGGCCAGGTCCTTGCGGGCCGCCCAGGCGCGAATGTTCATCACGTTCTGCCCATAGACCCCGCGCTCGACGGGAATATCGGATTCGTCCGGCCACTCGTCCGGGTAGCCCACCTTGACGCCCACGTTGGCCAGCTTGTCCAGGGCCTGGGATTTCGTCTCGGCGCTCATCCAGTCGAAGGAGCGGATGTGCTCGCCCACGGCTCCGCGGATGTTCTCGATCATCTCCTCGCAGCGAGCCTTGGACTCGGGCGGGAAGGTGCGCTCCACGTAAGCCCGCCCCAGCGACATGCTGAGGTGGTTGGCGGTGGAGTCGGCCATGCGCTGGTCGCGAGGCTTGCGCCCCTGGGCCCCGCTGAGCACCTTGCCGAAGAAGTTGAAGCTCTCCTCGTCGAATCGGGCTGGCAGGAAGCCGGCCGCGCCGTCCACCAGGCGCACCTGCAGGTAGGCCTTCCAGTCCTCCACGGGGGTCTCGGCCAGCTCGCGGTCGAGCTGCTGGAAGAAGCGCGGGGTGGCCATGTTGACGGTCTCGAGCGACTCCAGGCCCAGCCCGTTCAGATAGCCGTTCCAGTTGAAGTTGGGGGTCAGGGCCTGCAACTCGTCGCGGTTCATGATGTGGTAGAGGTTGGCCGGGTCGCGCATCTCGGCCTTGGTGAGCGAGGCGTTGGCCAGCCGGGTTTCCAGGGCCATCACCCGACCGGCCTTGGAGGCGGCCGTGGCGCTGTCGTCACCGAGAAGCTCGAACACCTTGCCCAGGTGCTCGACGTAGGCCGCCCGCAACTGGTCGGCCTTCTCGCCCTGGTCCTCGTAATAGTTCTTGCCGGGCAGGCCCAGGCCGCCCTGGTAGGCGCCGGCGATGTTCATGGTGCTGTCGTGATAGTCGGTCACGCTGCCGAAGCCGAAGGCGGCTCCGTTGCCGGTGCGGTGGAACTCGGTCAGGGTAGCCTGCACGTCGGCGGCGCTCTGAATCGAGCCGATGCGGTCGAGCAGCGGCTGGACCGGCGCGAGGCCGGCGGCTTCGATGCTGGCCGTGTCCATGGCGCTGGCGTAGAAGTCGCCCAGCTTCTGCTCCACCGAGCCCTTCGGGGCGTCGGTGCGCCCGGCGTACTCCTCCAGGATCTCTTTCTGGATGCGGGTGCTGGCCTCGCGCAGCTCGTTGAAGCGGCCCCAGCGCACCTGGTCGTTGGGGATCGGGTTCTTGGCCAACCAGCCGCCGTTGATGTGCTGGTAGTAGTCTTGCTGGGGAGCCACGGCCGGGTTCAGGTTGCTCAGGTCGAATCCGTGGCCGGGAACGCTCTCGGACTGGCTCAGAGCGATGTCGCGCAGGGTGGTGAGGTAAGCCGCGCCTGCTCCGCTGGCCTGAGGGCTGGTGTGGGCCGTGACGGCGGCGGCTTTGGCAGCCGCTCCCGGCTCGCTTTCAAGGGACGCGATCTGGTCGAGATAGATGTTGGCGACCTGGGCCCGCACGCGAGGGTTGTCCACCGTCTCCAGAGTGCGCACCCCGAGTTGGGCCAACACGACGCTGGCCGGTCCACTGAGGCTGACTCCCAGAGCGTTGGTGGCGGTGGCCTGACCGCTCTTGGCCAGGGAGGCGGCGCTGGGAGGCTGGGGTCGGCCCAACTCGGCCTGGTCCACCGGGACCGACTCTTGCGTCTGGCTGGCTGTGGCCGCCTGGGGCTTTGAGGACATCGGGGCGATGGACAGGGAGGAGAGGGGGCGAACGAGCAAGGGAGCCTCCAGAATGTTCTTGTGTTGCCATTCTAGAGGCTCCTACCGGTCAGGATGGTTGCCTTTGTGTAAAACTACAGCCGGGGTCGCAATCGGAAGGAGTCCAGGAAGCGGTCGAGCTCGGCTTCGTCATAGGCGTCCTCGGTCTGGCCGCCCAGAACCTGGTAGAGCCGGTTCTTGACCAGATAGATGCGGGCCTTGGCTTTGATCTTCTGGCTGGGAGCCGAGAACACCAGCTCGATGCCCGGGTGGCCCTCCAATTCGATCCAGCTCTCCTTCTCGAGCTTGCCGCCGATGTTGCGCAGCGCCCCATCGCGAGCGCCGTGCAGCAGCTCTTTGGCGTCTTTCTTGTCGACCGTCCAGTCGGGAAAGTCGGCGTAGGCCGAAGCGAAGCCCCAGGTGCGCCCCTCGCTCAGGGCCATGTGGAAGGTGATGGTGCCCACGTCGGTAGGGATCTTGTCACTGGACTCCTTGGGGGCGTGGGGCATTTCCACCGAATATCCGCCCTTGTTGGAGCGGTACTCGGTCCAGCGGGACTGGCCGCAGCCAGCCATCAGCAGCGCCATTACCAGCAGGGCGAGAAACGGTTTCATTTGGACCTGCATTTTCTTCGTTCCACCTTGCCTTTCTAGTGTGTGTTAAGAATACACTAACTAGAGGCAGAGGTAAAGCAGGAAGAGAAGTGGCATTTCAGTGCCAGGCCTCCTCTTTCCCGGTGGTCTTACAGTGCAATGAATTCACAACAGGTTGAACTTCGTCGCCTCGCCCGTGCCACTACACTTGGGGACGTCTCGAAACAAGTCTCGAAACGCATTACCTGGCACGGTCAAGGCGACGACGTTTAGAGCTCGACCGTTACCACGCCTTGATTGGATTCTGGCGAAATAGAGGATGTTCGCAGGCCGCCTGACCTGCGGGTCGAACAGCCGACTTTCGCGATGAAGCCCTACCGCCCGAAAGTCCTGCGCGACCCGGTGCACGGCAGCCTGCCCATCCCCTGGCCGGTGCTGCTCGACCTGGTGGATACACCCTTGTTCCAGCGTCTGCGCGGCATCCGCCAGCTGGGGATGTGCTACACCACCTTCCACGGAGCCGAGCACTCGCGCTTTCAGCACGTGCTGGGGGTCATGTGGCTGATGCACCGGGTGCTGGAGCGCTGGCGCACCCTGGCCGACCTGCCTGAGCACGAGTGCCAGGCGGCCTGTGCCGCCGCCCTGCTCCACGATGTGGGCCACGGGCCCTTCTCCCACGCCCTCGAGCGCGTCTTCTCCCGGGTCGACCACGAGTCGCTCTCGCGCCGCATCGTGCGCGAGCGCCTGGCCCCCGTTCTGGAGCGGCACGGGTTGAGCGCGGACATGGTGACCGCCATCATGGAAGGCACCTATCCCCGGCTGGCTTTTCACGAGCTTCTGGCCAGCCAGCTGGACGTGGACCGCATGGACTATCTGCTGCGCGACTCTCTCTACACCGGGGTGCGCTACGGCCTGTTCGACCTGGACCGTATCCTGGCCTCACTGGTGCCGCTGGAGGACGAGCCGGGGGGCTTGCTGGCCGCCCTCGACCCCAAGGGGGTGGACGCGGTGGAGGAGTTCCTGTTCAGCCGCTACTTTATGCAGTGGCAGGTGTATCGCCACCGCACCGTGCGCTCGGCCGAGGCCCTGCTGCGAGCGGTGCTCGAGCGCTCGCGGCAGGCTTATCTCGAGAGCCCCACTTCGCTTTCCATCCCACCGAATTTGGAGTTTCTGTTCCGCGAGGAGGATCCGGCCAGCCAGGACTTCCTGGATGACTTCCTGCTGCTGGACGACTTTGATCTGTTCCATGCCATCAAGCTGTGGCGCCGCAGCAGCGACCCGGTGCTGGCCGACCTCTCGGCCCGCTTCACCGAGCGTCGTCCCTACAAGGTGCTGCCCCATCCGGGGCCGGGCGAGCGGCTGGAAGCCGTCCAGGAGCTGGTGCAGCAACGGTTCGGTCAGGCCTGGCGCTTCTACTTGCTGGCCGATTCGCCCGAGGACGCGGGCTTTGAGGTCTATCGGGGCGACCACAATCGGCCCATCCGGGTCAAGACCGGACCCAGGAGCTGGCGAGAGTTCAGCCAGATGACTCGCACCGACGCGGTGCTTTCCCTGGCGGCCACGGTGCGCACGGACAACCTGCTCATCGCCCCCGAGTGCCGCGAGGAGGCGACCCGGCTGCTTCAGTAGTTGCGGTGGGCGGTGGCCGGCCAGCTGGGCTCGGAACGCTTGCCATTGGTGCCCACGGC
Organism: uncultured Burkholderiales bacterium; assembly: GCA_964637145.1. Lineage (GTDB taxonomy): Bacteria > Vulcanimicrobiota > Xenobia > Xenobiales > QWHO01 > QWHO01. The sequence goes on from CAZWUN010000200.1 coordinate 9,544, forward strand.
GATGACCCGGAAGCGATAAGGCCCGGGCAGGGGATGATTGAGCAAGAAGACCTTGTTGTCCGACTGCTCACCCAGGATGTCCTGGGCGGGAACCCACTTGCCCTCGATCTCCTCCTCGATCTGGTAGCCCGCCGCTCCGGCCACCTTGCGCCAGGAAAGCTGGACGCGGTCGTTTTCCGAAAAGACCGCGATCAGCCCGGTCGGCTCCTCCGGGGCAGGGGC
>CAZWUN010000201.1:0-9738 GCA_964637145.1 uncultured Burkholderiales bacterium
AGCGGCACACGTGCCAGCTGTGGAGCCGGCACATTTTGTGCCACCCCCGCAAGCGGCACACGTGCCAGCTGTGGAGCCGGCACATTTTGTGCCACCCCCGCAAGCGACACAATCTGCGTCCCCCCACGGAGCTTTCAGCCCACTTTCAGCGCCGCGCGGTAGCTTGAGGCTATGAACGGCTTTCCCGGAATGCAGTGGGGCAACTTCGGACCCGCTCCCACGCCCCCGACCCCTCAGCGCACCCAGCAGCCTGTACAGACGCAGCCCGCCCCGGTCGACGTGCCCGAGATCGACTTTCGCGACGGGCTGAACAATGCCGTCGAGCTGGCCCTGCATCCCAACGTCGACCTGGTGGGCATGGAGGCGGCCGCCCCCAACATGGGCGCCGGCACGGTGGCCCACTTCCGCACCGTGATCACCCGCGCCGACCGGCCGGGGTGGCAGCAAGAGATCGCCGGCCAGGCTCGCATGAATCCCGATGGCATGGGCTCGCAGACCCACGCCACCATGGGCCCGCCGAACCAGCCTGTGCTCCAACTCGTGGAGCAGGCCAGCACCCAGTTGATGCAGGGAGGCACGCAGATCACCGGTCAGGTCGCCCCGGGTCGCTACCAGGGCGCCAACGAGCAACTCGTGGTGGCCGGCGGACAGAACGGCGGCCTCCAGGTCCAGGGCCACGTGGACGGCTGGCAGATCTACGAGCAGAGCCAGGACGTTCGCGACCCGCAGGGCGGCTGGGGCCAGGTCAAGGTGCACTCTGGACAGCTCGGCGACGTGCCTTTCCAGCGCGTCTTGCGCCCTGCCCAGGACGGCAGCCAGATCATCCAGGGCCAGATCGGCCCCCTGCCCGAGAGCGGACGCGTGATGCAGTCCGCCGATGGCCAGACCCGCGTCACGCGTGACATCGGACCCTACCACCTCGAGCAGGCCATCTGGTTCGTGGCCGACCCGAACGCCCAGATGATGGCGGGCGGTGGCTTCGGGGGCGGCTTCTTCGGCTAGCTGCAGCCGGATCGCGCCAGCTGCTGAGGCCCGCCTCTTCCCCGAGCCGCGCTGAGGCCCCCGGATCTCGCGCCGCTGCTGAGGCCCCCCGGCTCGCGCCTCACCCCCCAGCCTGCGCTGAGGCCCCCCGCACCTCAAACCAGCGCAAAACGAACAAGCCCCGGAACACCGACGGCAGGTGAGGCGCCGTTACGCCTTGCCCGCCTGGCGCTGAGCGTAGGCCGACTTGTCGAACACGTCCGGGTCGCCCGAAGCCAGCCCGTGTCCCTGGCGCATGACCGTCTGCAGCCCGATGTACTCGTCCGACCTGGCCTTGTAGGCGGCCAGCTCGGGGCTGGGCTGCTGCTGCATGCGCTGAGCCGCCCAGTCGGCCTGCTGGAAGACCAGGGCGTCGGTGAGGTCGCCCTGAACGCCCTGCTCGAGCCACTCGTTGCGCTTGGCCTGGGCGCGCAGCTGGGCCGCTTTGGCCTCTTCCTCGGTCTGGCCGGGAGGGCCAAAGAGCGAGTTGGTGTCGAATCCGTTGAGCTGACGAGCGGCCACTCCGGCCGACACGCTGCCCACCGCCACGGTGGCGTTCTCGGGAGTGAACTTGTCGCCCAGCTTGTTCATCTCGCCCTTGAACTCGCTCTGGAACGAGTCCGGCATCTTCTGGACCTGGTCGAACAGCTTGCCCTCGAGTTGCTCCATCCGCTCGGGCGAAGCCGGAGTCTTGACCGCGCTCACGCCGCCAGCGGCGTAGGGATCCTTTCCCTCGCCGGCCAGCAGGTAGTTGTGGCTGGCCTCCATGCAGTTGACCATCTTGCGGGCCGCATCCAGGTCGCGGGCGTCGTACTTTCCGCCCGATTCATCCATATAAGCCCGGCTGCGGTCACAGAAAGCTTTCACGCCATCGGTCTTGGGGTCGGCCGAGCACTCTTTCCAGATCTGCGAGAGCTGCGGGTCTTGCACCAGGAAGCTGTGCATGGTCGAGCGGGCCTGATGGGCCGCCCCGAACTCATTGCCGTTGGCGTTGCGCAGCATGTCCTGGAAGTTGCCGTCCCAGCCATACTCCGACAGGGCGGCGGTGGAGTTGAGCAGCTCCTGGCGAGCCCGGGCCACCGGCGGCTCGGACTTCGTCTCGGTGCCCACCCCGATGTCATCCCTGGGCACCCAGCCCGCCGAGCCGTTCTGGCCGGCGATGTGCATCTCGTCCGGGGGCGCGCTCTGGGCGACGACGTTGGCCTCCATGGCCCTCATCGCATCGGGATGGTAGTCTTCCGCCACGCTGGTGGGAGCCCGGCCTTCGGTCTGGGGGCTGGGGTGGGAAACCTCGCCGCTCTCCCGGTCGCCGAGGATGGGACCGAGCGCGGCCACTGGCTGCAGCTCGGGAGTATCCGCCTCAATCCGCTTTTCTTCCGGAATCTGCTTGATCTCGGTCAGCTTCTCCACCTGCCCTGGAGTGGCCAGTTGCGCCTCCACCGAGCCCTGAGCAAAGGCCCGGGAGTGACCGGGCACGTCGCTGAGCACCTCTTCGGGGCTGCGCCCGACCTCGGCCAGCTCGACCCCTTCTTCATGGTGGCTGCCCGGCGCTCCGTTGCCCTGGGCATTGCCTGTCTTGACGCCGGCTGCCAGAGCGCGCTCGTCCTGGGTCTGACCCACGCCCATGCGACGGTTACGGTCCCTGGTCTCGGTATCCTCGCCCGGGTCGTGGTGCAGATCGTCGAAGATGTCCGAATCGGCGCCCGACTGGCGGGCATTCTCAGCCGCCTTCCCCTGCTGCTGCTGGGTGGAGGAGTCGATGGCCTGCTGGGCCAGCCGCGAGAGCTGGGCCGTTTCCTGGTGGTGGACCTTCTCCTGGTCGTCCTCAGCGGTTCGCTGCAAGCCTTTCATCGCGGCCGACAGACCGCCCGCCTGGGCGGCATTGCTGATGAACTGGCTTTGCTGGGGGACGAAGTTCCCTCCGGCGCTGATAGACGAAGCCGATGCCATACGGACCCCTCCGATTGCGGATTGTAAGGAAAATGCTGGCCCAGAACTTCAACACGAGGGCCCGATTGACCTGCTTGCGCAGGTCTGGCGCCGCGCCTAGCTGACTGGAGGCTGCTGATCCGCCATCAGCATCTGGTCTTCACCGGCCAGCTTCCCGGCCATCGCCTGCTCGGCAACCTGCTGCTCCATGAAGGCCACCTCGTCCGGGGTCGGCTCCAGGGGGAGCCATTCGCCCTCCGAGAGCAGGGCCGGCTCGAGCTCCACCGTCAAGAGCTCCACCGGACGAAGCTCGGGGCTGCCCAGCTCGCGGGCCGCCTCCTGGGGAATCTGCTTGAGATCGGCCATCTTCTTGACCGGCTGGCTCTCCACCATGCGGCTGGCGGCCGCAGCCGCGTGGGGCGGGACGCCTTCGAGGATCTCCTCGGGCGTGCGCCGATCCAGATCCTCGATCTCGTTCTCCTCCTCCACCTCGTCGATGGCCTCGGCGTCCGACTCGTTGAGCTCCTTGGCCAGCCGGTGCATGGTGGCGTCGTCGATCTTGGGCTGGGTGGAGATGGCCGGATTGGGATTGAACTTGGGCTTCTTCCCCTTGCCCTTCTTGAGCCTGGCCATCGCGGGGTCCTCGATGTGCCCCGCGCCTGCCCCCGACTGACGGGCGTTCTGCAGCTTGTCGTCGGCCTTCTTCTCGTGGTGCTGCTGGGTCTCTTGCTGAGCTTCCTGCTGCTGCTCCATCTGCTCCTGAGCGGCCGTGGAGAGCTGAGCGAGCTCGTTGTGGCGCAGAGCGGCGGCCTCGTTCTCCTGGCTGGGAGCTTTGAGGGCCTTGGTATTGACGAAAGCCCCCATCCCCACCTGCTGGGCGTTGTTCAAGAACTGGTGCGGTTGAGGACCGAAATTGCCGCCGACGTTGTTCATGGCGTCATTGTAGCACGCCGGGGAAGATGCCCGCCACGCGGTGCTCGACCATCGTTTCAGGCTCGTCCCCGCAGCTGGGGATTCCCTGAAACTCGATCGGCTCGAGCTGCACCACGAACCCCTGGGCCTCGACCCGCAAGCCGTCGCGGCCCGCGAGCCGAGGGCGCGCGCCGGTCTCTTCCCAGAGGGCCGCTTCGGCCACCTGGCACAGCTTGTCGAGATAGAGCGCGCCCCGATAGTGGTTGGGTTGGAACATCCCCTCCCGCTGGCGCTCCAGGAAGGCCGGAACGTCGTCCGGGGTCAGATTGCCGTAACAGCCGAACTCGGGGAAGGTCAGTGTGGTGGGCGCAAAGCGGTGCCCGCCGGGGTGGCTGCACTCGAGCACCTGGGCGCCCAGCATCTCCAGGGCCCGCGCCACGGGGGGGCCGAGCTGGCCGCAGCAGGTATCCCGGCTCCCGTGGCAGCAGACCAGGAAGAGCTCTTCCTGAGCGCCGGGTGTCGAGCCCTCCAGGAAGGTCAGCGCCTCCTCAGGGCTGCCAAACCGCCCTCCGCGCACGGCCCCGTCGCGCCATTCGATGGCCCGGGCCCCCTCCTCGCGCGAGTGCGCGAACAGCAGCTTTGCGCCCAGCCGTTTGAGCTCTGGCCCCAGCAGCTCCACCAGGGCCAGCTTCTCCACTTTGGCAGGCCAGGGACGGGGCTGCGAAAGCACCACCCAGCGCTGGCACTCGGGAGCCGAGCCCGGCAGAAGCGAGCCCCGCTCGCGGTGAAACCGACTGCACCTCACAGGGCCGGATCGGGGGGATCGACCCGGCTGGCCCGCGCGCTCATCTTGTAACGCCACGTCATGATGGCCACGAAGAGCAGCTCGGCCAGGCAGAAAGCTGCCACGTATTCCACCCCGCCGTTGCCGAAGCCGTAGCTGTGCAGCCCGGCGCCGAGCACGAAGTTGACCCCGTACCAGGCCATCAGCACCCCCTGGAAGGCCACGATGGAGCCGGCCGCCAGGCCGAAGTGGCGCAGCCAGCCGGCGTAGCGTCCGTGCAGGAGGGCCAGGTAGCCCAGCAGGGCGATCAGAGCCCACACCTCCTTGGGATCCCAGCCCCAGAAGCGCCCCCAGGAGTAGTTGGCCCACACGCCGCCCAGGATGGTGCCCGCGGCCAGCAGCAACACGCCCACCTGGATGGCCTTGTAGAGGGCCAGGTTGAGCGCTTTCAGGCGCTCCTTGCGATCCTGGGCGAAGGCGTAGCACCACACCACCATGTGCCCCAGCCCCAGCGCCAGCAAGAAAGCGGCGTAGCTGAGGGTGATGGTGAGCACGTGCACGGTCAGCCAGAAGTTGTTGCGCAGCACCGGCGTGAGCGGCTTGATGGTAGGATCGAGCACGGCCGGCAGGTTGTCGGCCAGGATCAGCGCCACGCTCGCGCCCGCCAGGGCGGCCAGCAGGTAGAATCGGTTGCGGTAAATGGTCTCGAAGATGAGCGCGAAGAGCACCGCTCCAAAGGCCACCCAGATCACCGACTCGTACATGTTGGTCACCGGGGGGCGCCCGGCGATCAGGCAGCGGAGCAAGAAACCGTAGCAGTGCAGGGCAAAGCCTGCTCCGGCGGCGGCCATGCCCAACCAGTAGAGCTTGGACTTGGCCGTGGGGGCGAACAGGATCAGGAAGAAGCCCAGAACGTAGAGCGCCCAGGCCTTGCGGAAGGCATGGAAGTTGTTGTAGTGGACTTCGCGCTCCATGGTGCCGGGAGCCGGGCGCTGCCCCATGGTGGCGAGCTCCTGACAGACCGGTCCACTGGCCTGGACGGCTCGGGCGGGGTCCCCGGTGGCGGCGGCTTCCAGCAGCTTGCCCATGGACTCGCGAGCCGGCACGTCCATGTCGCGCAGCTCGGCCAGGCTGGTCCACTGGCCCGTCAGGTCCACCGAGTTGGGCACCACCTTCCACAGGGTTCCATCCAGGATGGCCAAAAGCGTCTGCATGCGGGAGAGCAGCTGGTTGAACTCCTTGTCCTCGGGGGTCAGCTCTTCCTTGGTGCGCATCTTGTTGTGCACCGCGGTCTGACGCGCGCGCACCTGGGCGTTCTCCTGCAGCTCCTTGAAGGAGTACCAGCGCCTCTCCGGATCCAGTCCCAACTTCTTCTTCAGGTCCAGATTACGAAACTCGATGCACTGCTCTTCCAGGGCGGCCTCGGGCTTGGCCATCCAGCGCAGCGAGGTCCAGATCGGGTCTTCGTTCTGGAAGCGGGCCTTGCCGGTGATGAAGCGCACGCTCTCGGCCGCCAGTGTGTCCAGCGGCTTGAGGCGGCCGCCATCTTGCACCGGCAGGCGGCGCAGCTCGGAGAAGTCGTCCGCCCGGGCGGGGATGGCCACCAGCAGCAGCACGATGAGAATGAGCAATCTGTTCACGAGGACTCCTTTGCCGCCTGGCGGGCCTGGTACTTGCGTTTTCCCTGCATGTAGGGCTTGAGGTAGAACATCGTAAAGATGCCTCCGACCAGCATGATGGAGCCGAGGTACTTGAGGAAGATGCCCGGATCGTAGGCCACCGAGAAGACCGAGATCCAGGGCCCTCCCGGAGTCTCCTGATAGGAGGACTGGAAGAAGGTAAAGTTGTTGCGGTGCAGGGGCTCGTTCATCTGGATGACGTGCTCTTTGCCGTCCACCCGCACCTTGCTCTTGTAGCTGGCCGGATTGGTGGTGCCCGGGTCGTAGCCGATCTCGAAGTCGAGCAATTCGAGCTTGACCCCCACGGGAACCGACTTGAAAGCATAGCCGAACCAGGCCGGCTTGCCGCTCGCGTCCTTGATCTCACGCACGTCGCCGTACTGCAGCCAGAACGGCTCGTCTGAACCGGAACCCTCCAACTTCACCCGGATGGCCGGGGGAGGCCCGTCCTTCTGGTCCTTGGGCAGGTTGAACTCGCGGTAGACCGTCTCCTTGCGCGAGGAGGGCAGCACCTCGCGCAAGGTGAGCTGGATGTCCATCCAGCCCGGGCTGACCGGCTCGCCGGGCACGAACTGGCCCTGCTTGCCGTTCTCGAACTGGTAGAAGAGCTTCCCGTCAGCGGTGAGATAGAGGTCGAGGTGGCGCTTGGGAGCCTTCTGCTCATGGCCGTGGGCGTCGGCCATGGCCGTTTCGGGGCTGAAGTTGTAGAGCGCCCGCACGGGGAAGGCGGGACCGGTCTGCTGGAACTTGGTGTTCAGGTTGGGCAGGTTGGAGAAGAGGTAGTAGCGCTCCTTGTCCCCTTGAGCGCTGCTGATCTCCAGCTCGACGCAGGGGTTGCGCGGCTCCTTGCCGCCGTTGACCAGCTTGTTGTCGCGCACCACGGCCATGGGCAGGTAGCGGACCACCCGCACCGTGTAGGGCGTGCCCTGCAGGCGCCGCGGGCTCTTCAAGAGCGGCTTGACCGGAAGCAGGAAAGGCTGCTCGCTCACCAACAGCTGCAGGTCGCCGAACTCACCCTGGTCGGGGGTGGCCGCGGGCAGGGCCTCGTTCTTCGACAGCGTCTGCAGCCGGGCCGAGGCCGGGCCCAGCGTCACCACGCCCATCGAGGGGGTGAGCCAGTTGTCCAGCGAGCCGAATCGAGAGCTGCTGAACTCGAGCTTGACCGCCGGCTCGCCCTCGGGGGCAGCCAGGTAGACCGGCTCGGCCAGGCTGTGATGGTAGTAGCCGTCCACCACGGCCGTCATGCCGTTGCCCAGTTCGTAGCGGTAGGGGCGGTCCTCTCGGGGGGGGCTCCAGCGGAACTCGGCCGGAATCTCCTTGAGGGAGGTGGCTTCGGTGCCGAACAGCAGCACGGGCGCGTCCAGGGTCACTCGCTCGGAGGAGGAGCCTTCCTCGATGGCCATCTGGCCGTCGACCCCGTAGACCATGGTGACCATGGAGCCCACCAGAATGGTCAGGATGCCCACATGGGTGATCACGAAGCCCGTCTGGTAGGCCTTCCAGGGATAGCGGATGGTGGTGGCGCACAGCACGTTGACGAACAGGGTGGCCAGGAACAGGGCGAACCACGGGCTGTTGTAGACCAGATACTGAGCCGTCTTGGTGTCGTAGAGCGACTCGTAGAAAGTGGCCGTGCCCAGAATGATGGCCAGGGCCAGGAGCAGCACCACGGCCAGTTTGATCGAGGCCAGAAAACGATAGACCTTGCGGATCACCGGGTCACCTCCACGGGCGCGGCCAGACTGAAATCGCCGCTCTTTTCCTCGAGGTAGGCCCACTCCACCCGGGCGTCGTGCTCGAAGACCACCCGCCACCTCTCGCGAGCAGCCCGGGGCAACCAGGCTTGCTTCTCTTCGATGGTGGTCAGGGGAAAGTTGTCGTAGCCCATGTTGAAGGCCAGCCGCACGTGGCCCGAGGTGGGCATCAGGTCGCTGGGGTAGAACAGGCACGGGTCGCCGTGGATCAACAGGCCCTGCAGAGCCCTTGTATGACCGTGAAACAGGATGAGCTCGAGATCCGGAAAGAGCTTTTCGGGCCCATCGAGCAGCTCGAGCAGGCCCGCTTCGCGCACCGGCTCGTAGTTCTCGGGCATGAAGCTGGCCCGGTCCTTCAAGGAGGGATTGCAGGCCCAGGCGTAGTGCTCTTTCTGCACGTAGTGGCGGGCTCTGGGGAAGCTCAGTCGCAGATCGCCCGGCCGGGTCAGGCCGCCCGCGTGGTCGAAGTGCAGGTGGGTGAGCAGCACGTCGGTCACGTCCTCGCCCGTCAGGCCCAGCCGCGCCAGCGAAGCCAGCAGGCGCCCGCTGGTGGGCTCGATTTTGTAGATCTCCTGCTGCTTGGCGCTCAGCTTGTCGCCGTTTCCGCTGTCCACCACGATGGTGCGCCCGTGTCCGCGCAGCAAAAGGCAGCGTGCGGTGACGGCAATGCGAAACCGCTCATCGGGCGGATGGCTTTTGCTCCACAAAGGATAAGGAACCACGCCGAACATGGCCCCGCCATCGAGCGCAAAGTCTCCATCGGAAAGGAAATCAACCTGGTAGCTACCAACTTCCATCGTGCCAGGGACACTATAGCAGCGACGGCCCGGCGGATCAATCCGAGAATCCGCTGATCAGGGTTGCGAGGCGATCGGCGCGAGCAATGCCTCGATGTCGGCCAGCGAGTTGGCGCGGAACATCCCCTCGCGAATCTTGGCCGCTCCCCGCGTTCCCAGGTGATACTTGGTCAACTGCCCGCGCAGCTCGCGCACGATCTGTCCCGGCGGCATGTCGAGCGTCTCCAGGGCCAGCCGGGCGTGGCGCAGGGCGGCCCGGGCTCGCTCGCCCGGCGAGGGGGGCGGGGGGGCCTGGCCGGTGGTCAACTCCTGCATGATGTCGCGGAAGATCCAGGGGTTCCCCAGCGCCGCCCGCCCGATCATCACTCCGTCGCAGCCGGTTTCCTCCAGCATCTGCACCGTCAGGGCCGCGCTCGTGACATCGCCATTGCCGATCACCGGCAGCGGGCCCACGGTTTGTTTCACCTGGCGGATGATGTCCCAGTCCGGCAGGCCCGAGAAGCCCTGGCTGGCCGTGCGGCCGTGCACCGCGATGGCCTTCACCCCGCACTCGGCGGCCGCGCGCGCGAAGGGCACGGCGGTGATCTCCTCGGGAGTCCAGCCCGTCCGGATCTTGACCGTGACCGGGATCTTGACCGCCTTCACCACCGCCTCCACCACGCTGGCGGCGGTGCAGACGTCCCGCAGCAAGACGGCCCCCGCCCCCCCTTTGGCCACCTTGGGGACCCAGCAGCCCATGTTGATGTCCACGATGTCCGCGCCCCGCTCCTCCACGATCCGGGCCGCCTCGGCCATCACCGCCGGGTCACCCCCGAAGAGCTGCACCGCCACCGGGCGCTCGTTGTCGTGCCAGTCGAACATGG
>CAZWUN010000202.1:0-9696 GCA_964637145.1 uncultured Burkholderiales bacterium
GCTCGAGGCCGCCCCCCCACGCGATACGCCCAAAATTTCCCGGTACGGCCCTGGCAAGTGCGTATACCTACCGCCGAGAGCCGTACCGCAAAATTTCCCCGGTAGCCAACCCGCTCCACCCGACCGCGACGGCTCGATCGCGCCCCCCACGCGATACGCCCAGATTTCCCGGTACGGCCCTGGCAAGTGCGTATACCTACCGCCGAGAGCCGTACCGCAAAATTTCCCCGGTAACCCGAAGCGCCGCCCGAACCCAACAGGGGCGCGGCTCATCCAACGAAGTTAACGATTTGTTCATCCAGTCAAGACTTTGTTAACCTCGACTGCCTCGCCCGCGACACCTGACTGGGCTATGCTGGCAGCAAGGAGGATCTGTCATGACCCAAGTCGGCTCGTTCGCGCTCTCCGTCTCCGTCGCGGGAGGCCCCCAGCAACCGCAGCAGCAGAACCCTGCCCAGCAGCAGCTTCAACAGCTGATGCAGTTCATGGCTGGCATGATGGTGGGACGGATCGTGGCCCAGGCCCTCCAGGGCGGCGGACAGCAACAGGGCTGCCCGTGCTCGCAGCAGATCCCCAACTTCGGGCAGATGGGCGGCCAGATGCCCTTCGGCGCCCCCGGACTGAGCCCGGGCTTCGCCGCCCCCGGCCTGGCTACCGGGGGGATGCCTTTCGGCGCCCCCGGCCTGGCCACGGGAGCCATGCCTTTTAGCGCCCCCGGCCTGGCCACACCGGGCTTCCAGGCCACGCCCTTCCCCAGCCTGGCCACCGGTGGCTTCGCGCCCGACCTGGGCGGCTCGAACTCATTGATGGCCGGTCTGCCTTCGCTGGGGATCGGGGGCTCGGCGGCCATGCAGGCCGCCCAGATGCAGATGCTCCACAGCGACCAGCAGCAGGCCATGACCATCGGAACCATTGGCGGTGGCTTCCCCAGCGGCTACATGGGCCTGCCCGGCTCGTTCTCGACCGGGATCAACAATTTCCTCGGCTGATTCTCCTTGCTGCGCCGCCTGAAGGCGCTGTGGGACCTCAACGCCCTGGCGAATCGCGCCCGCCGGGGCGATCTGGTGGCGCTGGATGCGCTCTGTCGCCGCTGCCTCGAGCCCGACCGGACCGCCCGCGAGCACGTGCAGCTCATGCCTGCCCCGTTGCAGCGCGAGGCCTTGCGGCTTTGTCCTGAGCTGGCTTCTCTCTTTCTGCGCCAGGGCGAGTGGCAGTGGGCGCTGGAGCGCCAGTTCCTGCTGGAGGCCTGGCCAGACTCGCTGAGCGCTCCCCCGCTGCGCTCGAGCAACCCGGCCGAGGTGGCCGCCTACCGCCTGTTGACCGGTCAGGATGCCGACCCCGAGTGGGTGCTCAAGCACTACCCCAATGCCTCTCCGGCCGGGCGGAGCCGCCTGCTGGCGCGGCTTCGCCAGCTGGGCCTGGGCCACTTGCTGGGCCAGGGGTGGGACGAGTTGCCCCCCGAGCAAGCCCTGGCCCGGGCACCCTGCGGCTGGGGTGCCGAGCTGCTCGGCCGCATCCCCCCGGGAGACCCCGGGCTGGACAGCTTGCGCTCGCTGGTGCCCGAGGGGAAACTGCGACTGGACTATCCTCGCCCCGTCCGTCAGGCCAGCCGACGCCTCCAGCATCCCATCGGCTGGCTGGCCTTCGTGGGGGATCTACTGGCTCTGTGGGACGAGTCGGGGCAGCTCTGGCTGTGGGACGCACTGGAGGAGCCGCGCCGCCTGGCCCCTGACCGACCCTCCGTGCGCCCTGTGGCCCTCGCGACAGCCATCTTCGCCCTCCACAGCGACCGCCAGGCCCGCCTCTGGACCCCGCAGCTGGCGTGGGAGCAGCCGGTTTCCCGAGGCCTGGAGCGGGTGAGCGCCTCGAGTGACGGGCGTTTCCTCCTGGTCAGCGGGCCCGCTGGATTTGAGCTGTTCGACCTCGGCGGGCAGCGCTTGCTCTCTGGCAAAGGGCCGGCCCACGGCTTCGGGGCTTCGGGTGAGCTGGTAACCGAAGGGCGGACCTACCGACTGCCCGGGCTGGAGCCGCTCGACTCTCCAGTGCAACTGGCCCGGTCCGGCGATCCCCGTGTGCTCGCTCGTTCCCCGCGTAAGGCGCTGCTGGTGCTGCCGGGACGCAACCTGACGGTGGGCGGCGCCGCCGGCAACATGGCTCTGGATGAGACTGCCCGGCGCCTGGCGGTGGTGCGTTGGCGCATGCGCGTCGACCTCTATCACCTGGCCGGGGATGGCCGCGACCTGGCGGCTCGGGTGGACTGGTATCCTCACCCGGCAACCCCTCACGAGCGCTTCGCCCACCTGCTCTGGCGCTACCAGCGTCGCTACGAGGTCGAGGTGGAGGATCCACGTCCCCAGCTCGAGCACGACATCGAGCTACAGGACTGATCCAGGTCATCGCCCTTTCGGCCCGATTCTGGTTGAATCGATGCAAGATGAAGCGGATCCTCATCCCCCTGGACGGCTCCTCCACCGCTGAGCAAGCCCTCAAGCTGGCGCTCGAGGAGGCTCGTCTTCATCAGGCCGAGCTGATCGTGCTGCACGCCATGTCCTTCCCTCGCGACCTGATGTGGCTCGACCACCTGCCTCGAGGGGGCGAGTGGGCCGAGCAGGCCCGCACCGAGGCCCAGGATTATATGGATCGGGTGCGCAGCCGTCTGAGCGCCGAGGTGCCCACCCGGGCTCGCCTGGAGAGCGGCCCCCCCGCCCGAACCATCGACGCCGTGGCCCGCGAGGAGCAGGCCGACCTGATCGTGCTGGCCACCCATGGCCGCACCGGCCTGCTGGGAGGCGTGGCCAGCAAGCTGCTGCAGCTGGCTCCGTGTCCCATCCTGCTGGTGCCCATCAAGCCCGACCAGCCGATGGACAAAGTTTTCCGGGGCCTGTGCTGAGATGACCTGGATCATTACCCGCCCGACCCGCAGGCCTTAGGCTTGGAGATGGAGGTGAGTCGTATGCATCACGAGTTTGACCGTCGTCACCCGGTGGAGATCCCCCCTGCCCAGCTGGCCGATGCTCCCGCCTGGGCTCTGCGATTGGTGCACAACGTGGAGTTTCTGGTCGGCCGTGTCAACGAGCTCGAGGCTGAGGTGGAAAGCCTGCAGCGACGTCTGGCTTCCATGGCCACGGCTCAGGAAGTCCTCATGGCCGCCGGCCAGATTCCCGGCGAGAGCTGATCGAATGCTCTGAACCTGGAGGCTGTCATGTTCTGCGTCAGCTGTGGCCACGCCCTGGAGACGGATGCCCGCTTCTGTGATCAGTGCGGGGCCGGTGCGCCCCCGCAGGCCTCAGTCGTCCCCTCGCAAGCCGCGGCCGCTGCCTCGGCAAGCTGGAAGGGGCCAGTGTTGGCCTCGGTGACCGATCCGGTGGCGGCTCCCCTGTCCGCGCCGCACCCCTCTGGGCCGCCCCCGGCCCGGCCCTCGCCCCAGCCCTCTGTGCCGCCGCCCGGGCCTTCGTCCGCATCGCACCCCTCTGGGCCGCCCCCGGCCCGGCCCTCGCCCCAGCCCCCTGTGCCGCCGCCCGGGCCTTCGTCCGCATCGCACCCCTCTGGGCCGCCCCCGGCCCGGCCCTCGCCCCAGCCCTCTGTGCTGCCGCCCGGGCCTTCGTCCGCGCCGCAGGCGGCCGGGCGCTCGTCTGGGCCCGCGCCGGGTAAGCCTTCGACATCCCCGGTTCTGACCGCCCTGGTGGCGGCACTGGTCGTGGTGGCCGTGCTGATGGGCGGAGGCTACCTGGCCTACCGCTTCCTGCCAACCCTGCTGGCTTCGTGGAAAGCTTCGCCCACGCCCACGCCCACCTCTGCAGCCACCGAAACCCCGCCCACCCCTGCGGCCACCGAAACCAGCACCACTCCCACCTCCACGCCGACTGTGGAGCCCACCCCGGAGTCGACCGTTCCGCCCCTGGAGGCCTTCGCCGGCGAATGGACCAACCCCGAGACCCCCGAGCATCGCCTCCGCCTGACCCTCGAGCAGGACACTCTGGTGGCCCGGATTGCGGAAGAGAATGCGGAGGTGCGATTGGCCCGTCTCGACCCGGAAGACAGCACTCTCCACGGGTCCTACACTCCCTCGGGCGAGGCCAGCGTCCCGATGACGGCCGAGCTTTCTCCTGACCGATCCAGGATGACCCTCACCCTGGCTCCGCCCCAGAGCGAGTTCGAGCGCGCCGTGCTGGTCCGTCCCGAGAGCCTTCCCGCCAACATCCCGGGGATCGAGGAGATTGACCGGTCCGACCCGGAGTCCTACCTTCCCTTGCTCCACCAGCGCTCGGTCTATGAGGTGCACTATCCCGACGGAGACAGCGGAAACCTGGAGGTCGTGACCAGCAGCCTGGACGATCAGGTGCTTCGAAGCGAACTGGAGACCGCCACCAGCCATCTTTACCCCGACTCGGGCCCGCGGACCGACGTCTTCCACTATTTCACCGACCAGACCGGCCTGCGCCGGGTGTTGGACTCGCGCCCCGATGACGACGAGCTCTGGCTGCCCGCCCGGGTGGGGAGCGGGATGAGCTGGAAGACCGAGGGCTGGTTCTGCCGGGTGCTGCAAATGCAGGCTCCCGTCGACCTGGGATTCGTCCGGCTCAGCTGCCTGAAAGTGCAGCGCGACAATCCCGCCGTGGGCGTCTCGGAGATTGCCTACTTCGCGCCCGGTTACGGCGAGGTGCTCGTCAAGCTCGATGGTGCGGAGGCCAAGAGGCTGCTCCGAGTCGAGAGCCTCGAGCCGGGCGAGGCGACCGAGCTGGTGCGCAAGCACAGCCAACGGCTCCAGGAGGTCAAGCAGCGCCGTTAGAGGTGACCCTTCGGGTTCCGCGTGATGAGGGCGGCCAGCCTTCTTCCCATATGCCAAGGATGCTCAATGCTGTTTATGTTTTGGCAACAAGTTTAACAACTTGTTCATTTCTCGTTAGCCTTTGGTCTTCGAAGCCCCCTTAGTCTGGAGTTAAGAGAACGCACCCGGAGGGCTCATGTCGGTCACTGCCATCCAACCGCTTGCCCAGCCACAGTTTCTGCGCGCCAATCCCGTGACGGCGGGTGACCCGTCGGCAGGCCTTGGGCAGGGCCTGGGCGACCGATTCACGGGCTCGCGGGATCTCCTGGCCAATCCCATGGCTGCCGGGATGGGACTGGCCCAGAACCTGAGCGGTGGACTGATGGACGGGATCCTCAAGTCCAGCGCCCAACAGATCATCCAGGGGCTGTCTCAGGGCCAGGATGTCACCAAGCAAGCGGAGCAACTGGGCCAGGAGTATCAGCACGCCAAAGAAATGGGAATGCCCCTGTCGCCTCAGACCGAGGCGCTGGTCAAGCAAGCTTTGGAAGCGGCCGGAGTGGGCGCCCCGCAGGGCGCGGCTCCCCAGGGCGGCGGCGGCGCTCCCCAGGGCGGAGGCGGCGCTCCCCAGGGCGGAGGCGGCGCTCCCCAGGGCGGAGGCGGCGCTTCCCAGGGCGGCGGCGGCGCTTCCCAGGGTGGCCAGTCGGGTGGAGCGGAGCGCCCGCAACGGAGCAGTTCCTCCACTCCTACTCATACCAACTCGACCCCTCGCGCTACCACTTCGGCAGGCGCCCCCGAGGCCTCCGTCCCCGGGGACGCGAACGACCTGCCGGTCGATCATGCAGCCGGAGAAGCGCAGGCCGAGTGGGGCCGGCAGTTCCAGCCCGGTCAATCCATCCAGCCTCCCAGGTTCGACAGCGAGGAGCAGATGATGAGCTCCTTCGGCCAGGGCAAGAACGCCAACTGCGGCCTCACCGCCGTGATCAAAGGCTCGATGGCTCCGGCAGGCCCGCAACTGTCGGCGACCCGCACGGAGGAAGGCTTCATGGTCCGCCACCTGGACGGCAAGGATGTCGCGGTGAGCGATGCTGAGGTGAGGCGGGCGGCCGAGCTGTCCGGCTACACGGGCAATCCCGAAGGGACCGGTTGGGCGAACATGGTCTTGGCCAGCAGCGCCAAACTGATGGCCAATGGTGGCGACTTCGAAAAGTCCCTCGTCAAGCTCGCTAACCCGGTCGGAAAGCACAGCCAGGAAGAGCTCGGGGAACGCATGTGGATCGGCGAGGCGGCCCCTAAGATCGGGGGTGTCCTCGAACCGAGAAAGGCCGGACCCGGCGAGGTCCAGCTGGAGTCGAGCTGTGTGCCAGAGACCAGGGATGGACTGCACTCGGCTGCCCGCAAGGGAAGCAAGCAGGACGTGGCAGGTACGGTGGAGTCGGTTGCTCCGGGCAAGGTGAAGTCGCCAGGTGGACAATCTGGGCCGGTGTGCGAGTCGGGCACCCTGGCCAGGCCGGCGACCACCGGGTCACAGAACCCCTCCACCCGGACGCGCTCGGCCGAAACTTCCGCCTCGCGCACGAGCAGTTCCACGACGCCCGCCAGGGCAGGCTCCCAGGGTGGCAGCACCGTGACCGCCCGCCCCAAGACTTCAAGCACCAGAACCGCGACCAGGCCCAGCAGCACCAAGAAGGCAGCTTGAAGTCGATCGCTCGCTCAGAGCGGGCAGGCTGCCAGGTCGCCCGCAAGAGGCCGGCCAGGGCCCCGGAGGGCTCGTAACCATAGACCTGGGTCGTGCATCTATCTGGTGATGAGGAACCGACAGTCCCGCGCGCTGGCATCGGAATCCACGGCGGCGGGTCTGGGGCCACGACGGAGCTTCGTCGCGCGCACGTTGACCTGTTGACGGGGCTGTGGACATCTGCAGGCGCGGTCGAGCCCCTGAGGCTGAAGTAGTTTCGTCAACGTTGACGCTGTCTGAGAATGGTTCGTCGTTTCAAGGTGGAGGCTTCTCGAGCGCCCCTGTGGGGGATTTCTCCTGGTCTGGCGGAGAATTCTCCGGGATGGAAATCGATCCCGTGGCTGGAGTGCGCTCCAAGAAAGACTCCGCGCCCGCTGCGTCGGTGACGAGCTCCTCGAAGGCGCTCGACCGGGCGGTGGGGGCGCGGCCGACCCGAGAGGGGGACTGCGCACCGCGGCGAGCTTCCGAGGGCGATGGCGACAACCCGATGCCTCGGCGAGCTTCTGATCGGGACAGGGAGACCCGTTTGCGGGTGGTCGACTACAACGTGGCCGGCGGCAGTCCGACCCATAAGGGGAACTTCGAGGGCAAGACATCCGAGTATCTGGCCAGGCAGATGGTGGACGAGGAAGCGGATCTGGCCACGCTGCAGGAGGTCAAGGTCAGCAAAGAGCTGGGCGACTTCAACCTGGAGATCCTCGAGGATCTCGCCGAGGAGTCCCTGGGCAAGGGCTGGGATGCCAACGAGGAGAAGGCCAGATACTACGACGCCTCGGGTCGGGAGACCACCGATGAGCTGAAGGCCACGCGTGTGGTCTATCCCTTGTCGAATGGCCAGGACTCCAAAGAGCTGGTGGTCGAGAAGGAGCAACTCGAGGTCCCGCTGGAGGGCTCGCGTCCCCCGGCCACCCGCAAAGTCACCGTCTACAGCTCCACCCTGGACGGGGAGGACGGCTACAGCGTCGTCTTTGGCCCCTCCAAGGTGAGCCAGAACAGCCAGTACGGCAACGCCGTGGTGCTGGCTCCCGGCAGCCAGCTGCCTCGCGGCGCCGATGGGAAGGTCGATCCCGGCGCCATCCGCATGGGGCAGGTCGGGGAGGACCCCGATGACCGGGAGCCTCGCACGGCGCTCGGGGTGACCTTCACGGCTTCGTCGGGGGAGGAAGTGAACGCGGTCAGCGCCCACTTCACCAACAGGGGAGAGAAAGAGCGCGACAGGGAGATTCGCTCGCAGTATGGCAAGCTGTCCGACTTCAGCCAGGCCTGGTATGCCGACGACAACGTGGTGATCGGCGCCGACCTCAACTCCGCACCGGGCACGGACAGCTTCCCGAGCGTCGACTTCGAAGCGTACAGCAGCGACGGCAAGGACGTGGTGATGAGCGACGGCCGGATCCAGAATGAGGATCGGCGCGACAAGGGCGGATCAGACCACTATCTGGTGGTGACCGACGTGGTGCTCTGAGGCCTCCTGAAGGCCGCTCATGTTGGAGAGCTCATCGGGTGCGTGAGTGTTTGCGGGCGAGTCAGCTGAGGGCCCCCTCCGGCCAGCAGAGCTCGAGATGCACGTTGTTGAAGTCCGGATCGTCCTGGCTTCCCCCGTGACGAGCCACGCCGCCCGAGGGCAGCCCGGCCATGCGCAGGGTCTGCCCCTCCGGCACCCTGGCGCCCAGCGCCATCAGGCTGATGAAGCGCTGGATCATCTCTACCACCGCTGAACGGAAGCTCGGGCCAACGCCGCGCACCGACAGATCGGGCCGCCCGAACTTGATCATCCCGCGGGTGTGATACCAGCCCTCGCTTGACAAAATCACGACCTGGCTCTCGGGAAGCTTCTGGGCTCGCCACTGCTCTGGTTCCCACCAGCATAGGCAGTGAGGGTCGTAGACTCCCAGTCCCCCGCAGTCGAGCAGGTAGCTGCACAGACCGACCGCGTCCAGAAGATACCCGAGGTCGGGCGGATCCTCCACCTGCCCGCGCAGGATCAGGCAATCGGCAGCCTGCACCGGCACTCCTGACTGCATCCCGCCGCTGGTCCAGACAGGCCAGTCGGCCAGCAGTCCGGCCTCGTGACGCTCCAATGTGCAGCCGGCCGTCACCCCGCGACTCTGATAGCGCGAGGCCGACATCGGCGTGCTGGTGTCCAGTCGTCCGGGCACCGCATACCACAGGTGCGCCGCTCCGCCTCCCGGCTCGAAATGGGATCGCGTCAAAGCGGCCTCACGGCGGCTTCGCCGTGCTGACGCGCCAGCACGGCGTGGTTGATCGGAACCTCGTTCCAGCAAAAGCCCGGTGTGGTCTCCTCGGAGGCCACGATCACGAAGTCCGGTTCGTCCGCCAACGGGTCGGCCACGATCCGGCCGTCCTGGCACCTCAACTCCCGGCCGGTGGTGTAGTGAAGGCTGGCCGGCGCGCTCTGGTCGGAGGCGTAGCGGGTGGCCACCATGCGCTCGCCATCGGCCACGCAGAAATTGAAGTAGGAGCAGTCGTTGACTCCGGCTGCCAGCTTGAGCTGCTCCAGGCGAGCGATGGTGGCTTGCAGGGCCGCGAAGAGCGCCTCCATGGGGTCGGCATCGCTCCTCGCGCGCAGGTGGTCCCAGAACAGGGCGAAGGCGTGCTCAGAGTCGGTCGAGCCGCGGATCAGAGCGAACGCCTCGTCGGACAGGTCGGCCATCAAAGCCCGCCGCCAGCGGCTGAACCCCGCCAGGTAGCCGTTGTGCATCAGGGCCACCCGGCCGGCAGCGAAGGGGTGGCAGTTCAATCGGTGCACCGAGCTCTCGGGCGAGGCCGCCCGCACGTGGGCCAGGATGCAGCGGCTGGTGGTGACCCGGGAAACCTCGCGCAGGTTCTCGTTGTTCCAGGCCGGGGTGATGTCCTTGAGAAGAGCCGGTGTGGGACTGATCTCGGGCACGAACCAGGCCACCCCGAACCCGTCTCCGTTCAGCGGCTCGGGCCGCTCGCGAGCCTGATAGCTCTGGTGGATCAGCGAGTGGGCCGGCTCGGTGATCAACTTGCTCAAGAGCAACGGGTGGCCCAGGTAAGCGGCAAAGCGACACATGCAGGAGGCATACGACCCCGGCCCGGCAGTCCCTGGACAAGACTGTGCCACTTCCGGTGTGCCGCGCCCAGAGCTGACACACGTGCCACTTCCGGAGCTGGCACAAACTGTGCCGCGCCCAGAGCTGACACA
>CAZWUN010000203.1:0-9641 GCA_964637145.1 uncultured Burkholderiales bacterium
GTCGTCGCTGACGATGTCGATCTGCCAGACGCCGCTCTGGGTGGCGGCCACGGCCTTCTCGAGGCGGTCCGAGCCGACTTTGTCGCGCACCTTCTGGATGTGCTCGTTGTTCATCGACTTGAGCAGGGCCGAGAAGGCGCCCTTCTGGTTGATCAGCACGCCGTAGGCATCCGAGGTCTTAGGCAGGGCCTGATAGGCCGTCAACAGAGCCCCGGACGCGGGCGTCACCGGCTTGTCGTCCTTGGGCATCAGGCGGTCCACGATGGCCTTGGCCGTGTCGGCCGTGGGGGCGAACACGAAGGAGCCGTTGACCCGGCAAAGGTTCCCCGGGCTGGTGGGATCGTTGGCCGTGGGCCGGGAGATCAGGTCGGTGCGACGATAGGTCACTGACGGGTAGGCTTTGCCATCAGCGCTGGCGGACAGGCCATTGTAGATCTGCACCTGCAGCCCGCGCCAGCCCGACAGGGTCGAGACGTAGAGCGGAGACGTCTGGCCAGAGGGCAGCATGCGGTCGACCCGCACCGCCTGGTAGGGCAATCCGGCGATCAGCAGGTCGGCCCGGTTGTTGCGGGAGAGGTAGTCCCCCGCCTCGGCCATCTCCGGAGGGAGCTTGGCCTCCCCGGTGGCGATGCTGTTCAGAGCGTCCTTGAGCAGGTTCTGAATCGGCACGTCGTCGGGACGCAACTGGATGACGGCGATCGAAAAACTGTCAGGCTCCATCAGGAGCTGGGGGTCGGGGATGGGGTTACGGTTCGCGGGCTCGGCCGCGAAGGCGACCCACGTCAGGGTCACGAGGATCAAAAGCAAACGTGCAATCATCGCAATAATATAGCCCCTCTCTCAGGACTGGTCAATCAGGGGTCGAGCCGCCCCTGGAAGAGCAACTCGGCTGGCGTCGCGGTGCCCTTCAGAGACGTGGGCAGCAGCGCCGCTCGCGAGCTGAGGGCGGGGATGGCCAGCTTCTCGGTGACCTCCAGCTCCCAGTTGCGATCCTGCAAGGTGGACAAGAGCTCGTCCTTGATTTTCTTCTGCTCGTCGGCGGCCATTTCCGTGATCCGGGTGGAGAGGAAATCCATCTGGTCAACCTTCAGCTTGGCGCTGATCTTGAACGGGTTGCCTCCTCCCCCCAGCAGCGCCGAGCCCTTGAGACGCACGCCCGGCTCGACCCCGCTGAAGATGCCATATCTCCAGTGCACGTTGATGACGCAGTTGTTGATCAGAACGGTCCCCGCAGAGTAAGCCAGGTCGAGCTCAGGGATCTCGACCTGGACGAGCTTGACGCCGCCCTGGTCCTGCAGGTCCTCGGGGATGTCGCGCAGGATGGGCAGCATCTCGGGAATCTTCTTCTTGAGGGCTGCATTGATGGTGTCGTCGGTCAGCGCCACGGCGAACTCGCCCGGATTCTGGATGCGAGACAGCAGGACGTTGGCCGCGGCGGTAGGGCCGGCCGCCGGTGCGGCCAGGGCCAGAAGTCCGAGTCGCCGATCCTGGGCTGGAGCCGTGAAGAGCTGCATCTGATCGATCTGAGTCGCCTCAAGAATGCCGGCCTTGGTCAGCTTGTCGCGGAAGTCCTGAGGCAGGGCCACGCTGCTGCCCTGGAGGTATTCGTTGCCCATGATCTTCTCCAGCGTGGCCATCCAGTTGGCGGGCGCCACGGCGTAGACCGGGTAGGTGGCCCGCAGCACCAGGTTGCCGGGCACGGGCTTGATCTGGAAATTGTCCTTGACCAGCGAAACCTGGGCCACGGCTTCGAAGTCGGCTCGCAGGATGGTCAGGCCACTGTGAGCCAGGCTGGCCTGGCCGCACAGGCGCACCTGGCCGGGCTGGCAGCCCTGCATGGTGACGCCAATCTGGTCCACTTTGAAGCTGATGTCCTTGCTCGAGCCGCTGAACTTGTCCGGGTGACTCTCGAGATACTCGTCAGCCGCGTGCTGCAAGAACTCCTCCGAGGCCTGCAGCAGCGCGCTCATCTGGAAGGGCGCCTGGGGAGCCTCCCAGGGGAAAAACTTGAGGTCGGAGAGGGTGGTCTTGTCTCCGAACACCATGCAGGTGCCCTCGACCAGGAACGGCGCGCTGGCGTGTTTGGCAAACTCTGCCTGACCATCGCCACTGAAGTCGAGCTCGGCGGTGATGGTCTGGCCCCGGCCCAGGTCGAGCTCCACGGTGGGGGGCGAGGTGCTCACCACCCGAGCCGGCAACCGCCCGCGCCAGATGGTTCCTCCACCGCTGAGCGCCATGACCGGTGGGGGACCCAGGAGCTTGGTGTCGGCAACCTTGAGCACGTCGCCCTGGTAGCTGCCCAGGATGCGCACCGGGTAACCCGACTCATTGGAGACGGCGGCCAGCACGGCCGCGTTGCCGCCCTCCACGCGATAGCGGTGAGGAAGGCGATCGACGAAGATGTAGCTGGGATCGGTCTCGGCGTAGATATCGCCCAGACTGGTGCGCTTGAGGTAGACCAGGCGTCGCTCGACCACGGAGGCGGTGGGCGCCTCGGCCACCGGAGTCAGGACACCGGTGGTGGCGGCGGAAGGCTTGGCCAGATCGAGAAAAGGCTGCAAAAACTTGCGCTGGGAGTCGGTCAGGCTGGCGCTCAGGTCGTTGGAAGCCTGATAGGCCGCCTGTCCTTCCGGCGTGTTGGCGGCCTGGGCCAGGATGTCCTTGAGCCGCTCGGTCTGCTGGGCTGAGGGCGGCAGCTCGAGCAAGACATCGAACTGATCCGAGCCGAGGATGTCCTCGAACCGGGGCTGGATCTTGCGGCGGAACTCCTTCCAGGCCTCGTCGGTCAGCTCGCCCTCGGGCATGTTGTCCTGGGCGACCTTGATCAGGTCCATCGCCTGGCTGGGGCTGATGCGCAGGCTCTGGATGGCCTGCTCTTGCTCGGGCGTGGCCACCTCGAGCAGGCGGTCCACCACGCCATAGCGGTCTTCCACGATCTGCAACCGGGTGCCATAGCGCAAGAGGAGATCGCGCTGCTTGGCGAGTTGAGAACGGGTCAGGGCAGGGGAAGGAGAGGGAGTGCTCGTGTCCTGAGCCCGAGTGGCGCCCACCGAACAGAGCAAAATGAGGAGGAGAAAGCAGAGTTTCCGAAGCATCGCGGCCTTTTCGCGCCGAGGGCGAACGCTCCTTTCAAGCCGCCCATGACAAAGGGCGCCCCGGGACGGACGCCCCTGTCAGCGACACAGAACTCAGAAGCTGCTCAGCGAGTTGGCCCTGAGGCTCCGCTTGTTGCCGGCGGAGAAGGCGGCCTGCGGCTGCACCTGGCTCTTCAGGACGTTGCCCGAGGAGGCGCTGAAGTCGCCCAGCCTGTGCACCGGAGTGCCCAGAGCCGGGTTCTCGAGGTAACTCGGCACCTGCATGTTCTGGGCCAGCTTGCGACTCTGGCTCGAGCCGGTCAGCTTTCGGGCGGCCGGGATATCGGGCAGCCGATTGGCCGTCGAGCCAGACTGAAAGGCCTCGCTCGAGGTCGTGCGACCCGGGTCAGCCGCACCCGTCAGCGTCAGGCAGCCCAGAAGGATCGTGCTCACAACCAACTTTTTCATGCTCATCCACCTCCGAGAATGCATTTTACCCTTCTTCGAGGAAGGGTTGCAAGGTCTTCTTGAGCTGGTTGCGCTGGATGTGGGCCAACACCAGCTCCTGGATGACCAGTTCAGCGGAGGCGCTCTGGCGCCACATCGAAGAGCTGTAGAAGACCCCTTCATCGCCCGCCAGGCTGACCTTGCCGACGAAGAGGGAGTCGTTGATCTCGGCCATCTTCTTGAGCATCTGGGGAGGCAGGGTGGCCCCCTTGGGAACCGCCGTCACCAGCGTGTAAAAATGGAGCAGCTTCAAGGAGTCCACCGTGCCGTCTCCGATGGCGACCTCCTTGGCGATGACCACCACGGTCTCGTTGTCGAGCGTGACGGGAATCTTGAACTCGCCGCCCTCGATGGCCGTGTACTCGATCTCGGCCTCCTTGAGCAGGGATTCCAGGGTCTTGGCCTGCGCCTGGGCGCCCTGAGCGAGCAGGACCAGGGTCAGCATGACAGTCAGAAATATCCGCACCTTTCCTTATCCTTCCTTACATTTCAGCGGGAAGCTGGACCACCATCAGCTCGGCCACCACACCCTGCTTGACCAGCACGGCCAGCCCCAGATTCCGGTAGAAGCGGTAGTTTACCTCCGGGCTGTCCAGTTGGCGGAAATCGTAGGTCTGTTCAGCCAGGGCCTTCTCCAGGTCTTGCTTGCTCATTCCCACCCGCAGAGCCGACTCACGGCTGCCCAGCCCCGATTCGCGCAGGCTCAAGGGGGGAGCCTCGGCGCCGCTCAGCCGGATCCCCATCACCTTGTCGGTGGCCAGCATGTCCACCCCCGGCAGGTGGTAGGCGGCCAGGTTGGCCGGCCCGGCCACCGGCACCTTGCGGGCCTCTCGGGGAACCTTCTCGACCGGATCGGCCAGCGTCACCAGCGTGCCGGGCTTCACCTCCACGCTGGTCAGAGGACGATAGCGCACCATCGCCTGCGGACCCTTTGGTTGTTTGGGAGTCAGCTTCTGGGCCTGGCACAGGGCGAGATACTGCTCCTGCGCCAGCTTCCACCAGGCCGAGCTCTGGTTGGCCCGGTCGAGGTATTGCTCGAACAGTTTGGCCGCCTCCTTGGGTTTGCCGCCCTTGGCCAGCGCCTGGGCGCGATTATAGAGCAGAGCCGTGATGAGGGCCTCCGAGGGTGCCAGGGTGGCGCTGCCCGCGAACGAGCGGCCCAGCGCCTCGGCCCGGTCCAGGCGAGCCACGCTGTTGCTGACCTGCCCGCCGGCCAGGTCGGCCACGCCCGCATTCACCAGCACGCTGGCCAGAGCCAGCTCGTTGAGGCTCTTATCCTGCTCCGCCGTCTTGGCGGCTTCCAGCAAGTACTGACTGGCTTTCTCCAGCTTGGGGCCGCTGGGATCAACCAGCCAGGCGATGCCCAGGTTGGCCCGCGCCAGGGTGAGCTTGGGATTGAGCGCCACGGCCTTCTCCAGACACTCGACCGCTTCCATCCACAGCTCCTCGTCGCCCCCTCGCAGGGCCGTCTCCAGGGTGGCTGAGCGGCGGTAGAAGCCACCGCAGACGATCTGCCCCACGTTCAGCTTGCGCAGCTCGTCAGCCTTGAGGCCGTCGCAGTACTGCATCAAGAGGGCATAGCCCAGATTGGACCAGGCCTCGGCGCAGTTGGGAAACTGGCCCGTCACCTCGTAATAGCAGCTGGCAGCCGGACGATACTGCTCGATGAGCAAGAAGACGGCCCCGTTCTCGAAGGCGCTCATCGCCTTCCACAGCTCGGATTGGGTGGGGTCGAGGAAGACCATGCGCTCTTTCCAGCTGGGGTGATCGGCCGACAGGCCCTCGAAGCTGGAGTAGGAGCTGCCCACCTCCAGCATCCGGCCCACGCTGCCCAGGGCCGCCTGGTAGTTGAAGCCAGCCTTCAAGGCCAGCTCCATACCCAGCTTGTCGGCCGCCAGCTCCTGGTCGCGGGTGTAGACCACCTCCAAAAAGGCTGTCTTGGCCTGGTTGCTCTCGGGCTTACAGTGCCCCAGCAGAAGATGAGAGAGCTCGTGTCCCCCGATGAAGGCCAGCCGGTCGGCCTTGTTCTCGATCACCTTGTTGAGCAGACCGCGGTAGAAAACGATGTGCGGCACGGGAGGCTTGCCGTCGTCCTGCGTTTTGAGGGTGGCGTAGGCGTTCACCACGTCTTCCTCGCGCACTTCCAACACGGGCGGCCAGGCCACCCCCGCCGGGGGCTTGGAGACAGCCATCAGGCGCTGCATGACCCCCTCGATCAGCGGGCGGTCCTTCTCGGGCACGTCGGCCGAGGCGACGTTGACGCTCAGGGCCAGGGCCAGTAGGAAGTGTTTCAGGTTCAAGACGGTCCTCCTCGACTCGCTTGGGGGTTTGCCGGCTCAGGATTCCAGGTCTTCCCTGGCGATGCCTGCCGCAAGATCCGAACGCCCGGCCGTCGAACCCGGTCGGGTGCGTCGGCGCTATCTCGAGCTATTGAAGTCGGCCCTCGGAGACCGGCTCTACCCGAGAGCCGAGGACGCCGAGGTGACCCTGGCCGAGCTTTCCCGGGCCGAAGGCCTGAGCGAACAGGTGAAAAAGCTCCTCAGCCTGCCGGCCATTCCGCCGGAGCAGCGGTCCCTGCTCGAGCGGCTGTCCACCACCGACAATGAGACCATGGCCCGATTTCTGCGCGACAATGCCCCCCGCGCTCACACCCTGGTGAGCCGGGCTGCCCTCGACAACGTGGAAGACTGCGTGGCCACAGCTCTGGCGCAGGGAGTGGCCGGCGATCTGATGGAGTGCGGCGTGTGGCAGGGCGGGGTGACCATCCTCATGCGCGCCCTGCTCGAGGCCTACGCCGACCCCGACCGCCAGGTGTGGGTGGCCGACTCGTTTCAGGGCTTGCCCCGGCCCGATCCCTCCGTGGACGTGCTGGACGCGGCCCTGCACACCTTCCTCCAGGCGGTGGGCGGCCTGGCCGTCTCGCTGGAGACCGTGCAGGAGAACTTTCGCCGCTACGACCTGCTCGACGAGCGGGTGCGTTTTCTCCCCGGCTGGTTTGCCGACACGCTCCCCGGAGCGCCGGTGCAAAAGCTGGCCGTGCTGCGGTTGGACGGCGATTGGTACGAGTCCACCCGCACCGCGCTCGAGTGCCTGTATCCCCGGGTTTCCCCGGGCGGATTCGTGATCATCGACGACTACGCCGAGCTTTTTGGGGCCCAGAGAGCCGTGGACGAGTATCGGCAGAATCACGGCATTCTTTCACCGCTCATCCAGGTGAACGACCAGGTCCACTACTGGCGCAAGCCCTACCCGACCGCGACGATCATCTCCGAGTCGCGCAGAGCCTGAACGACCAGCCGTCCGGGCCCCTCCAGACGCTCTCCCGGTCGCAGGAGATAGTCGTTGCGATCTCCCGCGCGCGTGACCCAGAGCAGCCCTCGCTGGCAGCTCACCGACGTAGACACCGACATCACTGCATTTCTTCTCAGATCAACGCTCATAACTTGACGATGCCATACTTTTCGCTGTAAGAACAGAGACAGAAAACACCAACTGTATCGGTAACAGTTTAGCAACAATCGAACTGTACCGTCCCGGGCGGGGAGGCAATAGGACGGATGTCCACAACCACAGAGCGCGAGCGGCTCTACGAGCAGGTCGCCCACAACATCGAGCACCTGGTGCAAACGGGCACCTTCAAGAGCGGCGAGCGCATTCCGTCGGTGCGGGTGCTGAGCAAGCAGATGGAGGTCAGCGTGACCACCGTGCTGGAGGCCTACCGCATGCTCGAGGACCGGGGCCTGATCGAAGCCCGGCCTCAGTCGGGCTATTACGTGCGGGCCGCCCGGCCGGAGCCGCCTGCCCCTCCCGAGCCGGACGTGCCCCTGGAGGGCCCGCGCGAGGTCACGGTGGGAGAGCTGATCATGCGCTTCATCCGCGACCACCGCGATCGCTCCCGGCTGCACCTGGGCGCGGCCGCCCCCAATCCCGAGCTGATGCCTACCCAGCGCCTGAACCGCTGCCTGGCCACGGTGGCTCGCAACCGGCCGATGGAAACGACCATGTACGAGTTTGCGCCCGGCTCGGAGGAGCTGCGCGTGCAGATCGCCCGCCGCATGCTCGACGCCGGCTGCGTGCTCAGCCCGGATGACATCGTGGTCACCAACGGCTGTCAGGAGGCCCTGGTGCTGGCCCTGCAGGCCACCTGCCAGGCCGGGGACGCGGTGGCGGTGGAGTCTCCCGCCTTCTACGGCCACTTCAAGGCCATCGAGATGCTGGGGCTCAAGGCCATCGAGATCCCCACCCATCCCGACACGGGGATCAGCCTGGACGCGCTGGAGTTCGCCATGAACCAGCACCCCATCAAGGCCGTGCTGTGCACTCCATGCCACTCCAATCCGCTGGGCAGCCGCATGCCCGAAGCGTCCAAGATCCGCCTGGTGGAGATGGCCACCGAGCGCGACATCCCGGTCATCGAAGACGACGTCTACGGGGACCTGTGCTTCGACCACCACCGGCCCCACGCCCTGAAGGCCTTCGAAAAGCAGCCCGGCCACGTGCTGCTCTGCTCTTCGTTCAGCAAGACCCTGGCCCCCGGCTATCGCATCGGCTGGGTGGTGACGGGGGAGCGCTTCCGAGACCGGGTGGAGCTGAGCAAGACCTTCACCAACCTGGCCAGCCCGGCCGCCACCCAGCTCGCGGTGGCCGAGTTCCTGGCCAACGGGGGCTACGACCAGCACCTGCGCCGAGTGCGCCGCATCTATGCCAGCCAGACCGCCCGGGTGGCCGACGCGGTGGGCCGGCTCTTTCCGGCCGGCACCCGCTGCACCCACCCCACCGGAGGCTTCGTGCTCTGGATCGAGATGCCGCGCCACGTGGACGCGCTGGAGGTCTACTCCAAAGCCCTGCAGGAAGGCATCACCCTGGCTCCGGGCCACCTGTTCAGCACCAGTCCGCGCTTCAAGCACTTCATCCGGCTCAATACCGCTTACTGGTCACCCCGGGTGGAGCGGGCCATCGAGACCATCGCTCGCATCGTCCAGGTGAACTCCTAGCAAAGCTTCCGGACCCGGAGACGACTTGTCGCCGGAAGGTCCCGAAGCCCCAACCGTTGGAGGGAATCGCCCCCCCACGGCATGGGCTTCAATGGACGCTCAGTAGCGCACATTGACATACTTTTTTTTCAGAACTAGTATGCGAGTATGCGGACCACAGTAGATATCCAGGACTCGCTGGACAGCGAGTTGCGGCAGCAGGCCGCTCGTCTGGGAATTACCTTCAAGGAAGCCTTGAACCGGGTCATCGCAGCCGGATTGTGCTCTTTGGAACGGCCACCGAAGAATTACCGCGTCAAGGCGCTCGCATGCGGGATCCGACCCGGTATCGATTGGCTCCATCTGAACCGGCTGGCTGACGAGTTGGAGGATGAAGGCCGGCTGGAATGATTATCCCGGATGCAAATGTCCTGATCTATGCCTTCAACGCCTCCGCTCCTCTGCACAAGAAGGCGGCTGCCTGGTGGGAGGATCAGGTCAACGCCTCCAGGCCCATCGGGATCTGCTGGCCCGTTTTCCAGGCATTCCTTCGATTGCTAACGAGTCGCACCATTGTGGAGAAACCGTATACGGCCTCGCAGCTCTTCAAAATCGCAGAGGAATGGTGGGAGCGCCCCACCGTGCGTCTGCTGTCGCCCTCATCCGCGACCTACCGCCTGTTCCGTGAGCTCATGGAGAATCACTCGCTCTCAGGCGGCTCCGGCACCGACGCACTGATCGCGGCCTTTGCTCTCGAGCACGCCGGGCGGCTGATCAGTAACGATACGGAGTTCCTGCGGTTCTCGGAACTGGTCGTGGAGAATCCCTTCGCTCAGTAGTCGCCCTTGGTGGCCCGCTCCTCGGGCCAGGCCCGGCCCAGGTGCACGGGAACTTTCTGCCCGCCCCCGGTGTTTCACCGGCATGAAGCAAATCATCGCGTTCCTGGCCCTCACCGTGGCGCTGGTCGGAGCGACCACGGCCGAGCCCAAGTTCCCCATCCAGAAGACCGACGCCGAGTGGAAAAAGCAGCTCACCCCCGAGCAGTACCGCATCCTGCGGGGTAAGGGCACGGAGATGTCCTGCCAGA
>CAZWUN010000204.1:0-9525 GCA_964637145.1 uncultured Burkholderiales bacterium
GGGCGGTGGGGGCGGCTTGCAAGCGACCCATCTGGTTGGAGGGAGGCACAGTGGCGATCAGACCATCTTCGCACGGGTCCAGCGAGCGAAGGTAGAGTTGGCGCGCGGTGGAGGGATTTCCCCCCGAGTGTTCCCAGAGGATCCGGAAGTACTGGGTTTCCAGCCCCTCGTCAGCGCCGGTCTCCTCAGGGAAGCTGCCCAGATCGGGGTCGAAGGCCAGTTTCAGGCCGCTGGACGCATGGGCTTCCAGGATGGCCTTGCGCAGAGCTCGCTCGCTCCAGAGGGGAACCTGCAACCAGGATTCGATGACGAAATCGGCCGCCAGCACCCGGTTGAGATAAGCCTGGGCATGGTAGCCGCCGGTGAACATCCAGAAGACGTTGTGGGGCGTCAGGCGGGCCAGGAGGAGGGCGTCGCGCAAAGATTGGAACCCTCCCAGCGCCGACAGAAACAGGAAGTGGAAGTTCTCCACGACCAGGATGGTTGCGGGGCGTTGGCGCAGCAACTCGGCCACCTGCTCCAGGTTGTCGGGCACCGAGTCGAGCTGCAGCGCCGAGGCCAGGGCCTGGAAGAGGCCCAGCTGGCGATCATGCAGGGTCACGCGGGCAAACTGAACCCGCTCGCGGTAGATCTGCTCGAGATAGTCCACCAGCGAGGTCACGCCCGACCCCTTGCGTCCTACCAGGGTGAGGCGGTTGTTGGCCGAGCCGGGTTGCTCGAGCCAGGCCTCGAAGCGTCCGGTCAGACGGGGCAAGAAGGTCGGGTCGCAGAGCGGCATCACCTCCTGAATGGGAGGGCGAGTGGCCAGGAAACTGGCCGCGTAGTCGGCCGGAGCCCCCCGGGGCACCAGCGTTCTGCCCCGCAGGCTTTCCACGTAGTGGCGCATGGCTCCGGCCGCCAGGCGGCGTCCGAATTCGGTCCGCTGCAAGAGCAAGACCAGCCCGAAGATCAGGTCCATACCCAGCCAGACCGGGAAGAGGAAGGGCATCAGGACAAGGGCGGCGGCCGGTTGCTCGAGCCAGGCCAGACTCGCGCTGCGGCGTGGACCTGCCAGGCTCTGAAGCTGGAAGACGATCTCCGAGCGCCAGCGGTAGGCCAGGGCTATGTAGAAAGCCAGGAGGACCCAGTCGAAGACGGCCTCCACCGTCCAGTAGAGCAGGCCGCGGACGGTCAGCAGGCGCACCAGCTCGAGCAGGGAGTCGCGCAGCAGCAGCAGCCCGGCCAGCCAGGCCAGCGAGGCGGTCACCAGACGGCGGCCGGTGCTCGAATCGCGAAAACGGACGGTCCGAACCACGTGCAGCCCGATCTGCTCGCTGGCTCGCCGAACCACGCGGTAGAGAGCCAGGTTGGCGGCCAGGTAGCTAAGTGCCCCGAGCTCCAGCATCAGCTCCACCTGGCTCAGCGCAGCCGCGGCCAGCCGCAGAGTTGCGAACAGAAAGAGGCCCGAGAGAATCTGCCCCTGGCGACCCTGCAGCGTGATACGGCCGGCCCCCGGCATGACCACGGCCAGAATGAGACTCAGGGCCAGTACCGGCAGGGCCATCTCGGTCAGAATGGCCACATAGCGACCGGCCTGCAGGTCACGGGAGACGTGCAGGCGGAAGAGCAGGCCTTTGTGGATCGTCTTGAGTCTCAAAGTATCGAGCTCGACCTGGATGGCCTGAAGGAAGTCTTCCCCGCCCAGATCGGTCAAGGAGACGCCCCGGCGGTTGGCAAGAGCGAGATACTCCCCGCGTAGATCTCGGAGGGCGCCCTGCAGAATCAGGCGGGCGGTCAGGGTTTGCTCCCAGGTTGCCCGCTGGTGGCGAAAATGGTCGACCAGTGCCTTCTGGGTAGCCTCGTACTCGCTCAGATAACTCTCGGCCTCGTCGGTTCCCCGCAGCACTCCATAGGCTTGCAGGTCGAACAGCGGCATCGGGGGGAGCTTGTCGGGGTCTGGCTCCCTGCGAACCGTTTCCAAGAGCTCGGTTCGTCCTCTGATCCAGAGCTTACGAAGCTCCAGGATCTCGTGGCCGAGGGTGGCGGGATCGGCCAGTTTCAAACGAGCCTGGAAGGAGGCCAGCTGGCCCTCCAACTCGGTCAAATCGCCGGCGGGCGCAGGGGCTTGCAGGGTTGACTTGAAGGCGGTCAGGCGTTCGCGCGACCGGGTCAACTCCTGGCGGGCCAGCTCTTTCTGCTCGAGGCTCGCCTCAGGGTTCACGGGCAGCTGGCGAACCGCCCCGCGCACATCATAAGTGCGCGGGACTGGCACCGGTCGGTTCAGTACGACGGCAAACACCGCGGCGAACAGCACAGTCAGGACGATGACGGTCACGACCAGGCGCTTGAGCATGGTGGACGGGAACTGCGTCGTGGCCGGTCTTGTTCCTGCTCAATCGCAGTAAGTGAGGGCTTCCTCCAGGCCTTCGCGCAGGCTTTCGAGCTGCTCGAGCTCGCGCGTCTTGGACTCGAGCTCGGGGGAGTTGGGGCCGGCCTCCAGGGCTTCCACCTCGGCCTCCACGACCTGGTAGCGTTTCTCGCATTCAGCCAGGAGTTTCTTGAGTTGCTCGGCGGTTTTCCGGAAGAAGTCGCTCACTATGTCTGGGCCCTTTCTTGATGACCTCGCCGCAGCCGCGCCACCGGGCTCTCCAGGCCCAGGTCGACGAGCAGGGCCGACACCGGAGAGCGGCGGATCTCGACCTCGGTGCCGTCCTCGATCTGGTAGTCTTTCTGTCCATCGGCGATGACGTAGGGGCGGGCCACCTCGGTGCGGTTCACCACCCGAACGGTGGCATCCAGGTGAACCACCAGGCTGCGGAAGAAGGAGGAGAAGAGAGCGTTGGAGGCCACCAGCACCAGGGAGTCTTCCAGCAGGACCGGCCCGCCCGCCGACAGGGCGTAGGCGGTGGAGCCGGTGCGGGTGGCGGCGATGATCCCGTCGCCTCGCAGGGTGCCCAGAAGCTCCCCGTCGATGTGCACCTCCAGCGTGACGGTGCGGGTGCTGCCACCCACCAGCACGTCGTTGAGGGCGTCCACCTGCCAGAGCTGCTCGCGACGGTGCACGACTCGGGCCCGCACCATGCTCCGGCTGTCGAGCTGGTAGCGACCCGCCAGCAGCTTCTCCAGAGCCGATTCCACCCCGCTCTCCTCCAGGGCGCACAGGTAGCCCACCCGGCCCAGGTTGATGCCCAGCACGGGAATTCCCCGGGGAGCCATCAGCCGGGCTGCGTGCAGCAGGGTTCCATCCCCCCCGAAGCTGAGAAAGACATCCGCTTCGGCGCCTTCCACGACCTCATCCAGGGTGAAGGTCTCCACCCCCTGGGCCTGAAGGCGCTGCCGGGCCGCTTCGCATGCTTTCAGAGCGGCCTCGTTCTTCAGGCGGTAGGTCAGGCCGAATCGCTTCGCCCCCTGAGCCTCGGACATGAAGCTTCGACTTCCTCCAGCGGTAGGGTTTTCCTCTAACCCAGCACGAAGGGACGGCCGCCATGACCTACCTCAACGTGCGAACCCCCGAGCAGATCCGAGCCAGCGTCGAAGCTGAGAAACGCTCTCCGGAGGCCCGCAAGTACGACGTCACGCGCTATTTCCGGCCCTCCGTGGCGGTCGACCTGGTGGTCTTCACGGCCATGAAGAACCAGCTTCAGGTGATGCTGGTGGAGCGCAAGGACTGGCCCTTCAAGGGGCGCTGGGCCCTGCCGGGCGGCTTCGTGCGCGAGCACGAAGGCCTGATGGCCGCGGCCAAGCGCGAGCTCGAGGAGGAGACCGGGGTTTCCGACGTCTACCTCGAGCAACTGCGCGCCTTTGGCGATCCGGATCGCGACCCGCGCACGCGGGTGATCACGGTGGCCCACTACGCGCTGATCCTGTCCGAGCGGTTGCGGATGAAGGCTTCCGGCGATGCGGGCCAGGTGCGCTGGTGGTCGGTTTACGAGCTGCCCGAGCTGGCCTTCGACCACGACGTGATTCTGGAACTGGCCCTGACCCGGTTGCGCTCGCAGATCATGTCCTCTCGAGTCGCCTTCCGGCTGTTGCCCGAGAAGTTCACCCTGACCGAGATCCAGAAGCTTTACGAGATCATCCTGGGCAAGACGTTGGACAAACGCAACTTCCGCAAGAAGATCCTCTCGGCCGGGGTGGTCATCGAGACCGACGAAACCGTCATCAAGGGCCGGCATCGGCCGGCCCGCCTGTTCCGTTTCAATCCCGAGATGGAGGAGTGATCACTCTTTGCCGGTGAGCGAGCGGATGCCGTGGTAACCGGCGCCCAGAACCGCTCCCGTGGCTCCGCCGGCCAGGCTGCCCGCGAAGGCGCCCAACGGCTCCCCAGCCTTGGCGCCCAGGGCGCCTCCGGCCAGCGCAAATCCGATCATCAGCGGGGCCGACAGCACGGCCGGGGCCGCCGCGGCGATGGGCAGTGCGGCGATGGTCCCCAGCGCGATGCCCCAGCCCAGCCCCTGCACCTTGCCGGCGGCTCCTCCGATGGGCGCGCCCAGGGCCGAGCCGGCGTCGAAGCCCGATTTGGCCGCGCTGCCGAAGGAGGCGGCCCCCTGCAGGTCGCTCAGGCTCGAGCGCAGGTCGGCGCCGTAATCTTTCAGCTCGGCCAGGGTGCGGGACATGAAGCCCCCTTTGGCCTGGGCCTGCAGGTCGTCCACGCGCATCGCGTCATCCAACTTCTCGGCTCCAGCGGCAGCCTGGTAGGCGACCACGGCTCCGGCCGCCACGCCGGCCCCGACGGCCGCCAGCGAGCTCAGGCCCACGCTCAATCCGAAGACGTTGTTGACCAGGTTCACGGTGCCCTCGGCGAGCTGCATCTTGGGCAGCATTCCCAGCGTGACCTGGGTCATGAAGGAGCCGGCCAGGTTCGTGCCAACCCCGGCCACCGAGGCGCCCACGTAGCCGGCGGCCGCTCCGCCCAGGGCTGAAGCTCCGCGTCCGACGGCCGAGCCGAGGCCCGAGGATTCCTCGCGGCTCTCTTGGTTGTCCGCAGGGGCGCTGCTCGCGCTCCGGTTGTAGGGGATGGGACGTGCTGCCAGGGCGGTTACGTTCATGGGGTGCCTCCAGGTTTTTGAGCACCCCGATTCTAGCGCAGGCATCCGGCCAGGATGTATCGAGTCTATGAACTTCCGGTTACGCGGAGGGGCCCTGCGCTTCGATGAGCTCCAGCAGCTCTTCTTTCTTGCTGTCGACCAGCCCCTCGTCGCCCCGGCTCTCCAGGTTGAGCCGCAGGAGTGGCTCGGTGTTGGAGGCGCGCAGGTTGAAGCGCCAGTCGTCGAACTCCAGGCTGATGCCGTCCATGGTGTCCACCCGCAGGGCTTCCGGCTCGTAGCGCTCGCGCACCAGTTGCATCACGGCGCCCGCGTCCTTCACCGTGCGGTTGATCTCGCCGCTGACCGGGTACTTGTCGCGGGCGTTGCGGATCAACTCGGCCAGTCCGCGATCCTTGCGGCTCATCCAGTCGAGCACCCAGAGCCAGGGGAGCATGCCGCTGTCGCAGCCGCCGAAGCGCTGGAAGTAATGATGGGCCGACATCTCCCCGCCGTAGGCGGCTTGCAGCTCCTGCATGTTCTTCTTGAAGAACACGTGCCCGGTGGGGATCTGAACGGCCATCCCTCCGGACTTCTCCACTCGCTCCAGGGTATTCCAGATCTGGCGAGGATCGTGCAAGATGGTGGCGCCCGGATTGAAGAACAGCGCGCGCTCGGCCAGCAGGCCCACCAGGTAGTAGCCGTCCACGAACTCCCCGTGCTCGTCGAAGAAGAAACAGCGGTCGAAATCGCCGTCCCAGGCTACCCCCAGGTCGGCATCGGCTTTCAGCACGGCGTCGGTGGTATGGTGGCGTTTCTCGGGCAGGAGCGGGTTGGGAACCCCGTGGGGGAAGTTGCCGTCCGGGTCGCCGTGCAGCAGCTGCAAGTTCCAGCCCAGCCTCTCGGCCATGGCCAGCACCACCGGGCCGGCGCACCCGTTGCCCCCGTTGCAGACCATCTTGCGGCCCTTCAGGCGCTCGAGGTCGAAGTTCTCGAGGAGAAAGTCGAGATACTCGCCGCGCAGGTCCTGACCCTCGACCTTACCGCGGGAAGGGCCGGAGGACACGGGGTTGGAGGCCAGTTGCTCGATCTCGTTCAGGCCGCTGTCGCGACCGATGGGGGAGGCGTTGCGCCCGACCAGCTTCATGCCATTGTAGTCGGCCGGATTGTGGGAGGCGGTCACCATGATGCCCCCGTCGAGCTGGCGGTGGAAGGTGGCGAAATAGACCTCCTCGGTGCCGCACTGGCCCAGGAAGAGCACGTTGGCTCCACCGCGGGTCAGGCCCTGCACCAGGGCGTAGGCAATCTCGGGGCTGGACAATCGCATGTCGTGGCCCACGGCCACCGTGCCCGGCTTGAGCACCTGGGCGTAGGCGGCCCCGATGCGCTCGGCCAGCTCGCCATCGAGCTCCGAGGGCACCTTTCCCCGCACATCGTAAGCTTTGAAACAGGTCAGCGTCATCGTTCCTCGGGGCTCAAGCTTCCTACCAATTTCTTCACCTCTTCCAGGTGGTCGCGATGGGCCACCAGGGTGCGTTTCCCGGCCCGAACGACCACCAGATTCTCCACCCCCACCAGCGAGACCAGCTCTTCGGGCTCCTCGCAATAGATGACGTTGCCCTGGGCTCCCTGGCTGGCCAGCCGTCCTCGATGCCGGTTTCCCTGCTGCTCGTCGAGAAACCCTTCCACGGCCTGCCAGCCGCCCAGGTCGCTCCACTCATAGTCGGTCACCACGGCGGCCCGACGGGTCGCCTTCTCCATGACCGCATAGTCGATGGAGATGGGGCTGAGCTGCTCAAAGCCGGCCTCCAACAACTCTTCGAATCGGTCGGTTCCATAGGCTTGCACGGCCGGAGCCAGGGCTTCCAGGTGACGCGGGAGGTGGACCTCCAACTCGGCCAGGATGGAGGCCGTGGTCCAGCAAAACATCCCGCTGTTCCAGTAGTAACGGCCCTCCTGCAGGAAGTGCCTGGCCGTGATCCGGTCGGGCTTCTCTCGAAACGAGAGCAACTCGTGGTGGCGCAGGGGGTCGGGGCGCTCCAGGCGAGGGCCGAGCTCGAGGTAGCCGTAACCGGTCTCGGGCCGGGTGGGGGGGATGGCGAAGGTGTAGAGGCTGCCCGATTCGCGGGCCGCCCGTGCGGCCGAGGCCAGACAGGCCTGGAAGCGTTCCACCGGCTCGATGCGATGGTCCGAGGTCAGGATGGCCATGGTCGCGTTTCCGTAAAGCTTGCGACAGAGGAGGGCTGCCAGGGCCACGGCGGCGGCAGTGTCCCGCCGGCAGGGCTCACCCACCACATGGCCCACCTTCACCTGCTCGCGCACCAGACCGGTGTAAGCGCGCGAGGTCAGAACCAGGGTGCGGTCGGGCGGGCAGAGACCCTCGAGACGGTCACAGCTGGCTTGAAGCAGCGTGCGCTCGCCGCCCAGGGGAAGAAACTGCTTGGGCTTTTTTTCGGTGCTGACGGGCCAGAAGCGTGTTCCAGCGCCGCCGGCCATAATAATGGACACGAGGTCGTGCATGG
The DNA here is from genome assembly GCA_964637145.1 of uncultured Burkholderiales bacterium. GTDB lineage: Bacteria > Vulcanimicrobiota > Xenobia > Xenobiales > QWHO01 > QWHO01. Next base: position 7,526 of record CAZWUN010000204.1, read on the forward strand.
GCGGAACGCCCCTTCGACCCGGGGCTCAAAGACCCTACGTGTTGGGCAACAAAGCGTTGGTGGCCGTGTCCTGGCGCGTGCCGTAGAAGACGAAGTTGCCGTCCGGGTGAGAGGGAGCGTTGTTCATGTTGGCCTTGGTGGTGGTGCGGGTGGTGCCCGTGGCGGGGTCGGCGTAGGTGACCTTGTCGCCGTCCACCTTGATGATGGTGACGATGTGCCCCATTCCCGAGACCGAGAACTCGGGTCCGTTCAGGGCCACGATGACGGGAGTCTGCTCCTGGTTGACCTTCTGCTCGATCAGGGGCCACTTGTCGGCACCGATGTTGCCCGCGTCGGCCCAGGTGATGCCGTGGGGCTGACATTCGGTATTGAGGGCTCGCATCAGCTCAAAGCCATACTTGGCATCGATGTCATAGTCCTTGAGATTCTGGCCGGTCAGGGTGTTGACGCACATGGCCACGCTGGTCTGCCCGCATGAAACCGAGTTGTTCTGGGCCAGGGGGGTGAGGTTCAGAGGATTGGTGCTGCCGCCCCACTGCTGCGGGTTGTACTGATTGAGTTTCATGGAGGCCGCGTCCTGCGCCGGCTTCTTGTTCTGCAGGCTCTTCTCGGACTGGGTCATCAGGTGCTGGAAATAGGCCGAGTCAGGCGGGGGCCCCTGGATGCGGGACTCGATCTGCTTGATGCGTCCTTCGATGCGGTCGATGCCTTCGAGCACGGATTGGCCTCCCGGTCGTTGTTACGGCTTGACCCTATTGTAACCGACCCGGGCAAGTTCCCCAACGGGAGGCTTGTAAAACTTTTGTAACAACCCGCGACCGAACCTCACCGCAGGAGGCTTCGGGGAGGGAACAGAAGCCCTCAATGCTTGAGTTTTCGCACCAAAGTCGGTCTGGCGCTGGGAGATTTCTTCCTGGTGATGCTGAGTCTGGTGGGCGCCGTGGCCCTCCGACTCGACTTCGACCACGGTGCCATGGCTCGTTTTCTCGACCCGGTGGCCTGGTTCTACCCCAGCGTGGCCACCACCGTGGTGTTCGTCTTCTGGCTCCTGGGCATCTACCACAAGGTCTGGCGTTATGCGGGCGTTTCCGATCTGCTCTCGATCGTGGCCGGCATCACCATCGCCTTCGTCCCCTTCCAGGTGGCGATCGTCTTTACCGGGGGAGCCGTCTTTCCGCGCACCTCTCTCATCGTGGGCTGGTTCATCGCGGTGGCGGGCTGCGGCGGGATCCGTTTCCTGTTGCGCCTGGCCAGCGAGCGGCAGCGCGGAGGGGTCGGCCAGCGAGTGCTGATTGTGGGAGCGGGGGACGCAGGTGAGGCGGTGCTGCGCGATCTGCGCCGCTCGGCCGGCCGAGTGCAGGTGGTCGGCCTGGTGGACGATCAACCCGGCCATCGCGGTCTTCGCATCCACGGCGTGGCCGTGCTCGGTTCGGTGGAGGACCTGCCCGAGCTGGTGGAAGCGCTGGCGGTCAGCCAGGTCATCCTGGCCCAGCCGGCCCCCGCCCTGGTGCGCAAAGTGGTGGATGGCCTGGCCGGGAGCCAGGTCGAGCTTCGGGTGGCCCCCGGGCTGACCGAGCTGGCCGAAGCCAACCTTCTGCGCGAAGTGCGCATCGAGGATCTGCTCGAGCGGGACCCCATCCGGCTGGACATGGAGGGTGTGGCCTCCTACCTGGCGGGACGCACGGTGCTGGTCACCGGCGCAGGCGGCTCGATCGGCTCGGAGATCTGTCGTCAGGTCAGCAAGTTCTCTCCCAGGCTGCTGATTCTGCTCGGTCGGGGCGAGAACAGCATCTACGAGATCAGCCTGGAGCTTCGCGAGCACAAAATCGCCTGCTACATCGCCGACGTGCGCGACTCGAGCCGCATGCGCTCGCTCTTTGAGCTTTACAAGCCCGAGGTGGTTTTCCACGCCGCCGCCCACAAGCACGTGCCCTTGATGGAGGCCAACCCCTCCGAGGCGATCACCAACAACGTCCTGGGCACGCGCAACCTGCTGAAGG
>CAZWUN010000205.1:0-9432 GCA_964637145.1 uncultured Burkholderiales bacterium
CTCCTCGGTGTACTGCTCGTTGTCGGCGGGCGAGACCTGGCGCTTGACCTTCCAGGCGGAGCCCTCCTTGACGAAGGTCCACTTCTCGTCGAACTTGTCGTCGCGGTCCAGGTCGACCTTGGCCCGGTTGATACCCTGGCCGGCCTGGTCCTGATACAGGTTGACCTTGACCGAGCCCGGGATGGCGTCTTTGATCTTGTCGCCGGAGATCTTCTGGCCGGCCCGGTCCAGGATGGCCTGGTCGAAGCTGCGCAGGCCCCCGGGCCCGGCCGGGGGCACCGGCGGCGCTCCCCCGGCGGCCACCCAGCCGGCGTCGGTCAGGGTGAACTCCAGGTCGTAGGTCTTGTCGTCGTCAGCCGAGGAGACCTGGCGCTTGACGCTCCCGTTCTGGTGGGTCCACTTCTCGTCCCACTTATCGTCACGATCGAGGTCGAGCTTGGCCCGGTTGATGCCGGCCTCTTTGTTATCTTGATAGAGGTTGACCTTCACGTCGCCCGGGAAGGCGTCTTGCAGCTTGGAATCGTCGATCTGCTGGCCCATCTTGCCGATGATCTTCGATTGCAGCGGGGTGAGCGCGTTCCCCGGCGCGGCGCTGGTGGCGGTGGCGCTGACGACCTGCTCGGGAACCCGGGTCTGGGGGACGGGAGGCTCGGGAGATTTGGTGGTGAGCCAGCGCACGCACCCGTAGCAGGCCCCGCCCAGCAGCAGAATGCTCCCCGCGATCACGATCCGCATGAAGGTCTTGAATTTCATCCGCTCACCTCGCTTGTTCCCCTGGTAGGCATCATCCCCCGGTCGATCGGCACGGTGCAGTTGCAGTACGCATACCGACAGGGAGTTGGATGCTCGGCCAGCTGAAAGCTTTCCTCCAGAAAGTTGCCCATTTTCTCGACCTTGTAGCGACGGGCCGGGTAGCAGCGATAGGCCTGGCCCTGGTCGTCGAGGATGAAGTAGCGGCTGCCCGACCAGCAGGGCAACCCCTGAAAGTCGAAGGCCAGCTCTCCGGTCAGGTTGTGGCCGCCCAGCTTGAGGATCTGCTCACGCTCGTGGGGCTCGTAGGCGATCAGGTCCCGGTTCTGTTTCTCGGGCTGGACCTTGAAGGTCAACCCGGCCTGCCGGAAGCGAGAGGCCAGCTGTTCGAGTTGCCCCAGCCGCTCCCGAGTGGCCACGCTGGTCACGCAAAGGTGAGGCCGGGGCAGGGTGGGATCGGCCCACCGCTCCATCTGATCGGTCAGCCAGAGGGCTTTCTCCAGGAACTCGGTCAGGTCGCTGACATACTCCAGGTGCAGGCTGCACGAGAAGATCCCCAGCCGTCCGGCGCAGGCTTGCACGAACTCCGAGAGCCTGGCTCGCGAGGCCGAGAAGTTGGTCACCACCGAAATCCGGTGCCCCAGCCCGGCCAGGCCGGCCACGATCTCGTTCAGGGTGGGGTGCACGAACGGCTCGCCCCCGGAGAGCTTCACCTCCCAGCGCCCCGGCAGGCGGGCGAAGGCCTCCAGGAAGCGGGGCGTGTCGCGGCTCCAGCGGCCCCGGTCCTCCTTGAAGCGCTGGGTGCAGTAGCTGCAGCGGTAGTTGCAGGCGGTGTTGATGTTCCAGCTGATCACCCCTTCAGCCGGACGGGGGGTGGCCTTCATCATTGCGGCACCCCCTCGATCATCCCCCGGTTGGCCGGCGTGGTGCAGGGGCAGATGTCGTAGGGGCAGGGCAGGGGAGCCGTCTTGCGCCGCACGGTGCCGGAGAGCACGTTGCCCAGGTAGCCTTCCTGGTAGCGGCGGGCGGTGCGGCAGCTGAAAGCGTCGCCGTTCTGGAGCACCACGAAGTAGTCGGCCCCCGCCCAGCAGCGCTTGCCGCGGTAGCTGGGGGCCAGGTTGGCCCGGGTGGGATCGGGCAAAAAGCCCAGCAGTGCTTCGACGGCAGTGGTCTCCTCGGGAGAGTATTCGACCTTGCCCTTGCCTACCTTCATCCACTGCGGAAAAAACTTGAGCCCGTGCTCCTCCACCACCCGGCGGGCCAGGCTCACCGCGTCCATGCGGCCCGGCACCAGCACCGAGTTGACCACCAGCCGCGCTTCGGGATCCATCCACTGGCGAAGCTGCCAGGCTTTGGCGGCGAACTCCTCGGCCGTCGTGAACTCCAGGTGCAGACTGGCGCTGACGATGCCCAGCCGACCCCGGGTGAGCTGCGCGAACCGCTCCAGAATCGCGAGCGGGGCGGACAGGTTGGTCAGGGTGGAGATGCGGTGCGGCGTGCGCTCCACCAGTCCCGGGATGATCCGCTCCATGTAGCCCTTGAAGGCGAACGGCTCGCCCCCGGTCATCTTGATCTCCCACACCCCCGGCAGCTCTTGGAAAAACTGGAGAAAGCGCTCCACTTCGTCGCTTGAGGGGTGGCCCACCCGGTGCTTCTTCTTCTGGATGCAGTAGCTGCAGTCGTAGTTGCACACGCCGCAAACCTGCCACTCGATGGTACTCTGGCGAGTCAGCGGCATCCGGTCACCTCCAGGCGGCGCTCCTGGCCGTAGGCGCGGGCAAAGCGGGCTCCCAGCTTGACGTTCTGGTTGAGCTTGCCGCACTGGTGGCAGCCGGGGAAAAACTCGCCCCGGCGCAGGCGCGCGCGCAGGGCGTTCCATTCGGGCCCGTTCCAGAGCTCGGAGAAGCGCCCCAGCTTCCCCACCCGCACCTCCACATTGCAGCAGTAGAGCACGGTGCCATCCACCAGCACGCGCGCGTAGTAGTGGCCCATGTAGCAACCGATGCGGGCGATGTCGGCGGTGCGCTCTCCGCCGGCCGAAAGCTGGCCGGCAAAGACCTCCAGATTGGTGTCCACCCCCAGCTCGCCGGCACGCTCCACCGCTCGGGGCAGCAGCTGCGCGAGAAGCGTGCGCTGCTCATCGGTGATGCGCACCGCCTCGGTGCCGTCCTTGAGGCTGGCCAGCTTGAAGTTGAGCGAATGAGCCCGAAAACGGTGGGCCAGATCCACCATCTCTACCAGCTCGTGGGCGTTGGCCCGGCAGATGACCTGAACCTGCTTGTAGCGCCGCCCGGCCTGGGCAAAGCGCTCCAGCATGGCCAGCAGGCGCTCCCACTCGTCGCTCTGGAAGCTGGGGTGGAAGGCCTGGTAGCTTGCCTTGCTGGCCCCCTGCACTCCGATCAGGAGCTGATCCACTCCCAGCTCGAGGATGCGCTCGGGGTCGGCGGCGATCAGGTTGGTGATGAGGGTCAGGTGCAGCCCGCGCGCCTTGACGGCCGCGATCATCTGGTAGATGTCGGGATGGGTGAAGGGCTCGCCCATCCCGCTCAGGATGATGGCCTTCAGTCCACCCAGGCTGCGGATGTCGTCGAGCAGGTCGATCAGGGCCGCGGCCTCGACCCGGTTGCGCTTCCAGGCGGCGCTGCGCGCTCGCGTGAGGTGAGGGGAGTGATCCCAGCAGGTGACGCAGTTCGTGTTGCAGCCGTTGGTGACGTCCAGGTGGACTGACTCGGGGCCGATCAGCACCCGATTCTCGTGCAGGCCCTGCAGGCGCAGGTCTAGGCCGGGCATGCGGCCTGGTGAGCCCGGCGCAACACCTCGGCGTTGCCGGCCAGCTTGGATTGGGCGGAGCCCACCTCCTGGGCTTCGGAGACCCGGGCCACCACGGCGTAGAGGTCGTGCCCCTGCTCGCGGGCGCTGGCCAGGAAGGAGGCCAGCCGCTCGGCCAGCTCCTCGCCCCCCAGCTCGCGCTCCGAGCCCAGCACCCGCATCAGGGTGGCGGCGGCATTCCAGTTGCCGAAGGCGGCCAGCTCGGGCAGGATGCGCTTGAGGGCTCGCGCCCGCTCCAGTCCGCTGGCCCGCTCGAGCTTGCGGCAGAAAGCCTGGGCCAGGCGCAGACCGGCCTCGGTGGACAGCTGGTGGCGCTGCATCAGCTCGAGCAAACTGCAGGCGGGGCGGGCCAGCTTTGCCTCGGGCTCGCCCAGGGCGTGGACCAGGCGGGCTACCTGGTCGAGCTCCAGCTCGCGCCTGGTGGCCCGCTGCAGCAGGCTGTCGGTGAGGGCATCCTCGGCCGCCTCCACCCGGCGCGGGGGAAGCACCAGCTTGAGCAGGGCCGCCGCCATGTCCCGCGCGTGGTTGCGCGGCACCAGGCTGCGGGCTGCCCGGGAGGCCCGCTGGCGGTGCTCGGGGTCGAGATAGGGCTCCAGGGCGTCCTGCAGGGCGGCCGGGGTCAGCTCGGCCAGGAGGCTGCCGGCCCCCGCCTCGACCGCCCGACGGGCCCGCTCAGCCTGCTGATCGGCGATCTTGGGCTGGGGCAGGAAGACGGCCGGCAGGCCAGCCAGCCACAGCTCGGTGCAGGTGTTGTAGCCGGCAGCCGTCAGGGCCAGGTCGCAGCCCGGAAGGTAGGCCGCGCTGCCCCATTCGCGCAGCCAGGTGACGTGGGGGGCGTGGATGCTGCGCCCGCGATAGAGCGGACCGGCCGCCACCACCAGGTGAAAGCGGGGATAGCTCGCCAGCTCGTCGCAGAGCCAGGTCAGGGTGGCCTCGGCCTGCTCGTCGCCCCCGCCCCCGGCCGAGCAGTAAAGAGCCAGCTTGCCCTCGGGAATGCCCAGTCTCTGGCGGGCCTGATCGCGCTCCAGCAGCTCGTGGGGCTCGCGCATCGCCACCGGGCCGAAGAAGCGGGTGCGGCTCTTGACGCCCTCGGGAAGGGGGATCTTCGTGCCCGGCGGCTCGGGCACCAGGATGGCGTCGTAGAGCGGCAGCATGGCCGCAAAATCGGGCTTCTGGGCGAACTCGGGCTTGACCGGTCGGTAGATGAAGGCTCGCTGGCGGCAAAGGTCCAGGGCCGAGAGCAGCTCGCCGAAGGAGCCGCGCGGGAAGGTGTCCACCACCAATAGATCGGGTCGGATCAATCCCAGCGAGTGCCAGACCCACTGCTTGGCCAGGGCCAGGTAGGCCAGCTTGTCGATGCCCGTCTCGCCCACCACGGTCTTGGAGGGGAGCTTGAAGCTGGCGAACTTCTCTTGAAACAGCAGCCCGTCGGCCTCGCTGGAGGTCAGGAAGTAGATCTCGGCCCGGGCCCCGGCGAAGGCGGCGTAGCGGCGCACCCAGCGATTCACGGCTACCAGGCGAGCCAGGTGGCCCACTCCGGCTCCGTTGACGGCGTAGTTGACGATGCGCAGGGTGAGGGACATCAGGAGGCGTCGTAGTAGCTGGTCGAGCTACTGGAGCTGACGCTGGCCGCCGCCGCCTCCGAGTCGTCGCGTCGGCGGCGCTCGTAGCGGTAGCCGGGATGGCGCTGGTAGTACTGCTGCACCTCGGGCATGAAGTTCCCGTCGATCTGGCCATCGGTGACAAGATCCCACCACAGGAAGTTCTCCGCCAGGCTGCCCCGGTCGTAGTCGTCGAAGACGTAGATGGTCTCCACCGTGGTGCCGTAACGGTCGAGCCGCTTGCGCACCTTCTCGCGGCGGTTGGCGAAGCGATTCTGGAAGGCGGCCTCGGGAAAGCGAACGTAGGCGTTCTTGGGGCGGCTGTACTTCCAGTATTCTTTCTGGAGCTTCTCCTTCTCCTTGTTCAGGTCGTTGAGCAGGGCCGTGAGCACCAGCTCGTTGGTGCGCTCGAGATAGCGCACCTGCTCTTGCAGACCGGACCAGCGCTTGGCCATGGTCTCGAGATCGGGGTGGCGCTCGAGCCGGGTGGCCAGAGCTCCCTCGGGGCAGTCGGCCAGGAACTGGCCCAGGTTCTTGCGGGCCTCTTCCAGGTGGAGGGCCTCCAGGTTGGCCAGGCGGTAGGTGGCGTCGTTGTGCTCGGTCTCCAGCTTGACCCCGGCATCCCACTCGCGCTGCAGCTCCTGCAGGCGCGGGTCGAGGTCGGCCAGGGCCCGGGAGTTCTCCAGGTATTCCTCGCGCAACTCCTTGAAGGACTTCTTGTCGGGGAAAAGCTCCATCACCTCGTCGCCGGCCTTCCAATCGAGGTAGTAGGAGACCCGCCAGAAGCCAACCTTGTACTCCGAGGTTCCGTAGCCCACCGCGATGAGGTGCTCGAAGCGCTTGTTGGTGCGACACTTGTCCACCAGCGGAGCCAGGGCCTTGCGGTGCTCGTTGATGCGTTGCATGGCCAGGGTCAGCTCGCCCGAGTCGGGATGGCGCAGCCGCTCGCGATCGAGGAAGCGGTCATCGGCCTCGATCTGGGCCACCCGTTCCTGGAGTTGGCGCCGCTCCTGGTGCATGGCCTCGATCAAGCCGGCATTGAGAGGTTGAAAGCCCGTGATGGCGCGGGCTCGATCCAGCGCCTCGGGGGTGAAGGCGGTCAGGATGGTGCTCACCAGCTCCTTTTCGGCCTGGTCCCGGCGCGCCGTTAGCTCGGTCTTGCGCTCGAAGTGCTGGCGGGCCTTCTGCTGCACCTCCAGCAGCTCTTGCTCGATTTCGGCGTTGCGCTGCTGGGCGGCCCGCTGGAAATCGGCGACGGAGTAGGTGCTCATCGGCGCTTGCCGACCTCGTCCAGGAAGCGCCTGGCGGCAAGCTCCAGATCGGCCTCGTCGGGAGCGTCCACCTCGTCCACCAGCAGCACGAAGGCCTGACCGCTCTCGGCCTGCTCTTCCAGGGCGGCCACGACATCGGCCGATAGCTCCGCCCGGTCGCCGGCGGCTGAGGTCAAGAACTCATAGCCCACCCGGCGCGCCGGATCGAAGCCATCCAGCCGGATGATCCTGCCGGCCACCTCGTAGGGGTGATTCTCGGCGATCTGGTAGCCGGCACTCTCGAAGTGCCGCTTGAGAAGGGCGCTGCCTCTTTGCTCGTCCAACATCGGACGAACCGCCTTCGAGGGGGGCGGGGGAGGGCCCTTTAGCCGGCCAGGCCCGCCTGCAAGGCCTGGGAGGCCTTCAGCAGCTCGGTGGTCGAAAGCCCGTGTTTCTTGGCGAAGTCGGCGATCTTACGGGCCGTCCGGATCTGCTCGGTGGTGGACTTGCCGGGAGGGCCCGCCAGCCGCCGCTCGGGCTCGAGCGCCAGCGTCTGGGCCAGCCCGTCCTTGAGCATGGGGCCGTAGAGCTTGAGCAGGTCGGCTCCCGGGGTTTCCTTCCCCTCAAACAGCTTCTGCAGGGGCACGAAGGCTTTGCGCATCCGCTCGGGGTTGGGGGCGTGGGACACCTCGTTGATGCCCACCGCGAACTCCACCATCAGGTCCAGCACCTGCTCGGCCTTCAACTGGTAGCGGGGGCTCAGGGCGGTGATGTCATCGAGCACCTGCCCCACCGGGGCGGGCAATTGCTCGCCCGGGCCCAGCACTTTCGTCTTGTAAGGCACGAGGGCCACAAAGGCCTTCTCGGCCTTATTGGTCAGCGCATCCCGGTCGGCCTGGCTCAGACCCAGCGAGGTCGCCTGGGCGGCGATGCGATCGGTCGCTTCCTCGGCGCTGGCGCCGAGCATGAGACCGAGAACGAAAAAGAGTACGATTGCAGATCGAATAACCATAGCCGGAGCTTATTGGCGCTCGCGGGGGGAAACCCTGCCCTTACCAGAGCCCGGCCCGGCGCCCCTGGTCGAAGGCCATGGGGGCTCCGGGCGCGAGCGCAAAAGCGGCCGCGAAGGCCGGCATGTTGCGGGCCGCGTTGTTGACCCGGAACTCGTTGGCCGGGTGTTGCGAGTCGGGGTCGCGCTCGCGCAGCGACCCGTCGCGACGGGACATGCTGGTGGCGAAGTTCAGGAAGAAGCGCTGCTCGGGCGTGAGGCCCTCTCTCAGGGTGCGATCCTGGTTGCGCTGCAAGAAGGCGTCGTAGGCCACCGACAGGCCCGTCAGGTCGGCCGAGGACTCGTTCAAGAAAGACTCTCGATTGCGCTGACCAAAGGCCGGTTCGAACTGCTTCAGTTGCCGCTCCACCCCCTGCAGCTTCATTTCGAACACCTGGCGGTCCTGAGGAGGCAGCCAGTCGCGCTGGGCGCCGCTGGCGTCGTGACGGGTGCCAGAGGCCTCGAAGCCGTGGCCCACTTCATGGGCCACGGTATAGCCGAGCACGCCGTAGAGCACGGCTGGCTCGGGGGAGCCCTCCAGCTGCGAGTCGAGCAGGTAGGCACCGGTCACAGCCACCGTGTTGGTCTTGGCCATGTGGTAGGCGTTCACCAGGTCGGTCCGCCCCCAGCCATACAGCGAGGGATCGCATTGGAAGACCTTGCTCGCGTGCAGGCCTTTGATCCGCATCACGTTCTCCAGATGCCGATCGGGCTGGATCTCGACCGCCAGAGGCTCGAAGCCCGCCGAGGGAGCCCCCACCTCCAACCGCATGCTGTCCAGCTTGTCCAGCGCCGCCTGACGGGCCTGGGGGCTGTACCAGGTGGCGTTGCGAATGCGCTCTCGGAAAACCCCGCGCACGTCCTCGAAGACCTGCTCGACCAGCTTGCGCTTCTCGGGGGTCACCGCCTTCTCGGCGAAGCGTTGCTGCAAAACGGTCTGGAGATAGCCCCTGGTCTGGCTTTCCGGCGACTGGTCAAAGTAGAGCTGCAGGCGCTTGTTGGACCTTTGGTGGGCCTCGCCGAGCTCGGAGGTGAGGTCGGAGGCGAGGTGGCTGACCACCGAGTAACGCAGGAACTGCTTGAGGTCTTCCAGCGGAACCTGGCGCAGTTGCTCGGAGAGCGATTCCAGGTGTTTGGGAGCGGTCATCAGCACATCCGTGGGAGTCTGGTAGGCCGACCAGCCCAGCGACGGGTCGAGCTCCGCCATCGTTTGCAGGCGCACGTCGTGGGTGCGGGTATTGGGATCATACTTGAAGGTGCAATCGGCCCCGGCCAGGTGGAAGGCCGCCTGCGAGGCGCGCTGGGCGTTGCTGGCGGCCGTCTCGGACGAGTCCCCCGCGGCCTCGAACAACTCGGTGGCGTAGCTGGCGAACTTGCGGTCGTGGATGGCCCGGTTGAGGTCGCTGCCAGCCCGGTCGCGGTTGGGCATGAGGCTGAAGCGAAGCGAGCCGTCCTGCAGGGGATAGAGTTCAGGCGTGAGCAGGGCGGGGATGCCCATCCGATGGAGCATGAAGAGCGCCGCCCCCACCTGCTCGTGGTCGGTCAGCTGCTCGAGCTCGTCGAGAACCGGCTTGACCTGGGAGAGGGCGAGCTGGTCGCGCACCTTCATGTCCGAGGCAGCCCGGTGGAAGTCTTGCACCTTCTGCTCGGGGCTGCCCGGCTGGGGATTGGGAGCCCTGAGCATCTCGCTCCAGACCGTGCTTGAGAGAGCTCGGGCCTGCTTGCCGCTGACCTCGTGGCGGTGGCCCTCGCTGAAGCCGAGCAGGCTGCGCCAGAACCTGTTCACCCGTCCGTTGGCATACTCGAAGAAGTTCTGGCCGGGATCCTCCTTGCCCAGCTTCTGGCGCACGGCCGGGCCGGACTCCTCGCGAGCCGGCAGCATGGAGAGCAGGCTGGTCTGATAAGACTGCGCCGCCAGCGGATCCTCCAGCGTCACCAGCCGCAGCACGTTGCC
>CAZWUN010000206.1:0-9415 GCA_964637145.1 uncultured Burkholderiales bacterium
GCGGGTCGATCACGTCCTTGATGCGCACCATGCTGGTGCAGTTGGCGCTGAACTCATTGACGTCGCCCTCGATGGCGGTGTGGCTATGGCAGTCGATCAGACCGGGCGAGACATGCAGGCCCTTCCCCTCCACCACCAGGCCCCCGGCGGGCGGGCCGAGCGAGGGACCGATGGCCTGGATGCGCCCGTTGACCACCAGCAGGTCGGCCTGCACCGGCTCCTTGCCAGCCACCGTCCAGAGGGTGGCCCCCCGAACCAGCACGCTGCCCGAGCCCTCGGGCGCACTGAAGAGTCGGGGCGCCTCGGCGTAGTCGGCGGCCTGGAAGAGGGGCTTGTCTTTTTTCTCTTTCTCCTCATCGTCGGGAGCCTGGTGGGTGTGTCGCTGCCCCTCCACCCAGGTCTCCAGGACCCGGGTCTTGGAGCCGAAGAGGGGGCCGTCCAGCACCAGGAAACTGGCGCATTTGCCCGGCTCGAGCGAGCCCAGGCGGTCCTGGTAGCCCAGCGTGCGAGCCGGCTCGGTGGTCAGGGCGGCCAGCAACACCTCGTCGGGGCAGCCGGCCTGGCGGGCCTGCTGCAGGGCATCAGGCAGGTCGTCGAGCGACTTGAGCCGGTGGGTGGTGAGCGAGAAGGGGATCTTGCGCGCCGCCAGCCAGCGGGCCAGGGCGGGGGCGTTACGCCAGTTCTGCAGGGCCAGATCGCTCACGTCCAGCCACTCGCCTTCGGACTCGGCTTTGGGTCGTTTGGGGAAGTTGACCGGCAGCACGAAGCTCTCTTGAGCCCCCGCTGAGAGCCAGTCCAGGCAGCGCCATTCCCGGCCCGACAGCACGGTGGCTCGCTTTGTGACCGCGACTTCGTCCAGACTGCGTCGCAGCGACAGGGTCTCTACCGGGCTGAAGGACTCGAGCAGCATCAGCCGTTGTCCCTCGGCCACGGGCAGCATGGCCTCGTGGGCCCGGGCCGCGGCCGGGCGAAGGTTGCCCTGGTAGGCCCCCTGCTCGACCTGGCGGGCCTGGCGGTACCAGCGCGCGTCCAGGACAGCCTGGCGCAGGGCGCTGCACGCGCCCATCAGGCTGGCCGGGAAGAACTTGTCCGCCGAGCCGTAGGGATTCTTCTTGTACTCCTGCCATTCCACTTGCTCGGCCGCGGCCACCACGGCCCGCTCGGGGTCCCAGAGACGCTCGAGGTCGGTGCCGTCCTTGAGCGAGTAGCAGGCGGCCGTGCCCCGCAGCACGCCCTGGTCGGGCACCGCCAGCACGGCCACGAAGCCCTGCTGGCGGAGTTTTCGGAGCGTCTCGGCCTTCATGCTCAGGTGCTGGCTGGCCAGCCAGTCGGGGTGCAGGCGCGGCAGGGCGCTCGAGTCCGGGTCGGGCTTGAGAGCGGGAGGTGGATCCTCGTCCTTGGGGCGGGGTGTGCCGCGCAGTGGCTTGCCCTCCAGCCGGCTGACGGTGACGTAGGGGTCGACGAAGCCGGCCACCACGGTCTTGCCCTTCAGGTCCCAGAGGCGGGCCTCGGGGGGCACGGCCACCTGGCCCACGGCCTCGACCTTGCCGTCGCGGATCAGCAGGGTGGCGTTCTCGAGCTTCACCCCGGGCCGCACGTAGACGGTGGCGTTAAGGAAGGCGTGCACGGGGTGCTCGCGCCCGCCCTCGGCCAGGGCCGGGGTGAGCAGGAGCAGCAGCAGCAGCAGGCGAGGCATGGGGGCGTGGCCTTCGCGGCCAGGGCCGGAACTCTTGCCGGGGGTCAGACCCGATTACGGTCCTGGGTCAATTCCCCACGCGCTGGTAGCACTTGACCCAGTCGACCAGCATGTCCGCCGAGCCGTCCGTGGGCGGCTGCCACTGGCCGTTCTTGATCTCACCCACCTTGTCGTCCCATGCGCCGCCCACCGCGACATTGAGGACGAAGGCCTGACCCGACCACTCCTTGTTGAGGGTCTCCCAGTCGGGCACCTTGATTTTTCCCTCATTCTTGCGAGCGACGATCTCCTGGAGGGAGTAGGAATTGATCTTCGTGGCCGGCGTCACCCCATCGAGGCGCGAGACCAGGGCCCCCTCGGCGTTGACCTCGGCATCGAGATAGAAATCATAGCGGACATCGGTCACCCTGTCTCCCTCACGGACCTCGTACCAGTCCACCGCGAAAGTATGCTTCTCGAGCCATTGGGCCGGCGTCATCCGGGTCTTGATATCCTCGCTCTCGTCAGGCGGAAGGCTTGCATACCATGGATTGTTCAGATAGTCCGAAAAATTGGGGAAGTCGGGTTGCGCGGTCCGAACCATGATTCTGGAGGTAAAGTCCGGGCGTTTTTCGATCGTGAGGACCGTTTCCATCACGTCGATCTCCCCGGTCTTGGGCCAGGCATTGTTGCCATCGACCACGCCTGCGGTCCAGAGCGCCGGCCACAGATGCTGTCCGCGCGGAAGCCTGGCCTTGTAGACGAAGAGCCCATACTTCTGGCGGAAGTGGGAGCGGACGCGTCCGCTGTGGACAATCGTAGAACCCTTTTTGGTCACGTGGGAACCGGCCACCTTGAGGCGCAAACCTCCGCCCTCGAGGAACTCCACGTTCGGCCGCACGCCGGTCGCGGAGATGATGAGATCCACGTTCTCCTGCTTGTACTCGACGGGCGAGCCGGCCGGGTCCTGGAAGGTCTCGACCTGCCAGGCGGACCGGTCCGTGAACGTGCTCTCGTAAGCGCTCTCGTACCGGGTGGAAGCAAGGGCGGCCGGGGCGGGTAGAGCCAGAGGCGCCCGCAGGACCGGGAAAAGCCGCCTCACGGCCTTGGGGACCTTGGCGGGCTTGTCGCCAGGGCCCGAGATGTTCTCCTTTCGTTTCTTCAGCGGCTCTTGCTCCCACCAGAACCCCGTCGGGGTGTGGGGCGACGGATGGACGTTTCGCCCGATGAAGGCGGCATCCACCTGCTCGGTGTCGCGGACGCCGACCACGCCGAACCCGAACCAGGGATAAGGCTTGACGTCCTTGTTGTCGGTCGGATCCGGCTCCGACCCGCCGCTCCCGCACACGAGCTGGGTGACGGGCCTGTCGCCGGATGGCTGCTTGGTGGACATCAGGTGCGAATGGGCACAGAAGTAGCCGCGCACCTTGGTATTGGGGTCGGGAGTCCTCAAAGCCGCGGCCGTCGTGGCGGTGGGATTGTTCAGAACCTCGAAGAAGAGCTCCGCCTGGCGAGGGTTGATTCCGAACTCAGTGTAGATCGCCTGGACCGGCCGGTGGCCAAACACGAAAATATGCCGTACCGTCTCATCCTGCTGGGCTCGCGACAGCTCCTGGCGGGCCCATCGCAGGGGGACGATGCCGACATTCTCGACGCCGTCCCCAATGTAGGTGTCCGTGTTCAAGACCATGAAGAAATACTCGCCGAAATCTGAGATCTGGCCGTCCGCGGAAGCGCGGAAGGTGTAAGAGAGCTTGCTCTCGTCGCGCCTAACCTTGTCGGCCGGCAGTCCCAGGCCCCCGTCCCCGTAATCGACATCCTTCTCCGGCCCGTTGCCTCCCACGATGTGGGGGGCCATCTCGCTCACGAAGACCGGTCCACTGCCCTCCAGGGGCAGCTCCTGTGAGCTCGATCGAGTCCGATAGCACATCTCGTGGTTCCCCGGCAGGACGACCACAGTGATGTCCTTTGGGAAAAGAGAGCCCTCTGCCGGGGGCTCGACGCTGGCCTCCTGGCCGTCCGCGTTGATGATTACCGGACCGTTGGCGCGGATCTTCTTCCAGCTCCGGAGCTCCTTCGCGAGAATCGTGGGAGCCAGTGAAAGCTCATCGGTCTTCGGTTTTTGAACGACGTCGCCGCACAGGAAGATGAACTTTGGCCTCGGGCTGAGCGAATGGATGTCCTCGAAGTGTTGCCGGAGCTGAGCGACATTGGCTTTGGAGTCTTTCTCGGCCTGGCTGAGCTGATCTCGGAACGCAGGCCGGGAATCGAACGTGCCCGCCTCGGCCGCGCGGTTGCACCCAAAGAAAGCGAAGGAGAACTTGATGTCGGCCCCAACCACGGGATTCTCCCTGGCCTGGGTCTCGGGCGAAAGAAACACCAGCGGGGGGTCGGTGATGCCGTTCCGAAAGTCGTGCTCCTGCAGATTGCTGGCGGACTCGACGAAAGAGGCCACGACCTGGCCTGTGTCATCGAGGTATTCCAGAGCCAGCGTGCTGACGTCGGCCGAGACAGTGACGCTAACCGTGTCGCTGGCGGGAAGCGTGGTGGTCGAGTTGTGCTCGCCTTCCACATCGATAGCCGTCACGCGCAGTTGGGTCGCGCCTGGGGGAACGTCACCCTTGATGGAGACGGGATAGGACCCATCTGAGGGGACCGGGACCTCGGCCGCGGACGACGACGTTTCGCCGCCGCAGCCGATCAGACTGAGAGCCAGGAACAGGATGAGAAAGGCTCGGGTGGATATGCTCCTCACGTCAAATAACCTTTCTCTTTACGTTGTTCAGGGGGCAGAGCCTTCGGTCAAGAACCGATTACTCCTACGGAGCGAATGGCAGCTGCACCTGGGAGCCTGAGCCCAATTCCACTTGTGTGGGATCGGTCCCCAGCGCGGACCAGAGCTCGAGTTGCACCCTGCCGTTCTGGAAGTCGGAAAAAGAGCCGTTGGCATAAGCCAGACCCTGGGTCTCGCGATAGGTTTCCCATCCGACGCGATCATCATTGGGGAAATAGCGCCACATCTCCACCCGGTCCCAGGTTCCGTCCCCGGTGAAGTCGTACGAAATGCGGGCCTGGACGGCGGTCGCGATCTTCTGGCCGGCGTCGACCCGCAGTTGGAAGCGGGTCGTCTGGCCGTTGAATCGGCCCGACAGAGGCTCGCTGACGATCACCGCCTGCTGGTAGGGCCGGCCGTCACGGTTCTGTCCCGCCGCCGGCAAGGTCAGGGTGGACGGCGTCGGAGCCGTGGCCTGTAAGGCCTGGCCTACGTACAGGCTGAAGCTGGTGGTCGGGGTCGGGGTTGGAGTCGGCGTGGGGGTCGGGGTCGGGGTCGTGTCAGAGGAGGACTTGAACCCGACCGTCCCGGGAGCGACCGGCAGACTGAAGCCGTCAGAGAAGCGGACCGTGAGCAGTTGGGTGCCGGCGTTGTAGGCCATGTAGCTGCGTTGCGTGCCCCTTGCCAGGACGGCAAAGCAGGGGGTATCGGCCCAGACCTGTGGGTCCTGACGTCCCAGAGGGGCCAGGTTGGCCAGCCAGTGATAGGTGTGGGCAGCCGTCTCTCCCCCTTCAGGATTGGGATTCTGGGTCAGAAAACGATCCAGGCTCTTGTGTCGGTCGGCGAAGACGAGCGCGGACCAGAGGATGTCCTGCCAGACCGTCGGCGGCCCCATATTCCGCTGCACCATGTGGTCGTAGTTCTTCTGCATCACTGCCGGGCGTCTGCCCAGATACAGCGATCCGCCGTTGATGGGAAGGAAGTTGATACCGTGGATCTCCTCCGGATTGGCCGTCCACCAGGTGGCATAGGCTCCCCCGGAACCCCACAGGATCCCCAGAACCGGGTGGGGGAAGCTGTCGGGGAACACCTCTTCCTCGACGTCAAACCAGTAGTGCGCGATGGCTGTCGCTTCGGTGGTGTAGAGATAGATCCCGAGATCCCTCAGGGCGGGACGGTTCATCTCGTGGGCCCAGAGGATCACGGAGCTTGCGAATTGCATGGCCTCAGAGGAGGATTCCTGGTTGTTGCCGGCTGCGAAGAGCTGGGCCCCCGAGGCCCAGCTGTGCCCGGCGTAAGGGTCGAAGTTGCGCAGGAATGGATAGCGAAGGTTCGCCCGGTCGCCATTCGCGGCGTCGCTGATCAGCTCTTCGACGTTCTCCTGATTGCGCGTGGCCCAGGCCTTGTCGTAGCGAGCGAGCGTAGCCGCGGCCATGATGTAGTAGCCGAAGTGAAAGTGGTGGTCGTTGAGCTGGGTATCCGAGCCGAAGCCAGGCGGTTGAGCGAGCAGCGTCGTCCATTGGGAATTGTACAAGAACGCATTGGGCAGCCGTCCATCGAAGAAATCGTCCATTCGCTCGCGAATGCGCTGCAGGAACAGATCGCGGGCGGCCGGGTGCTGCACCTGATCGGCGATGGGAACCAGGGCGGCCAGGCGTGTCAGGTCCTTGCCGGCAAAGTAGACGTCCTTGTTCGGTAAGGGTCCGCGCAGCTGCTCTTGATAAATGCGGTCGACCAGCGCGCGCAACCTGGTCACGTCGGCCTTACCCGTATCCGGCAGGTTGGGCAAGACACCCGTATAGGGCATGTTGGTCGCAAACGATCGGGCCCACACGACTTTCATCTCTCCGCGGGGGGACAAATAGGTGTCGCCGGTAAAGGGACCGGCGCTGTGGCGCCACTGATGGCGATAGAGAGCCATCACGGGTTTCCCGACCGGTCCTTCCTTGTGCTGCGTGTCGAGGGTGAAGACCGTCCGAACCCTGTTTCCGGTAATGGTCCAGGCAACCCGTCCGCCGGTGACAAAGGTAAAAGCGCTCTGACGGAAACGCTCCAGGGTGGCCACGCTGCTGTCGGGCAGCAGAGCCACCGACAGGTAGCTCTTGCCTCCCAGATTGTTGGTGTAGACGTTGTTGCCCCGCGACCAACTTGTCCCGCCGGGAGCAAACAATGCGTAGGAATGTCCATTCACCGTCAGGCCCAGCGTGCCGTTCTTGTCGTAGAAGACCTGGGTAGCCCCCGTGGTGCGGACTTGCGCGGTTGCGCCGGCTATCTTGAAGTAGGCGAAAGGTAGACCGTGCCCAATGGTGGCCTGCAGGGTCGGTCCCCAGTCGGCCGTGACCGTCCAGTCCGAATGGTCCGCCACCTTGACGTTCGAAGCCGCCAGACCGAGCGAGCCAACCCGGAGCTCCTCGCGGAACGGATAGAAGTAGTTCACCCCATCGGAGGTGACCTGCAACTGCGTGGGGTAACTGAGAGCCAGCCCATCGGAGAAGGCTTTGAACGCCAGGGGATGAGCGTAGAGGCATTCTCCGAACTGATTTCCCGGGTAGAAGGGCCACAAAAGAGAGGTCCACCAATCATCGGTGGGGATGGGTCCCCGGAAATTGGAAGTGACTCTAGGCGCAACAGGGTTGCCGTGGAAATCGACGGGACCGGTTGTGTTGGCAGGCGCATCGGCGAATCTGGCCATCATCTCGTTCTTGGCTCCAGGCTCGGGAGCTCCGGAGGGATTGATTTCAGCGATGGCCGGGTCGCTTACAGACTCCCCTCTCCCGAAGTCCTGTCCGGCGCACCCAACTAGAATCAACAACCAGATGAGGGGTAATAGCTTTCTCAACGGCTCGTCCTCTTCTCTATGTATTCGAGGTAGGAGCCCGCTCGATCTCCTGACCTGGAGTCGAGACTGGTCTCGACCCGAGATCTGTTCCATGGAGGTTTTCGGCACCGCCGTGACTGATCCCTTGAGAGTCGGAAACGATGGGTAGTGGTGCTTGACTGACCATGTCGCTCGTCGGCAAGGCTGACCCTGTTCGCCCAGAAGGAGCCTGATTTCCCTGAGCCAGGCCAATTCACGCCCTTCCAGGTCCGATTCCTCGACCAACTGAGGTCCTGCAGTTTGAGTCAGGATTCAGGTCCCGCCCCGGAGAACTGGCCCAGATGAGCCTGAGCCTCTTCCAGCGCCGCGCCCTGGTGCGTCAGGTAGAGTCGCCTGCCCCCCTGGTGGGCCGGTTTCTTCGTCCGCGAGCGCTCCAGGGCTTGCAGCGAGCGGCCAACGGGGGCGACGTGGAGAGCGCCTCGGAGCTGGTGCGCCTCTCCCACAAAGGGCTGGTGTCTCGTGAGCTCTTGCTCTCGCTGAGCCACCCGGCCGCTCGGGCCGAGGTCTGCGCCGGTTGGGTCGGTAACCGCTCCCAGGAGCTCGAGTCGATCTTGCGCGAGACGCGCTGGACCGCCGACGTTCCCCCCGCGGTTCGGGTGCTCACCTTGCTGTTGCATGACCGGGGCGATGAGATCGCGCTGGGGGGTGACCGCTGGGCACCGGCCCTGCTGCAAGCATGCGCCGATACCGACCCGGTTCTGCAAGAGCGCGCTCTGCTCGCGCTCGACCGGCTTCCCGACGAGGAGTCCCGGCTCTCTGTGTGCCAGGCAGTGCTGGACACCGCCTTCCCCCCCGAGGCTGCCATCTCTCGCCTGGTGGCTCACGGCTGGGCACCCCCCGACCCGGTTCCCAGGGCGCTCTTCTACTTCGTGACCGGCCAACTCGCGCGTTTCGACGACCTGGATTACGACCAGTCGCTCTTGCGCACCGCCTACGCCGACCTGCCCGAGGGGCTGCGCACCCGGGTGGTCGCCCGCATCCGCGAGAGCGGACGGGCCGACCTGGTGCGCATCATCCAGGACGAGCCCCGCCGCCGCCTGCACGGTCTGACCGCGTCCGAGTATGATGCCGTGGTCTCGGTCATGCGCGGGGGCAATCGGTTGAGCGATCTCTGGGCCATGGTCTTCACGGCCGCTCCCGAGTGGGCGGCCGAGATTCTGGGCATCCTGAAAGAGGAAGGCTTTGAGCCCGCCGAGCAGGACCGCTCCAGCTTCCAGCGCCTGTGCGACTTGCGCCCACTGCAGGGCCGCGACATGAAGCTGCAGCTCCCCGAGCTGACCCTGAACGCCGGCACCGAGGGGTTGCGCGCCAGCGTGCGCGGACTCTGCTTTTCGCCCGATGGAAAACTGCTGGCGGTGGGGGGCAAGTCCGACCGGGTGCGCTTGTGGGACCCATATCAGGGCCGCTTCGAGGGTGAGTTGGGCGGGCACGCCGGGGTGGTGAGCGCCCTGGCCTTCGCTCCCGATGGCCGGGTGCTCGCCACCGGAGGCAGTGATCACGGCGCCTATCTCTGGGACCCGCGTCGTTGCCGGCAGTTAGGCCGCATCTTCCCCGAGGACGCCCCGGTCGGCACGCTGACCCTGTGCTTCAGCCCGGGCGGTCGCTGGTTGGGGCTGGGGGGTTGGGAGGCGGCCATCCTGATGGACATGACCCAGAACCGCCAGCACGTTCTGGAAGGGCACACCGGATGCATCGTGGGGGTGGCCTTCGACCCTCAGGAGCGCTGGGTTGCCACCGCGTCGTGGGACCATACCGTCCGGGTGTGGGACTTGCCGGGCCTGCGCTCTCCCGTGGTGCTCAAAGCCCACGACGACCGCCTGGCTGACCTGGCTTTCACCGAGAACGGGAACGAACTCGTGACCGTGGGCCTGGATGGACGGGTGCTGCGGTGGCGCCAGTCGGACCGCTGGAGCAGCTCCGAGTTGCTCGGCTACCACAGCCCGCCGGTCTGGAAGCTGGCCTGCGACCCCCGCGGACGGGCCGTGGCCACCGCCGGCAGCGACGGCAGCGTGCGTCTGTGGGGGACCGTGCCGGGGGGCCTGGCTCTGCCGGCTCACTCCAGCCGCACCACCGCCCTGGCCTTCTCGCC
>CAZWUN010000207.1:0-9396 GCA_964637145.1 uncultured Burkholderiales bacterium
AAGGGGTTGGAGAAAGTCACTCCTTGAGCCGAGCTGGCGATGTCTGGTTGCTCTACCAGCGCGAGCTGCGCTCGGCCCTGCGCGAGAAGAACATCTTGCTTTACAGCCTGCTGGTCCCGGCGCTGCTCTATCCGTGCATTTTGTGGCTGATCTTCTCGGCTGACTCGCTGGTGCGCGGCACCCTCGAGCAGACGCCCTCGCGCGTGGCCATGGCCGGCCTTCCCCCGCATCACGGCCGGTTGGAAACCGAGCTCTTGGAGACCAGCGAGTTCACCCTGACCTCCCAGCCTCAGGAAGACGCCCTGCGCGGTCTGCAGCATGGACGCTTCGATCTGGTGGCGGTCTTCCAGCCAGGACCGCACAACGAGCTGGGCGTTCGCCTGGTCTACGATGGCTCTCGATTGCACAGCAAGATCGCGCGCGACCGGATGCAGCAGGTGCTCGATCGCTACCGCGACCTGCGCCTGGAAGAGCTGGCACGCGAGTTGGCCGCGCCCGACGAGCAACTGCAGTTGCTCTGGGTGAAGCCGGTTAACCACGCCAGCGAGAGCCAGGTGGGGCGCTTTCTGCTCTCGATCCTGCTGCCGATGGCCATGATCGTGGTCATGGGCATGGGCGGGCTCTACCCGGCCGTCGATTCCACCGCCGGAGAGCGCGAGCGTTCCACCTGGGAGACCCTCCTGACCACGGCCGCCTCGCGCGACGATGTGGTGCTGGCCAAGTACCTCTATGTGGTCAGCGTGATCGCCTTCTCGGGCCTGCTCAACCTGGCGGCGCTCTATACCTGCGTCTACGCCGTGCTCGAGCCCATGGAGGGCGTGACCATCTCGCTCCCCTGGTCGTCGCTTCCCGTGCTGATCGGGGGCACGATCCTGCTGGCCATGTTCATGGCTGCGGGGATGATGGTGCCGGCCTCCTTCGCCCGCACGTTCCAGCAGGGTCAGTCGCTCTCGACCCCCTTCTACGCGGTCACCATCCTGCCCACGGTGCTGGTGGCCGACCCCTCGGTGCAGTTCACCACCACGCTGGCGTGCATCCCCGTTTTGAATGCGGCCCTGGCCTTCCGCGAGGCCATCGCCGGTCATCTCCTCTGGCCTCAGCTCTTGATCAGCTTGAGCGTTCTGATGTTGTGTGTGGTGGTCTCGCTGTGGGTCGCCCGCCGGGTGCTGGCCTACGAAGACGTGGTGCTGGGTACCTATGGGGGCAGCTTCTGGACCTTCTTTCGTCAAAGGCTGCTCAAACGCGCATGAGCCATCCCGTGGAGGTCAGCGAACTGGCCAAGACCTACTTCGAGCAGGGGCGCGGCCAGGTCCCGGCGGTGCGGGGCATCTCCTTCTGGTGTCAGGAGGGCGAGATCTTCGGCCTGCTGGGGGCCAACGGAGCGGGTAAAACCTCGACCTTGCGGATGCTGAGCACCGTCCTCACCCCCTCCTCGGGCACCGCCTCGGTCATGGGCCACGATCTGGTCAAAGAACCGGCCGCGGTGCGCCGCAGCCTGGGCTTCTTCTCGGCCTCCACCGCCCTCTATCCCCGCCTCACACCTCGCGAGACGCTCGATTTCTTCGCCCGAATCAACGGCTATCCGGCCGAGCGGGTGAAGGCCCGGGTCGAGGAGCTGATCGAGCGCATCGGCTTGCAGTCCTACGCCAATACGCGGGTCGACCAGCTCTCCAGCGGGATGAAGCAAAAGGTCTCCATCGCCCGCACTGTGGCCCACGACCCGCCTGTCCTGATCTTCGACGAACCCACCGTGGGCCTGGACGTGCTCAATGCGCTCGAGTTTCACGACGTGCTGCGAGAGTTTCGCTCGCAGGGCAAGTCCATCATCCTCTCCACCCACATCATGAGCGAGGCCGAGAAGCTGTGTGACCGCATCGCCATCGTGCACCAGGGCAAGATCCTCGCTTGTGATACCCTGGCGGGACTGCGCGAGAGCTCGGGCGAGCATTATCTCGAGGACATCTTCGTGCGCTACGTCAAGGCCGGTCACGCGTGAACTGGGGCCAGGTGCGCATCTTGCTGGCCCACGAGCTGCGCATGGTCTATCGCGACGGCCGCACGCTGGTTCTCTCCATCTTGCTGCCCTTGCTGCTGGTGCCGCTGGTGCTGGGCTCCTTGAGCATGGTCAACGCTCGGCGCCAGCACCAGGTGAGCCAGACCTACCTCTACGTGCTGGAGGGCGGTAACCCATTCTTGCGCAGGCTGCTCGAGCAGGCGCGCCAGCAACTGCCAGGAGACGAAGAGCCGACCTCGGACCGGCTCCGCCGCCTTCGATTCCAGGAGGTCAGCCTGGAGGTGGAGCCCGAGGTGGCGCTGGAGGACGGAACCATCGACCTCATCCTGCGCTTCGTGCCGCCCGCTCAGGTTCGCCCCGCCGAGGGTCGCAAGCCCGCCTCCTCCGGCGACAAGAAGCCCCCCACTCGGGCCCGCTTTCGGACCGCCCGCCTCAAAGGCGTTCCCCAGCTCGAGGTCCTCTACGCCGGGAACCGCGAGAAGTCGCTGGCGGCCGTGGGACAGCTGACCGACCGGCTCGACCGGGTGCTCGACCTTCACCGGGCGGCGGTGATCAAGCAGGCCGGCTGGCCCGGCGACGTGGCCGGGCTGGTGGTGGTGAAGACCCAGGATCGGGCCACCCCGGCCCAGCTCACCGGGGCCGCCATGGGCCCCTACTTTGCGCTCTTTCTGGTGCTCTTTCTGGTGGGCGGCGGCTCGGTCGCGGCCCTGGACGGCCTGGCCGGGGAGAAAGAGCGAGGCTCGCTGGAGACGCTCCTGACGACCTCGGTGGGGCGCTCGGAGATCATCGCCGCCAAGCAGCTGGCCACCCTTACGGTGGCCCTGGTGATCGCCACCATCCAGTTGCTCAACAGCCTCCTCTACCTGGTTCTGGGCCTGGTGCCCATGCCCCAGGGGTTCGTGCTGGAGGCCAGCGCCGGCCTGTTGCTGGCCCTGGCCCTCTTGATTCTGCCCCTGGCCGCCTTCGTGGCCGGCGTCTTGATGCTGGTGAGCGGCTTCTCGAGCTCCTACAAAGAGGCTCAGGTGCTGCTCTTCCCCGTCTTCTCGCTCATGTGCGTGCTCAGCCTGACCTCGCTGTTGCCCGGATTGCCGCTGGAATCGGCCATCGTGCTGGTGCCTGTGGCCAACGTCAGCGTGGCTCTGCGAGAGATCCTGATCGGCCACTTTCCCTGGCCCTGGCTGGTGGCCACCTCTCTGGTCACGGTGGGCTGGGCCGCCTGGCTCTCGCTGCGGGCGGCTCGCCTGCTCACGGATGAGAAGCTGGTGCTTCCCTCCCTGCAAGAGTCCGAGTTCGAGGCACGCACCCCGGTGGGCTTCGGTCGCGAGGCTCCCCGCTGGTACGCCCTGATGTTCGTGGGGGTGTTGCTGCTCAACGCCGCGCTGGGGACCAACCTGGTGGCCGCGATTGTGGTCAACCAGTTGTTTGTCTTTCTGCTAATGCCGATCTGGATGCTGCGCCACTACCGCCTGTCCCCCGTCGAGGCACTCTCGTTACGCCTGCCTCGCTGGCCGGTCTGGCTGGCCGTGCTGGCCTTCATTCCCCTGGCCCACCTGGTGGGGGTGGGGGTTTCCCTTCTGACCGGGCTCCTCTTCCCGGTGCCCCAGAGCTTGCTCGAGCAGTTCTCCCAGATGCTGCAGCTCAAGGAACGCCCCGCCTGGTTGCTCTACCTGGGCCTGGCTCTGTTGCCCGGCGTGTGCGAGGAGATCGCTTTCCGGGGCACTTTCCTCTATGCCCTGCGCAATCGTCCCGGTGCAGTGGGCTGGAAGGTGGCGGTGGTGGTTGCCCTGGTCTTCGGGCTGTTCCACTTCTCGCTCTTTCGCATCCCCCCGACGGCGGTGCTGGGGTTTTTCTTGACCTTGATCTGCTGGTGGAGCCGCTCCATCTTCCCCTGCATGCTGGCCCACGTGGGCAACAACTCCCTGGCGGTGTGGGCCAGCCGGGCCGACGTGGAGATGGAGACCATGCCGATTTTCGTGTTCCCCCTGGCCCTGTTGGGCGCCCTCACTTGTTTGTGGGTGATTTACCGCTGTCGACCAGCTCCGAGCGACTGATCCGACAAAGATGCCCGGCCTCGTTGCCCACCAGCAGCGTGTCCTGGTCGAGCCAGGTGATGGACTCGGTCTGGCCGGCCCGGTTGAGCAGCAGGCGCTTTGCTTTGCCGGACAGGAAGTGGTCCGAATCGGCCGGGCGCTCGAAGAGCCAGATGGCGGGGATGGGCCGCTGGCAGAGCACGGCCAGCGTGCGACCATCGGGGGAGAGGTCGGCGGCCGTGACCCAACCTCCCAGCCCGGTGCGCCGCTCCACCAGGGTCAGCTGGTTGACCCGATCGGTGTAGCGCGTGTCCAGCCGGTAGAGGCGGGAGGCTCGTCCGGGTACCTTCTGTTTGAGCCAGAGCGCGCGCTCCTTGGTGAGCACGTAAACGATGCCGTCGGCAACGAACAGGGCCTCGCAGTCATACTCGGGCTTCTTGCCCTGCTCCGGGAAGGCTACCGGCCAGCGGGTGAAGCGGGTGATGGGCGTCTCTCCCTCGGGGTCGGGCTCGTCCACCACGTAGATGGCCAGGTCCTTGCGCTTGTTGGAGTTGTTGCCCAGATCGCTGATGTAGAGCTTGCCGTCGTCGCAGGCGATGTCTTCCCAGTCGGAGTTCTCCGCCCCCTCGATGGAGTGCTCGCCCAGGATCTTGCCCTCTTTGTTGATGGCAAAGACGCGCGCCTCGTCGCCCGAGTCGTTGTGGGTCCAGATCACGCCCGGATGCTTGCGGCTGGCGGCCAACCCGCTCATCTCGTCGATGGGGGAGGAGACCCAGGCGTCCACGGTCCACTCGCGCACGGGCTGAGCCAGGCTGCCGGCAGCCAGGAGCAGGATGAGAAGCAGGAGACGCACCGGCCCGCCTTCCCCACGGCTGGGGGATTGCCTGCCCCGCAGCGGGTTTTTGTTCTTGGCGCAGGGGCTGGGCATCGGCTCGCCAGGGGCGGTTTACCACTCTCCCTGCGTTACCGTTCCCACCGCACGGTATACCGGCTGCTCACAGCGGTAACGCAGAGAGAACGGTAAAAGAGTCCCGAACAGGCGTGTGTCCCCGAGGCGGATCCGGACGCAGTCGGGCTGAAGACGGGTCGGGCTAAGGTGTTGCCGGACTCGGAAACCCAGATCTTGCGGCCGTCCGCGGTCAGGCCGTGCAGCGGGCCACCAGAACGCCACCACCGGGGTTGCCGGTCAGGTGACAGGCTGAAGCCGGCCGGATCCAGACGGGCGAAGCTCTCCTTTTTCCCTCCCAGCACGATGACTCCGGCCGGAGTGCTGGATGTCGGGAGGGCCCGCGCGCTCACGACCCGGAGGCGAGAAACATCTCCCGGGCCCGCTGATCGAGCCCGAACCGGAGGTGCTGCAGCACATCCAGGCCCAGGACCTGGCGAAGCAGCGGTTGAGTGCTGAAAGCGAGCTCGCAATCGAGGACCAGCGAGCCCAGGCGCAACCGGGCCGAATGCTGGTAGGCCACGGTACGAGCCCCGAGAAAGCCCTGAAAGGCCCTGGGACGGCCCTGAAAGATGTCCAGTCCGGCCGAGCGAGCGTGGACCCCATCCAGGAGACTGAGCTCCGCCCCGGTGTCGATAAGGACTGGCATGTCCACTTCGTAGGCGCCAAGGGAGAGGGTGACCAGAACTCCGGGTGACTCCTGGAAGCAGATGCGATCCGTAAAGCTGAGCTGAAAGCTCAAAGGCCCATCCAGACCACTTCACTCTCGGACTCGGGCACTCGGTAGGCGAAGGGCACGACCACGCCCTTCTCGCGAGCTTCGCGCAGCACTTCCAGGTAGTCGGACCCGTGCGCCACCATGCAGTCCCCCTCGAGAATCAGCCACTGTCCCCCGTAGGCGTTCAGCTGGGCCCGATTCTCACTCAGCCAGCGAAGCTCGGCCTCTCGCGACCGGGCCTGACCGGGCTCGTGAAAGGCGCGAGCCGAGGGGGGAGCCTCCTCGGCCAGGCCCGACCCCAGCGCCAGGAGCTTGCGAGCCAACTGACCGCAGGTCATGCCGAGCTCTCGCGCTTTGACCTCGAGAGCCTCCTTCTGCTCGGCTGACATCCGGATCGAGAGGTGGTGGTCCTTCATGTACCCCACCGTAACACATGGCTTTGGACCGGGTCAATCAAACCTGGTAGCGGCCGGCCTCCAGCACCCGCTCGGCGATGCGGCGACGAGTCTGCACGGTGTTGATGGGGGTGTGCTTGAGCAGCCGGTCGAGCTGCTCGAGCGACTCCTCGAGCGCCTCGCCCTCGGAGACCGAGGCGAGCAGGTTGCGGCCGATGCGGCGCACCTTGTCGATGGAGTCGTTGATGTAGGTGCGCGTGATGTCGATCTGCATCTGCACCTTATCCTCGCCTCGGGTGTCGATCAGCTTCTGGCAGCGCAGCCAGGCGCTCTCCTGGGCGAAGATCTCCATCACCAGGTCGGAGATGCGCATCAGGGCTTCCTGGTGCTTCTCCTCGGGCGAATCCATGCCGATGGCGTTGATGGCCACGCCCGCGCACAGCAGGGCGCCGGACTTGCTCGCGTGCACCAGGGCCTTCTCGCGGGCCAGCGGGCCCGTGGCCGGGGCGCTCGAAGCGCCACCTTCGAGCTCTTTTTGCACCTCCACCAGGGCGTCCATCAGGTTCAAGCGACCGCTCATGGTCCGTTTGAGCAGCGTGCCCGTGATGGTCAGGCGGTTGATCTCGTTGGTGCCCTCGAAGATGCTGTTGATGCGCGAGTCGCGGTAGGGACGCTCGGCCGGATACTCTTGCGAGTAGCCATAACCGCCGAAAATCTGCACGCATTCGTCCACCACGTAGTCCAGCGCCTCCGAGCCCCACACCTTGAGGATGGCGCACTCGGCGGCGTACTCCTCGATACCGCGCAGCACGGCCTGGGGATCCTTCTTGTCGACCGAGGTCAGGGCTTTCTCGATGAGACCGGCGGTGCGGTAGTTCATCGATTCGCCCACCCAGATGAGGGTGACCATCTGGCCGAACTTCTCCTGCAGGGCACCGAACTCGGAGAGGTGCTTGCCGAATTGGGTGCGTTCCCTGGCATACTTGATGGCGTCGTTGAGGGCGAACTTCGAGCCCGCGATGCACCAGGCGCCCAGCTTGAAGCGCCCGATATTGAGCACGTTGAGAGCGATCTTGTGGCCCTTGCCCACTTCGCCCACCAGGTTCTCCTTGGGAACCTTGACGTTCTCCAGGGTCACGCCCCGGGTGGAGGAGCCCTTCAGGCCCATCTTCTTCTCTTCGGCGCCCACCACGAAGCCGGGGCTCTTGGTGTCCACGATGAAGCAGCTGAACTGGGTGCCGTCCACCTTGGCGAAGACCATCATCAGGTCGGCAAAGCCCGCGTTCGTGATCCACATTTTGCTGCCGTTGAGGATGTAGTGCTGCCCGTCTTCGGTGAGCACGGCCTTGGTTTTGGCAGCCAGGGCGTCCGAGCCCGAGTGGGGCTCGGTCAGGCCGTAGCTCGAGAGGATCTCGCCCGTGGCCAGCTGGGGCAGCCACTTCTTGCGCTGCTCCTCGCTACCGAAGTAGAGCACCGGGTAGGTGCCGATGCCAGCGTGGCCGCCCACCGAGACCGACCATGAGGCCAGGCGCCCGATCTCCTCGGAGATCAGCATCGAGCTGAGCAGGTCCAGGCCCATTCCGCCGTATTCCTCGGGAATTTCTGCGCCCAGAAGGCCGAGCTCACCCGACTTCTTGAGCAGCTTGACCAGCAGCTCCAGATCGCACTTCTCCAACTGTTCGGCCTTTGGCATCACCTCGTCGAGCATGAAGCGCCGAGCAGTATCCATAATCATGCGGTGCTCTTCGGTGAGCTCATCGGGGGTAAACAGATCCTTGGGGCTGGATTCCTCGACCAGGAAATTGCCGCCAGGAACGGTCTCGACGCTAACTGACATATTACACCTCAAAAGGATTGTCGGAAATTTTACAACTTTGTAAGAATATCATATCACGTCAAGCCGCGCAGGGGGATGGGCGTTTTGCACTACGCGGCGGGAGAGGGGGCAGCCGGCGCCGAATCATGCTCTTACGGAGCCGGAGGGAGGACCCAACGTGATCGAGCACGAGTCCAGCAACACGGTCGTTCGCCTGATCCGGCCAGGGACTCCGCTTGAGCGGTCCACCCTGCTGGTGGAGAATCTGCTGCGCTCCCACGGGGTCGACCCCACCCGCCACGTCCTCTCCCGCGGTGAGGGCTCCTTCTCCTGGGTGCTCCCGATCAAAGCCAACCAGCTGGTGGTGCTGAGCGTCTTCGAGGCCGAGGGCAATGCTTACATTCGCGTCTCGGCACCGATCCTCCAGATTCCCCGCCAGCGTCAGCTCGAGTTTTGCCGCCGTCTGCTCGACCTCAACTCGGAGATGGTCAGCGCCTCGCTGGCCACGGTGGGGGAGGACGTCTACGTGGTGTCCGTGCGCCCCATTCAAGACCTCGAGTCCGAGCAGGCCATCGACCTCCTGGGTCGGGTCTGCATCTATGCCTCGCAGTACGCCGACCGGCTGCGGGAAGAGTTTGGCGCTGCGCCGTGGGGGGCCGGACCGACCACCGCTTGAGACGCACCCTGCTCCTCATCGTGATGCTCACCATGGTGGCGCTGGCGGCGCCGCCGATCCAGCCCGGCGTCGGGGTGGGCAAGGTCAAGCTGGGCGTCACCCTGGCCGACATCGAGGCGGCCCTGGGCAAGACCGATCAGGTCGAGTCCAGCCCCAACGACCCCGAATCGAAGTTCTACAAGTACCCGCGCTTCGGCGTGGTGGTCTTCGTGGGAAGCTCGGGCAAAGTGATCGGGGTCAATGTTACCAGCAGCCAGTACCGCACCCCCGAAGGGTTGGGCGTGGGCTCGAGTCGGGCCCAGGTCGAGCAGGCCTACGGCAAAGGCCTGGCCCGGGGCACGGGCAATGTGAACTACGCCCAGAAGGGGCTGGCCTTCAGCTACAATCAGGACAAGGTGACTCACGTGTTTATCTTCAAGCCGGAAGAGCAGCGCCCGTTCCTGGGAGACCGCCAGATCGTTCCCGGCCAGCGGGTGGGCGACCTGAAGCTGGGGGCCCCCTGCGCGCCGGTGCGCCAGGCCTGGGGGCCTCCGCCCCGAACCACACCGCTCTCGGGTATCCCCGGGGAGATCTGGAATTACACCGAGCAGGGCGTGGGGGTTCTGGCCTCCGAGGGGAAGATCAAGGCGGTGATCGTGACCTCGGGCGACTTCATCACCCGGCACGGGGTGCAGGTGGGCTCCAGCCTCAAAGAGGTGGAGAAAGAGTTCGGGCCGAGCTACCAGAAGAGCACCGATTTCTACTTCTACACCCAGAAGGGGATCGGATTTCAGGTCATCGGCGGGCGGGTGAGCGAGATCC
>CAZWUN010000208.1:0-9320 GCA_964637145.1 uncultured Burkholderiales bacterium
ACCCCCGAATTCTCGGGTACCCGCTCCGTGCCGGCGTATACTCCGGTCCGAGGGGGGTAACCCCCGAATTCTCGGTACCCGCTCCCGCCGATGGTCAGGACGCGGGCACCGGCTCGGAGCGGCTCAGGACCGAGGCCAGGGGCACCAGGACCAGGCCGGTCAGGAAGGTGCGCAGCCCGGCCGGGCCCGGGGCCTGATCGAGCGCCTGGCGAGCACGCTCGGCCTGCGCCTCGAGCTCGAGCCGAATGCAGGTCAAGCACTCGCGCACCGCCTCCTCCACCGGCTCGCTCTGGCGCTCGAAGCGAAGCGGGCGGGTGGCCGACAGCACCACCGGTCCGGGCTGCAGCCGGTGTTGCTCGGGCGAGAACAGGCGCAGGGTGCCGGCGATGGCGGTGGGATAGACGGGAGTGCCGGTGAGCAGAGCCAGGCGGGCCACCCCGGTGCGGAACTCGAGCAGCCGATCCGAGCCCGAGATCGTGCCCTCGGGGAAGATCCCCAGCCAGTCCCCGCGCTCCAGAGCCTGCACGGCCGCCTCGAAGCTGCCCTGGCGGCCGACCGGAATGCAGCCGGTCAGGCGCAGGAACCAGCCCATGAACGGGTTGTCGAAGAGATGTCCGGCCACCAGGAAGCGCAGCCGGCGCGGGGCCCACAGCCCGAGCACCACGCCGTCGAGCACAGTGGGATGGTTGGCCGCCACCAGGGCCGGGCCCTGACGGGGCAGGCCTTCACCGAACAGGGTGTGGGGGCGCAGGTAGCCCCCGATCAGGACCCTGAGAAACCAGCGCAGGAGGTCGAGCAGCATACTCCCATGCTAGGGGGTCGCCCGGTCCCGACTGAAGGGTCATGTGACCCTTCAGCCCCGGGACACTGCGACACTAGTTGTCATCACTACACTTTATACTGAGAGCATGAGAATCTACTACGCCCCCGAACAAAGTGTATCCCACAACGACTCCTTCTCGCCCAGCGCGGGGAAGCCCGAGCTGCTCGTCGCCCAGTGGCGCGAGCGGTGGCCCGACCGGCTCGAGTTCGTTCGTCCCGAGCCGGTCGGCCCGGACGACTTCGCTCTCGCGCATGACCCCCTCATGGTGGCGGAAATCCTGAGCTGCAGCCGACCCAACGGCTTCAGCAATCGCCTTCCCGAGGTGGCGGCCTCACTGCCCTGGACGACCGGCTCGCTGGTGAGCGCGGCGCTGCACGCTGCTCGCGAGGGGACGATCGTCTGCTCGCCGACCAGCGGCTTCCACCACGCCGGCTACGACTACTGCGGAGGCTTCTGCACGTTCAACGGCCTGATCGTGGCCGCCCGCCGGGTGGGCGGGAAGGTCGCGATCTTCGACTGCGATCAGCACTACGGCGATGGGACCGACGACATCATCCGCCGGTTGGATCTGCCCATCCGGCACTACACGACCGGAAAGCATGCCGACACCCGCCGGCCAGAGCGCTTCCTGGAAGAGATCCCGACTCTCCTCGAGGAGCTGACCCGGGACGCTCGCGTGCTGCTCTACCAGGCGGGTGCCGACGCGTGCGTGGACGATCCGCTGGGCGGCTGGATGACGGTGGATCAGTTGCGCCGCCGCGACCGGGCCGTCTTCCGCTGGTGTCGCGAGCGCGGTCTGGGGGTCGCCTGGAACCTGGCAGGCGGTTACCAGAAGGACATCCAGCGCGTTCTGGATATCCACCATGCCACGATGGAGGAGGGTCTTGGGGCTCTCAGTCCTGGGACTGGCGGTGCTTGAGGTAGACGTAGACCCCCAGCCCGGTGGCCAGCAGCGCGGCCCCGGCCAGGGGGTTCTCGAAGAGGAAGCGGGCCGTGGGCCAGAGCACGTGGTCGATCAGGGGCTCGATGGTGGCGTCGGCCAGCTTCTGGCCCAGCCGGCTGATGGCCTCGATCCCCAGGGCATCGCCGGTCACCAGCAGGCTGCCGGTGGCGGTGGTGGCGCCCATCACGCCCTGGAAGAGGGCCGAGCCGACCTCGCCCTTACGGGCGGCCTGCACGGCGTTCTTACCCAGGGCCACGGTGGTCAGGCCCAGGCCGGCTCCCAGCCCGAGCTGGGTACCCCGGCTCAACACGTCCACGGCGGCCATCAGGCCGAGGCTCTCGGCGCCCACCATCAGGCCCCCCGGCACCATCATGGCGGCAGCTCCCATGGCCAGGCTGTTTCTGACGCCCAGCCCGTTCCCCTGAGCGTCCTTGAGGGCCAGCCGCCCGACCGCCAGGCCCCCCACCGAAAGGGCGGCCGAGCCGACCAGGTCGGCGTTGTGGGTCAAAAGTCCCTGCAGGGCCGGCACCCCGGCCCCGTGTCCGATCAGCTCCAGGCCGCCCAGGCCGGCGCTGACCGCGCCCATCCCCTCGGCCACGGTCAAAAGGTCGTTGCCGCCCTTGCGGAAGTTGCCCACCGCCTCGGCTCCCAGCACCCCGGCCCCGCCCACCAGCAGGGCGCCTCCGGCCACGGCCGCGGCCGGGCTCTGGGCCAGGTGCTCGACGGTGCCGGTGAAAGCGCGATCCAATCCTGCGATGCCGTACTGGCGACCGATCAGCTCGGCGCCTCCCAGCAGTCCGCCGGCCGAGCCCAGGCTGGCGGCCACCCCCAGAGCGGCGTGGCGGGGGCGATTCTCGCCCTGCCCGAAGGCCTGCTTGAACTGGCGGGCGGCCAGCACTCCGGCGGCCACTCCGCCCCCGGCCACGCCCGTGCCCAGCACCGCCAGGCCGTGGTCGGAAAGGGCTTCTAGCGGGCCGGTCAGGGCTCGCTCCAGCACCGGAATGTCGTAGCTCATGCCCACGATCTGCACCCCGCCAAGCCCCGACAGGGTGCCGGCCGCGATCTTGGCGGCGGCCAGGCCGTTTCGCTGGCCCAGGTCGTTGACCACCGCGTCGTGGGCGGCGGCAAAGCCGACCACCGCCATCCCCGCGCCCACGGCGGGAATCACGCCGTACTCGGCCACCCGGGCCACGGCCGTGGACTGCACGGCTCCCCCGGCCAGCACGATGGCGCCACCCACGGCCGCCGCGCCGGTGACCAGCTTGTTCTCGCGCACGAAGCGGCCGGGCGGCGAATTCTTGATCCGCTGGTAGGGAGTGTTCTTGAGTTGACTGACCTGCATGGCCCGTAGCCTACTCCTCCGATCAGTCGCCACTGTTAACCGTCTGTTAAAACTTGTACTCTGCAAACGTTAAACTCGGGCTGCTAGCATGGGCTTCAGATGCTGGCAGGTCGCTATCGAATCGAGGACGTGCTGGGGCGAGGTGGGATGTCCACCGTCTATCGAGCCTGTGACGTGCGCCTGGGGCAGCAGGTGGCCCTCAAGCAGCTCGACCTGAGCCACGAGCCGGCCCTGACCCGGGTGCTGCTGCAAGAGGCGCGCTTGCTCGCTCGCCTGGAGCATCCCGGCCTGGTGCGCGTGCGCGACTGCTTCGAGCAGGCCGGACTGGCCTACCTGGTCACCGACTTCATCCAGGGGCGCGACCTGCAGACCGTGCTCGATACCGCCCCCGGCCAGCTCTCCCCCGAGCTCATCACGGATTGGGCTTTGCAGATCGTGGACGCGCTCGAGTATCTGCACGGCCAGCGGGTGCTCTATCGCGACCTCAAGCCTGCCAACCTGATGCTGGAGAAGTCCACGGGCCGGCTCAAGCTGATCGACTTTGGCATCGCCCGCACCCACCTCCCCGGCCGGGGAACCACCGAGCTGCTGCGGGGATTCGGCTCGTCGGGCTACGCTCCCATCGAGCAGTACGGCGCCGGCACGGACGCGCGCAGCGACCTCTACTCGCTGGGGGCCACCCTGTACGCCCTCATCACCCGCTCCACCCCTCCCGACGCGGTACGGCTGGCCTCGGGGGAAGAAAGCCTGCGCAAGCTGAGCGACCCGCGCTGGCAGAAGCTGATCTTCAAGCTGATGCAGACGCGCAAGGAGGACCGCTTCCAGACGGCGGCCCAGGTGCGCCAGGAGCTGCTGGCCCCGGACGACCCCCCTCCCGGCCCGATCAGCTTCTGCCCCTTCCGCGACCTGGCTCCGGCCCCGGCGCCCCTGGCCCAGGCCCCTCCGCCGACGGTCTTTCTGCAAGGCTATCTGACCGTGGACGTGGTCTACCGCGGCGATAGCCCCATCGAAGCCCAGCGCGTGGCCAGCCGGCTCTCGGCCCCGGGACAGGCGGCCCGAGCGGACTACTACGAGACCTTTCCCGGGGTGGTGAAGGGCTACTGGCGCGTGATCCTGGCCCAGCGCCAGCGCCAGGACTCGCGAACGTGAAAGCAGAACTCTCCCGGCAGTGAACTCGCTCACTTCCATCGGCCAGACTCCGTTCCTGACTCCGGTCAAGAGCGCCGCCCAGCCTCACCAGGTGGTGAGCCAACCGGAGACTCCCGCCGCCGCAAGCGGCGACCTGGCCGAGCTGAGCCTGCCGCCCGTCACCGCTCCTGAGGCGGCTCCCAAGACCGCTCCCACTCCCTCGCCGAAAGCCCCCGCGGCCCCGATACCCGTGACCCTGGCAATGGAGGAATCAGCCCCCCACACGCTGGAGGAGATGAGCTGGATCCTCCAGTCGGCCGCCTCCACCCCGCTGGCCGACCATCCCGCGCTGGCCGAGATCAAGCAGCGTTTCCCCCAGCTTCCCGAGGAGGTGCGCAACCACGGCACCCTGGCCCTGCTCGACGCCCTGACCATCCCCGACCCCGCCAAAGCCGGGGCCAAGCTCGACCAGATGCTGGACACCATGACCTGGGCCCGCAAGAACAAAGGCGAGGCTCGCGAGCTGCTGGCCGGCGGGGGCGACTGGCAGACCCTGGAGACGGCCGCCACCCGCGCCGAGGAGGCCAGTCGCAAGCCCCTCACCTCGCTCGACCAGGCCATGGCCTCGCCCGGTTTTCTCAAGGCCTTCAAGATCGGCCAGAACCACGAGGCGGAGGGAGCCCGGCTGATCGATCAGTTCGATGCCGGCAATCCCAACCCGGGCATCGGCACCAAGACGCTGGGCAAGGGGATCTGCTACCTGCGCGGACGCGAGGGCACGCGCATCTTCTACCGGATGCAAGACGACAAGCCCCAGTGGCTGGTGGTCTGCAACAAGTCCAACGAAGACTCGGCCATCTCGCTTTTGCGCCGCGAGTTCGACCTGAGATGATCCACTCGCTCTGGATCGGCGAGGTGGAGAACCCCGCCGAGGGCAACACCGATCTGCTGGTCACCCTGGAAGACGGGCGCACCTACGCCTTCACCGCCTTCACTCCGGGCGAGGTGCAGCGCTTGATGAAGGCCGAGGGGATGACCCACTTCGTGTGCGAGGATCTGCTCCTGGTCAGCGACCTGTCCGAGGCCACCCTGCGCCGAGCGGCGCAGGACCTGGCCGAGAACCACGACCTGGACCGCTACGGGATCCGCCAGCAGGCGGAGTAGTTTCAGTTTCCAAGGCCAGAGTGCGTGATCAGTCGAAGGCCAGCTTCTTCTTGACCACCGGCCGGGCTTCGTCCCACCAGGCCCAGCCTGGCGCGCGAAAACCGTAGGCGGGCGGCTCACCGCCTGGAACCGTGTCGGCCCTGGCATACCGCTCCAGGCGCACGGGGCACTCTTTCTGGCCCTGTGGAAGAAGGTCAAGTGTCCGTCCGTCCGGGCCAGCTTTCCCGGGATGCTCTCGCCGTAGAGGGGATACGCCTCCCGTCGGATACCGTAGTTCTTGTGTCCGCTGTAAATGCCCCCCAGGAGACTCGCTCCCATGCTGAGGCCGACCCCGATGAGAGAGCCGTCCGGCCCCAGGCCGGGCCCGGAGAATGCGATGGCGAGAGCGCCCACCACCGTGAGACCGCCCCCAAACATCAAGCCGATGGAGACTTCCCGGGCCATGTGCGTCGCGTAGCTGCGCAGGGTGCTCGGGCCCATGTAGCTGCAGTCGCTCGTTCATTACCGATTGACGACAGGTAAAGAGGATGTTAATTTGTCCTTACTGCGGAGGATTGACAATGCGAGAGTTGATGGCCACCATCACCAGTAAAGGGCAGGTCACGATCCCGATCGAGATCCGTCGGCACCTCGGGCTCGAGGTGGGAGAGAAGGTAGCCTTCGTCATCGAGGACGAGGGTGGGGTGCGCCTGGCCTTACCGCGCTACCCGACGATCGACTCGCTGCGAGGGGCTGCTGGAGCCCTGAAGCGCCCGATTCCCTGGAAAAAGGTCCGCGAGATCGCTCGTGAGGACCGGTTCTTCGATGAATGAGGCCCACGTTGACACGGATATCCTGATCCGTCTGCTCACCCGGGATGACCCCGACAAGCAGGCCGCGGCAGCTCGACTCTTCGAGGGGGTGCAAGCGGGTGAGCTGCGCCTGATGGCTCCCGATACGGTCATCGCGGATGCAGTCTATGTGCTGGCTTCCCCCCGACTCTACCGAATCGGCCGCCAGGAGGTGGCCAGCCTGCTGACCCCCCTGGTCCGCCTGCCTGGATTCCAAGTGCAGAACCGAGCGGCGGTCCTGCGAGCCCTGGACCTCTATGCTAGCACACGCATCGACTTTGGCGACGCCCTTCTGGTCGCCTCGATGGAGCAAGCCGGGGCTGGAGAGCTGTACTCTTATGACTCGGACTTCGACCGTTTTCCGCAGATCACCCGGCTGGAGCCCCCGCGGATCTAATGTGCGCGGACTTTGGTTTTGCACATCAGCGCGCCGGTAAAGTGCAAGACCAAAGGCCTCCGATCAGAGACGACACTCGAACTGGCTTGCCATGCAGTATTTTAGACGCCTGTTAGCACTCTCCGCATGGATGCTGCTGGCCCTGGTCGGGTTGGCCTTCTTGCTCCGTCCGCAAAGCCTGGCCGCGATCACCGTGCTCCCCTTCTGGGTGTGGCTCGGACCGGGCGTCCTGCTGTCCCTGCCCGCGTGCAGGAAGAGGAACGGGAGGGTCGTCCTGCTGCTCTGGCTGGGGCTGGCGCTGGCGTTCACGGATGAGCTCCGCGGACTGGTGCCGCGCCCGCCCCCCGCGGGGCGTTGCGTCGTGCTCCTGAACTGCGCCGGTCGCCCGAGCGCCCTGGCAGAGGCACTGAGACCGGAGCCCGATCTGGTGCTGCTGAGCGAGGTCCCGCCGCGATTCCAGGCCCCAGCAGGCTACCACGCCGTGATCGGGCCAGACACCGCCATCCTGGCCCGCTCCCCGCTGCGCGAGCCGAAGATCGAGCCCAGCTGGGTCCAGGCCCGGACCGAGGATGGCCTGCAGGTCTACAGCGTTCGCCTGGTAGTGGGCGTGCTGCGAGCCGACCTGTGGAACCCGGACTGTTGGCGCGAACAGGCGTTCAACCGCGCCACGCGCGAGGAGAGCTTGCAGAAGGCCGTGTTCGCACCCGGCCCGGTGCTGTTCGGGGGCGACATGAACGCTCCGGCCGGCGATGGAGCCTTCCGCCCACTGCGGCAGGCTGGCCTGCGCGACACTTTCCCCCGGGCCGGCACCGGCTTGGGCAACACCATCGAGAATGGCTTGCCGGTGCACCGCATCGACCAGCTCTGGACGCGCGAGCTGCGCCCGGTTCGGCTCGAGACCCGCGCCACCCAGAGCTCCGATCACCGCCTGGTGGTGGCCTGGTTTCGCTGACTTGTTAACCCCGTCCTCGGATCACATCCCGAGTAGAGACGAGTTCGTCGCCGTGCATCACCAGCACGCGGTGAATCAAAGCCTCAGCCGGGTCGTCGATCGCGAGCACGGCTTCCAGGCTGCGCGCGCAGCATACGACGAGGTTCTCGACCGCGGTTTGCCGAATCCCCGAGTGCATGGGGCAAAATGGGCAAACCCACGCTGTCGGCAGGGTCCGTCGGGCCGAATCCGAGCATGTCGACTCCGGCTTCGTCGGGGGCACGACGGGGGCGGCAGCCAACCGGGCCGCTGGGAGAACCGGGCCGGTAGGGGCGCTCCGACCTCTCGCTCGGACCGCAGACTCGGGCATCGGGGGCCAGGCGCGCCTGGAAGCCGCCGGCGAGCGAGTCACCATGGCGCTGGGCCCGCCCCCGGCTCAGTTCCTGGGCGAGGCGATCTCCGAAACGGCCAAATCTCTGGTGGGCAGCACCTTCAAGCCCCAGATGGAAGCGCGTTGCGCCGACTTTACGAGCACCGCCATCGAGCAAGCCGGGGCTCCGGCGGACGGCTTCTTCCACACCGAACGGGCCCGTGACTTCGCCAAGATGGGCGCACAGCCGGTCAAACCCGATCAGCTCGAGCCGGGGGACGTCGTAGCGTTCAACGACACCTGGCGTAAGTCTCAGGGAGACAAGGACCACACCCATGTCGGCATCTACGTGGGCGATGGCCAGTTCGTGCACCGGCCCACCAATCAGGCCGATTATCTCGCGGGCAGCAAGCCGGGCGAAGTGGTCAAGGAGAGCCTCGAGGCCTACCTCCAGCGTGATCGGGGAGATCGCAAGGCCAGTCTCGTGGGCGGCTACCGCTTCACCAGCTGATGCGCGAGGAGAGCCGCCTGGCTCTGCTGGAGATCGCAGACCAGGTAGAGGCGTGGGCGCGCGAGCAAGAGGCCGGGGGAGTCTACCCGAACCGAGCGCTGATCTACGTGGCCGAAGCGATGAGCTATGCCCTGGAGGTCGACCCCGAAGGAGCCGACCGCGAGCTCATGACCCTGTTCGACGCGGCCGCCGACTTTGTGGACACGTATCGCTCCCTGCTGGGGGAGGGAGCCTTCCCCGCCGAGGCAGAGGAACTCCAGGATCGCCGTTTTGCCCGGCTGGACGAGATGCAAGGCTTCCTGGAAGCCGAAATGGCCGACCCGAGTCCGCTCGACCTGGACCTCGAGGAGACCAGCCAGACCCTCTGGCTCCAATTCAGGCGAGCATTGGAGCTGCGGTCCGGGCTCAGCGTCAGCCAGGTTCTGAACGCGGTGCTCACGAGCTGAACCCGCCTGGACGTGGCGCCTGAGAGCGGGATTCCTCCCCGCTGACTTCCAGCCCCGCGTATGCAACGTTCCCGTTGCGGCGCGAAGCCCTGAGCCTTCAGCCGGAGCGGTCTGACGCGGCCCGAGTGCTGGAACAGGGGCGCGGTCCTTCCCCGGGGAATTGGGTCGGCGTGCCAACGATCCTCCCCCCATTCCTGACCTACCTCTCGGTTCTCGGGCACGGCGGAATGGGAGAGGTGCTCAAGGTCCTGGACACCCGCTGGGGCCAGCAGGTGGCGGTCAAGGTCCTGCCCATCGACTGCGACCCGGAGTTCACCCAGCGCCAGCGCCACGAGGCCGAGGCGCTGGCCGCCCTGTCCCACCCCCACGTGGTCTCCCTCATCGAGAGCTTCGAGTGGGAGGGGCAGCACTTCTTGCTGATCGAGCTGCTCGAGG
>CAZWUN010000209.1:0-9260 GCA_964637145.1 uncultured Burkholderiales bacterium
CGACAGACTTGTATGGAGGCGCCCCCGAAGGGTTGGCAAAACCTTCAGCACGTAACGCTCAACACATCAGCGCGAGATTCTCACCTACTGATCGACCGACCTGAGCGCCACCAGCTCCATGCGATAGCGCCCGTCCACCAGGCCCTCGGCACTCACCCGGTGCCCGCCTGATTCGAGCAAGGCCTGGTAGGCCGCCAGGGCGTTGTGGCGAGCCTGCTCCTCGTCCTTGCCGGCCACGATTTGCACCACCGATTCGGATTCGTCCCGAAAATAGACCGGCTCGCCCCCCGGGTCGGTCACCCGCAAGACGGCCTGAAACCAGAGCGGCTCGGGGCCGGGCTCCTGGATCTGAGGCGTCACCTGGACCTGGACGTTGAGTCGCGGCCCGGGGTTTTCCTTGCGGTGTCGGTTTCGGCAGGCGCGAGCGTAGGCATCTTGCAGGAACTCGAATTGACGGAAGCCTGTCAACTGCTGAATGCTTTCGCAGTGAGCCCCGGCGCTCTCGGTGTCCTCCGAGTAAGCGACGGCGTTGGACATGAGCTTGGCATACTCGAATTGAATCTCACCCACCTGATCAAAGAGCGGGATCGTCCGCATCAAGGCAGCCAGAGGGAGAATCTCGGATTCCTTCTCGCTGACCGCGCCGACTTGAAAGAGCGCCCTGGCATGGGCGACCTGCAACTCGGGCAAATCAGGGTAGCCTGGCACGCGAGGGATCAGGGCGGCGATGGCGGCTCCCTCCTGCATGTTGCGCCTGGCCGTCTCTCGGGCCGCGTGTGCCAGCGCGCTGGAATGATGCACCCGGGCCCCCTGGTTGCGTTGGTAGAATGGTAGAGCCAGAGCTTTCTCCAGGATTTCGGCTGCCTGGCGGGCGTTGGAGCGGGCGGTCAGGTTGACCAGTCCCATCGCGCAGGCAGTCTGTAGCTCGTCCGAGTTGGAAAACTCGGGCCTGGAAGGCAGCACCGAAAGGATGCGCAGGCCTTCGTCCACGCTGGCCGCACCGCTGGCCCGACGGGCTAGATCTTCAGGATCGAACTTGGACCGAAACAGGCTCCCCATCCGCAATCGAGGTTTCCTCCCCGATCTCCCGTCTCCCTTTCAGAGCAGGGCGCGGGCCCGACTTCTTCGGCAGGACCCAGGGCCGGTTGAGACCGTCAAGTCCCCGGGATGTGAAAAGGATACGAGGTTCCGCCCAGGATGGGTGCGAACGGGAGCCCCATGAGACGATTTCTCCTCTCACTGCTCTTGCAGACGGCCTCGGCCAGTTTATCCATCTCGGCCTGGGGAGTCCCGACCGGGCGACGGAAGGCCTGCAGAAGCTCACTGCCCTGCAAGAGTCTGAGGGTCAGCGCTCCGTGAGATCCCCAGGGGTGTGGGGGGCACTGCTCCTGTTTGGCCTGGTGTTCATCGGCGTGAGTCTTGGCCTGTCCCATTTTGGCGGCGTGCAAGCACGTCGAGCCGACCTGGTGGCTGCGCCTCCCGGCGATGGCGCGTTTCGTGAGGAGCTGGTGGTCTCTCCGGGTCCACTGCTGACGAGTCGCCATGGCCGCAAAGCCTGTGTGGCCTATCGAACCCGCGTCATCCTGCGCTCGGAGTGGACCGACGAGAGAAGCGACGAGATCGTGTTCGAGGAAGACCGCGGTCCGGCCACCCTGGAGCTGACCAGGGAGGACGGACAGACCGTGCACCTTTCCCGCGAACTCTGGCGCGATCCCTACCTGCCCTCGGTGGATACCAGGACGGAGCCGCCCGAATGGCTCTCTCCGGTACCCGAGCGCAGGGCGCCGAAGACAGAGTTCCGGGTGGAAGAGACGTGCCTCGAGGCGGGGCAGCGAGTTTTCGTGGCGGCCACGCTGGGTCCAACGGGGCACT
Organism: uncultured Burkholderiales bacterium; assembly: GCA_964637145.1. Lineage (GTDB taxonomy): Bacteria > Vulcanimicrobiota > Xenobia > Xenobiales > QWHO01 > QWHO01. The sequence continues at coordinate 1,873 of CAZWUN010000209.1, forward strand.
TGAGCGTCGACCCCGAATTGAAGATGGCGGTGGTCTATCCCGGCGGTCGCCAGGATTGCGTTCAGTATTATCGGAGCGAGTCCGCTGTTCAACGCCAGGTTGGCCAGGTGTTTCTGGTCGTCGGGGGACTGGTGGCGCTGGTCTCGGTGGGAATGCTCCTGCGCTTGCGGAAGTAAGCTCTCATCTCAAGAACTGGAGAATTCAATGAAGCGTTCCCTCCTCCTCAGCCTGCTGTGCCTGGTTCTGACACTGGCGGCCCGGGCCGCCCTGCCGCCGCTCTCGGCTGATGAGCGTCGCGAGCAGGCCAGCGAGATCGTCTCCGGAACCATCATGAACGTCAAAGAGACCGCGCAGGAGGTCCCCGGTGGCGATGATCGCGTCTATCAGCTCAACGTCCGGGTTGACGAGGTGAAGAAGGGCATGCTCCGTCCGGGTCTGACCATCACAGCCATCTGCCGCCAGACCGGACGACGCCCCGAGGGTTGGGCCGGTCCGCAGGGGCAGAACGAGATTCCAGCGGAAAAGTCAAAAGTTCGCCTGTTCATGCGCGAGCAGGACAATCAGTTCTTCTTGCTCGAGCCAAACGGCTGGGAGCCGCTCTAATCTGTTGAGCGTTGCTGAATGAAGGTTTGCCTGTCCTTGGGCGCCTCCAAAAACCTTCAGCATTTCACTTTAACCCTCGTCGCTGACGCGCCGCAGGCGCATGCCCTGTGGCGCCATGGAAGGCTGGCCGGTATCGTTGATCCACGTGACCACGACAGGCAACTCGTCAGCGGCCGGGTCGCCCTTCAGCTCAATCCGGGCGAACAGGCAGCCTCCCTCGTCGTTCAACCGCACCAGCGAGCCTTTAAGCGAGTAAACGCACGAGTAGTCCACGCCGCGGTCGAGCACCATGCAACGGACGCCGGGGCCGAACTGGAAGGTGAGTTGGGGGTCGGGGCCGGGTTCGACCAGGGCCTCCCATTCGCCGTGCAGGATTCGGCCGGGGGATGGCATCCAGAAAGCCAGCGCGCCCAGCAAAGCCAGGCCCAGGAACGCCAGGGGGGCGATTCGTCGCAGGCGCACCTCGGGTTCTTCGCGGCGATGGCCCAACCTTCCGTTGGGGTAGGGATGAAAATTTCCCGCCAGAACCGTTCAGAATGTCAACCTGCCGCGGGCCGGAAGCTGCTAGACTCGGGTCATGAGAATCTTCACCAGCCCGATCGGCAGCGCCGTTCCCGAGGATCGTCGCCCCGAACTCAGGGAGGCCCTGCAGCGAACGCGGGACCTGATTGACCAGTGGGAGGGGGAGGTGAAGCGCGATCTCGACCTCTGCGAGCGCCACCTCGAGACTGCCCGGGTCAATGATCATCGGGGGGGAGTCGCCATCAAAGTGGCCGGCGCAGCACTCGGGATGGTGATGGTCGGAGGCCTGTTCGGCCTGGTAGCGGGAGCCCCCCTGGCCATGTTTCCGGGACTGGGCGTGTTCACAGCGGCCATCCTGGTCACCCAGGTTTGCACCGGTCGACGCGATCGTGCCAACCTCGAGCGACAGATGCTCTACCGACCCGCACAGCTCAAAGCCGAGCGGTTGATGAGCCAGCTCCACCCGCGGCTCGAGGCCCAGCAGGCCGAGCTTGGGGCTGAAGAGAAGCGAGTCGCCGAGCAGCAGGTCTACCGACTCTCCGAGGGCCTGAGCCAGCCCGGCCAGATCGGTCAGCGCCAGGGGGCCCTGGTGATCGGAGGGACGGTGGTGCGCCGAACCCAGGATCAGAAGACTTCCACGTCTCCGCGCCCGGGCCCGTTGTAGATGCTGGTCGTGACCTGCTTGGGATCGACCGGCTCATAGTAGAAGGTCGGCTCGCTGTACTTTCCGTCCCCGTAGTCGGTGATCTTGCGGAAGGGGCCGTGGAAGAGCGTCTCGCCCGGAATCGGCTCATCCGTCTTGACGTAGCGCATGGTGGCCTGGCCACCGTTGTAGCCGTCGTCGGGGGCCTCATGGCGGCGCTGGACGAGATATTTTCCCTCCGTCGACCCACCCGCAGCCGATTGCACGCGAGTCGCTGCGGTTGCTTGATATCCAAAATGGCTCGTGATCATGGTTTCCTCCCTCAAGTCGTCATCAGAGCGAGCATACGCTGCCTGCCTGACCAAATGCTGAAAACCAGCCAGGACTCCCCTGGTCACTCCCGAAACCGCCCCCATGCCCAGGAAGCCGCGTTGGAGCCAGCATTTCTTGCGTGACTCCACGGTGGTGGAGCGTATTCTGGAGGCAGCCAGCCTGACCCCTGAGGATCGGGTGCTGGAGATCGGGCCGGGGGCGGGGGCCCTGACGCTGCCGATGATCATGCGGGCCGGCCGGGTGCTCGCCTGCGAGATCGACCCGCACTGGGCCTCGCGGTTGGGAGCAGCTCCCAATCTGACGGTGGTTCGGCAGGACTTCCTGGACGTGGACCTGGCGAGGCTCTTGCCCGAACCTGGCTGGAAGGTGGTGGCCAACCTGCCTTACGCGGTCACCACGCCCATTCTGGAGAAGCTGCTGTCCGCGCCGTTCGGACTGTTCAGCGCGATGTGGCTGATGGTGCAGAAGGAGGTGGCCGAGCGGGTGGTCGCCCGAGGCACCCGCTCGTCGGGCTCGCTGTCTCATTTCGTGCAGCTCCGCGCCCATGCCGAGCTCCTCTTCACGGTGCCGGCGCGCTGCTTTGCGCCCCCGCCCGAGGTGGAGTCGGCGGTGCTGCACCTGGTGCCCCGACCGCTGCCCGAAGGGTTGGAGGTGACCCGGCTCGAGCGGCTGGTGCGCACCGCCTTCGCCCAGCGGCGCAAGATGCTCAAGAGCTCGCTCTCGGGGCTGGTGGACGCCGACACCTGGCAGCGCTCGGGCATCGATCCCACCAGGCGGCCCGAGACCCTGACGCTGGATGAATTTTTGAAGCTGGAGCGGAGCTGGCGGCAGTGAGCGCCGAGCTCGACGAGCTGCTGGGCGAGCTGCGCCAGGCCGGTCGGCGCGATTCGGGGGGCGGGTTCACTCTGGACTGGCGCAAGGCGCGCGAGAAGCTGCGGCGCTTTCAGCTGCTCGATCCGCACCGCTGGGTGGCCCACGCGGTGGCGGCGGGAGTGGCCAACGGTGCAACCCGCATCGAGGTGACCACCGACTCGGACGACTGCATTCTGCGCTTCGACGGCCCGTTCTTCGGGACAGTGGAGCTTGAGAATCTGTTCGCCTACCTGCTGAGCGAGCAGCCCGAGCAAGATCCCACCGGCCGTCTGCGCGAGCTGGCCATCGCTCTGAACGCGGCCGCGGCTTTGAATCCGGCCCGGGTCATGCTACGCTCGGGCAGTACCCTGCTCGAGCTCAAAGGGCTGGAGCTGAGCGTTTCCGGCTTGCCCCGGCCTAGCGAGCGAAACGAGCTGCATCTTCGCGAGCGGGTGAGCTGGAAGGTGCTCCGTCGCTTCGTGACCGGTCAGGCCCCCGAGGCCCAGGTTCTCAAGGAGCGCTGCGGTCTGGCTCCGGTGGTGCTCAACGGCAAGGAGCTGTTCGAGCCGGTTCACATGAAAGCCCTGGCCACGGTGCAGGCCGGGGAGGCAGTGCCGATCGTGCCGGCCTCCGTGCACCTGAGCCTGCCGCCGGAGGGCTGTCGGGGGGCCGTGCTGGGCCTGCTCCCCCATGCTCTGGAGGGCTGCAAGCAGAGCGGTCGGGTGCGCTTCTTGCGCCACGGCGTTCTGGTCTGCGAAGAGGATGTCGACCTGGGGCCTACCTGGGTGCAGGCGGTTCTGGATGCCCCCGACCTGAGCGTCAACGTCTCCCACAGCGGCGTGGTGGAGGACGAGAAGCTCCGCCACCTGCTGATCTGGCTGCGCTCGCTGGTGCGGCTGGCCCTGACCAGGCTGGCGGGGACCTCCCCGCTGGAGGAAGAGGCGGCCGCCGTGCTGCGCCACGCCATCGGCAACGAGATCAAGGCCGCCGACTACTCCGATGCCTGGCGCACCTACCGCCAGAGCCTGGTGGCCGCGGCCCTGTGGGAGAACCAGGCAGGCCAGCCGGTGGACCTGCGCGCGGCGCTCCAGGCCTTCGAGAAGGAGAAGTGCCTCTGGGTCACCACCGGCACCTGGAAGGAGGCGCCCCTGGACGGTCAGCCCGTGCTGCGCCTGACCGAGCGCTCCAGCCCCCATCTGGCCCGCATCTTCAAGGTGCTCAAGGATGCCGGCGAGCTGCTCCAGGAAGCCCACCAGGCGGCCCTGAACCGACGCTGCTGGGAGGAGGGGCGCCCGGTTCCCGTGAGGCTGGGCCACGGGCTCTACCTGGCGCGCCTCCCGCTCGAGCGGGGCGAGCTGGTCTTCCACGGCGACCCCACCCTGCCGCCTGCGCTGCTGTTCTTCAAGGCGGGCCGGCCGCTGGGTCTGGACACCGAGGTGCAGTTGCCGCGCGGCCTCTCCATCGCCTGGGACGACGACCGGCTGACTCCCAACCGGCGCTGGACCGGGGTCGAGCACGACGAAGCCTGGAGCGCAGCTTGCCAGGAGATCGCCCGCGGGATCGAGCCGGCCCTGGTCGTGCTGAGCCAGGTCGACCAGAGCCTGGCCCGGCCCCACCTGCAGAACCTGTTGCGCTGGCGGCTCGAGCGCCAGGATGCCGCACCCCTGGTCGACGAGCTGGAGCGCTTCCCGCTCTTCACGGCTCTGGACGGCTCCCACCCGAGCCTGGCCGAGTTGCGCGAGCGAGAGAAGGTGCGTTACCTCGAGCAGGCCCCGCCGTCGGATCTGAGCAAGCCGGTCCGCGACGCGCTGCTGGTCAGCGCCGACGAGTGGTCGTGGCTGGTTCACTTCCTGGGCGAGGACCGGCTGGTGGACGCCAGCCCGGACCTGGAGCCGCTCTTGCGCGAGAAGGTCTACCTGGAGCGGGAGGTGGTCACAGACCCCCTGCCCGGGGGCCTGGTCCGTCACGAGTTCGCCCACGGGGTCCTGGTGCTGGAACGAACCCACGGCGTCACCCCTCGCTTCGAGGTAGAGGCTCTCTACAAGGACCGGTTGCTCGAGCGGATCCTCCTGGAGCCTCCCCCTTTTGGCACCGTGCGCGGTCGGGTGGACATCGCCGAGGTGGGGGCTCCCAACGCCTACTACGACCAGGTGGGCCGAGGACGGGCCAGGCTATGTCACGACCTGCAACTCGAGCTGCGCGAGCTGGCTCTCAAGCTGGCCCGTATGGAGCCCGACAGCCCCGGGCTGCTGGACTACTTCTGCTCGCTCCTTCCCGGCTATCAAGAGCTGGGCCGTGCCCGCACTCCCTGGGTGCGGTCCGTCTGTCAGCTTCCGCTTCTGTCAGGGGGGCTCTCGCTGGACCGGCTGCTGGTTCTCATCGCCCAGGATGCCACCCCGGATCTGCCGCAACGAGAGAAGATCCCCCTGCGCAAGCTGTTTCCGCGCCACAAGCTGGAGCGGGGAAGCTCGTCGCGGTCGGTAACGCTGCCCGAGCTGTCCGAGGGTCTGTGCGAGGCGGTCTACGAGCTTTCCTCTCCCTGGGAAGGCAAGCTGGGCCTGACGCGCGAGAAGAAGAGCTGGATCGTCCTGCCCGGGACCGAGCCCATCTTGAAGCGCAGCGCGATTCCCTTTCAGGCCGTGCTGAGCGAGCCTGGCCAGGGCAAAGATTGGCAACGCGAGCTGGTGGAGCTGGCCTGCAAGCTGGGCCTGGCCCGGGCCGCGGAGAGCCCGGAATACCTGTTCTTTCTGGCCCAGCGCTGCAGCCAGTCTCACCGCGAGTTCGAGAGCGAGCTTCACCAGGTGGAGGTGCGGGGCGACGTGCTGGGGCGGCCCTACAAGCTGGGCGATCTGCTGGCCGGGCCGGTGGAGTATCTCGCCCCGGGGATGCGAGCGCCGGCCGCCCACCCGGCCGGACCGCTCTACCGCCTTCGGCCCGAGCAGGTGCAGTCGTGGGGGAGCGTGCTGGCCATGGTGGCTTACCGTCCTCCCGCTACGCGGCTGGACCTCCTCTGGCCGGGGCGGGCCTGGTTTGTGCGTCTGCCACTGGAGGCACCCCTGGACGGAGAGCTGGGCGTCCCGCTGGAAGGCGAGGCCGGGGAGGTGCGCGTGCTGGCCAGCGACGGAGCCTGGCTGGCTCATCCTCTGAGAGATCATCGGGGCGTGCTGGGGGTGGTGGTGGGCCAGGTCCCCGATCTGGAGGCCTTGCTGCCGTTGGAGCCGCTTGAGCGCGAGCTGGCCCTGCTCTATCCGCGACTGGCCCCCGAGCACCAGCGGCTGGCAGCCGAGCGCATCCTCAACTGGCGCGACTGGAAGGGGTCGGTCCTGGGCCTGCTGGGCTCTCCCCTGCGCGAGCTGGCCCTGTTCGCCGAGCCCGAGGAAGGGACCTCGGGCCTCTCTGAGGTAGAAGAGCCTCCCATGGCCGAGCCCGTTGCCCAGAATGCCCCCACCAATCCCCGCGAGCGCCTGGCTGGCACGCTGCGCTCGCAGATGCGGGCCATCCTGGGCGACGACCCCGAGCTGGTCAAAGCCATCCCCCAGATCATCTCCTTCGGGCCCACCCCAAAGGGCACGTTCTGCGCCTGCACCCCGGACGGGCGAGTGACGCTCAACCCGGCTCACTCCCTGGTGGAGCACCTGCTGAACAACGCCACTCCCCGGCCGGAATACCTGTTCTTCCTGGTGTCGGCCGTGTTCTCGGTGATCAATCGAGCCCGGGCCGACATCCAGGACCATCATGAGCGCGAGTTCCACGCGCGGCTGCTGGCCTACCTTCTGGAGGAGTAGCTCGGCGCCCGCCCGAAGGGCCGGCCCACGAGACTTTCCGGGAGGCCCTGCCCTTGAGTGAACCGCTTGACGACCTGATCGAACGGGTCGAGTACCTGGAAGCCCAGAACCACGCCCTGAAACGCGTCGGGGCCATCGGCCTGGTGCTCTTGTTCGTGGTGGGCGCCTGTCTGGTCTACCAGACCTGGGCCGAGCTGGGCGCGGTGGTGACCCAGGGCCTGGTGCTGAACGACGCCTCCGGCGCCCGCTACGCGATGACCGTGACCCCGCAGGGCGGCCTGGGGCTGGTCACCTACCGGGGTGGCCAACTGGCGCCCCTGGGCCGTACGGCTGAGGACGTGAACGGCCTGGTGCTGCATGACTCGCAGGGACGCTCGCGCATCGTGATCGGCATGTCGTCCGACGACCAGGCCCGCCTGGCGATTTACGACGAGAACGGGCGCATGGTCTGGCAGGCGCTGAACTTGAGAATGGCTACCCCGCCGCCCACCGCGCCGGTGGCTCCCAGCCCGTCCTCACTCTCTCCCTCCCCGGCCTCGCCATCGCCGGCCACAGGAGTCGCTTCCCCATCTCCCTCGCCCGCCACAGGAGTCGCTTCCCCCGGCCCGAAGCCGTCCGCCAAACCCACCAGGCCCCAATAGGGTCGGACT
>CAZWUN010000210.1:0-9243 GCA_964637145.1 uncultured Burkholderiales bacterium
GGGGCTCGAGCATGGGCTCCTCGGTGCTCTCCACCACGCGCCCCAGCGCGATGACGCTGCCGGGGCGCTGCAGCAGGCGAGCATGGTAGGGCCCGTTGTCGCCCTCGACCAGAGTGATCTCCTTCCAGCCCTGAGGCAGTTTCGGGCTCTGAGCCCAGCGCGGCACCACCATCAGGTCGGGGCCGAGCAGAAAGGCCTGTTGCTCGGCGCGCAGCCCCGCATCACGGGGGTTGGCGAAGAAGACCGGCTGCATCACCGGATCGCCGAGCCGCGAGGAACGCTCGAACAGGGTGTAGAGGTAGGGCAGCAGGCGGTAGCGCCGGCTGAGCGCGATGCGGGCCGCCTCCTCCACCTCGGGGCCGAAGGCCCAGGGCTCCTTGGGCGGGGTGTCCTTGCTCGAATGGGCCCGGCAGAAGGGGAAGAAGGCTCCGAAGCCCACCCAGTTGCCCCACAATTCGGGCGTGGCGGTGCCCCCGAAGCCACCCAGGTCGGGGCCGTTGAAGGGCTGTCCGGACAGGCTCAGGTTCAGGCTCATGGGGACGGAGAGCTTGAGGTGCTCCCACTTGGAGACGTTGTCCCCGGTCCAGGTGGCCGCGTAGCGATGGCCGCCCAGAAAGTTGGCCCGGGTGAGCACGAAGGGGCGCTTGGTAGGACGAGCGGCCAGCAGCCCCTCGCGGGTGCCCCGGGCCATCAGCATGCCGTAGACATTGTGGTACTGCAGGTGAGGCCCGGGGGGCAGGCCGTCGCCTCCGCCGTGACGGACGTCCGCTGGCATGCTCTTGTCCACCGCCTCGGGTGGAAAGACGGCCGGCTCGTTCATGTCGTTCCAGACGCCGTCCACCCCCTGAGCCAGGAAGTCTTTGTAGAGCCCGGCCCACCAGCGGCGTACGTCGGGGCGGGTGAAGTCAGGGAACTGGCACTCCCCGGGCCACACCTTGCCCACGTAAGGCGATCCGGCGCCGTCGCGCACCCAGACGTAGTGATCGTCGCCCGAGTCGTAGACCGGGTAGCCCACTTCCTTCTTGACGCCCGGGTCGATCATCCAGATCCCCTTGAAGGCGTGCTGGTGGAGAAAGTCGCTCAGGCCGCGCGGGTCGGGGAAGCCCTTGGGATCGAAGGTGAAGACCCGGTAGCCATCCATGTAGTCGATGTCCATCCAGATCACGTCGCAGGGGATGTCGCGCTGGCGAAACTCGAGAGCGATGTCTCTGACCTGCTGGGCGGGAGCGTAGGAGTAGCGGCACTGCTGAAAGCCCAGCGCCCAGCGCGGGGGGAGGTCGATAGTGCCGGTCAGTTGGCCCAGCCCTCGCAGCACCGCCTGCGGGCTCTCCCGGTCGATCAGGTAGACGGCCAGGGCGGGGGCGGTGGTGGTGAAGTCGACGGCATTGTCGGTCAGCTTGAGCTCGGAGCGCCAGGTGGCGTCGAAGAGCACTCCAAAGGCGGTGCCGTCGGGTCGCACGCCCAGAACCCAGGGATGGGACTGGTAGAGCCGCCGCCCCTCATAGTCCGTGTAGCCGTAGTTGTCGTGGTTCCAGAGCTCGATGGCGGTGCCGTTGCGGCGCAGGGGTCCGGTGACCTCGCCGGTGGCGTAGAGATCGCTTGCGGCTGGGATCGGGATCTGGACGCGTCCGGGCGTGAAGACAGGCTTGAGGGGGAACTCGCGGGGAGCGGGGCCCCTGGCTTCGGGCTCCTTGTGGAGGGCCAGCGAGCGGGGCAGTTTGGCTCCCTGGGGGAAGGTGTAGCGGACCATGCCTTCGCCCACCAGCTCCTGGGGGAAGCAAGGCAGGGCCAGGAAGAGCAGAAAGAGCAGCAATCGGCGCATGGGGCGCTGGGCTTCGGGGCGGGGGGGGTTTTTGCCTCCGGGTCTACCGGCAATTGACACTCGGCCATACAATCAAGGCGTGAGAACGACCGTGCGATTGGACGACAGATTGCTCCAGCAAGCAAGGGAAGAGTCCGCGCGCTGGTGATGGAACGCCTGCGCACCGCCCTGAGCAGGTCCAGAAAGGTGCTGGCCTTCACGGGCGCGGGCCTCTCCACCGGCTCGGGCATCCCCGATTTCCGCGGCCCTCAGGGCGTGTGGAAGCGGCGCGCGCCGGTCTATTTCGACGAGTTCCTGGCCAGCGAGGCCAAGCGGGTCGAGCACTGGGACTACAAGCTGGAGGGCTGGGACGACTTTCGCCTGGCCGAGCCCAACGCCGCCCACCGGGCCCTGGTCAAGCTGGAGGAGGATGGGCGGTTGCTCTTGCTGGTTACCCAGAACATCGACGGGCTGCATCACAAGGCAGGCAACACGAAGGTGGTCGAGCTGCACGGGACCAACCGCCTGGTGGAATGCCTCTCCTGCGGCCAGCGAAGTGACCCGGCCCCGGCCTTCGAGCACTTCCGGGCCAGACGCACCTGTCCGCTCTGCCCGGCCTGCGGCGGACTGCTGAAGACGGCCACCATCTCGTTCGGCCAGGCCATGCCCGGGGAACTGATGGAGAAGTCGCTGGAGGCCGCTCGCCAGGCGGATCTGGTGCTGGCGCTGGGCTCGAGCCTGCAGGTCGAGCCGGCCGCCTCGGTGCCCCTGGAGGGCTACCGCAGTGGGGCCACCTACGCCATCATCAATCAGGGTCCCACCGCCCACGACCATCTGGCCCACATCCGCCTGGAGGGCGACCTGTGCCAGTTGTTGCCAGCCCTGCTTGGATGAGGAGCTACTTCGAGGGTCCCAGCATCTTCTCGGGACGCACGATCTGGTCGAACTCCTCGGCCGTGAGCAAGCCCATCTCCACGGCCACCTCGCGCAGCGTCTTGTGCTCGACGTGGGCCTTGTGGGCCACCTTGGCGGCGTTGTCGTAGCCGATGCGGGGCGAGAGGGCGGTGACCAGCATCAGCGAGCGCTCCACATAGCCTTCCACCTGGCGCTCGTTGAGCACCAGGCCGTCCACGCAGTGCTCGGCGAAGCTGCGGCAACCCGAAGCGAGCAGGCGCACCGAGTGCAGGAAGTTGTGGATGATCAGCGGCTTGAACACGTTCAGCTCGAAGTTGCCCTGGCTGCCGGCGATGCCGATGGCGGTGTCGTTCCCCATGACCTGCACGCACACCATCGTGAGCGACTCGCTCTGGGTGGGGTTGACCTTGCCCGGCATGATGGACGAGCCCGGCTCGTTCTCGGGCAGGGACAGCTCGGCCAGGCCGCAGCGCGGGCCCGAGCCCATCCAGCGCACGTCGTTGGCGATCTTCATGAGCGAGCAGGCCAGCGTCTTGAGGGCCCCGCTGGCCATCACCAGGGCGTCGTGCCCGGCCAGGGCGGCGAACTTGTTGGGGGCCGAGACGAAGGGCAGCCCGGTCAGCTCGGCGATGCGGGCGGCGGATTTCTCCGCGAAGTCAGGGTGGGTGTTCAGGCCGGTGCCCACGGCCGTGCCTCCCAGCGCCAGCTGGTAGAGGTGGGGCAGAACCATGTGGATGCGCTCGAGATCCTGGTCGAGCATGGCCACGTAGCCGCCGAACTCCTGTCCCATGGTGAGCGGCACCGCGTCCATCAGGTGGGTGCGTCCAATCTTGATCACGCTGCCGAACTCGTCGGCCTTCTGCTTGAGCGAGTCGCGCAGCTGGGTCAGGCGGGGGATCAGGTGGCGGTGCAGCTCCTCTACCGCGGCGATGTGCATGGCGGTGGGATAGGTATCGTTGCTCGACTGGGACATGTTGACGTGGTCGTTGGGATGGACAGGCTTCTTGGAGCCGACCTGCCCGCCCATCAGCTCGATGGCCCGGTTGGCGATCACCTCGTTGGCGTTCATGTTGCTCTGGGTGCCGCTGCCGGTCTGCCAGACGCGCAGGGGGAAGTGGTCGTCGTGGGCGCCGTCGATGACCTCGGTGGCGGCCTTGCAGACGGCCTCGGCCAGCTCGGGGGCGAGCAGGCCCAGGTCGCGATTGACCTCGGCCGCGGCCCGCTTGAGAACTCCCAGAGCCCGCACCATCTCGCGTGGCAGCCGGTCGAAGCCGATGTCGAAGTAGTGGAGCGAGCGCTGGGTCTGGGCCCCCCAGTAGCGGTCGTGGGGCACCTCCATGGCGCCCATGCTGTCGGTCTCGGTGCGGGTCTTGCCTGGGGTTTGCACGGTCATGGATGTCCTCCCAACGAAGCTGTCCAGGGTTACCACGCCCGCAGCCGGGCTCCTGCCCGGACAGACGTGTCGCGGCCAGGGAATGCGCCTCGTGCAGCCGCCTGCAGGCCGGTAAACCCGAAGCGCGCGGCCAGCCGGCAGGGTCCCCCGCCCGCGCAAGAGAATCAGCCCGCCCATGGATCACAGACGCTGCCCGCGGGATAACTTCCCGCTCACCCCGACCCGTTTTCTGAACCTGCTCATGGATGCTTGCCCCCAGTGCGACGGTACCTGGCTCGACCGGGGCGAGCTGGCCCAGATTCTGGGAACACGCTACGACGTGGACCCGCGCCACGGGCTGCAAGAGGACGATCCCCGCGGCCAGGTGGCCTGCCCGGGCTGTGGCACGCGCATGGTGGCGCGCTGGTTCTCGCCCCAGAAGCGGGTCAAGGTGGACCGCTGCCCGGCTTGCTTCGGAGTCTGGCTCGACAGCCAGGAGCTCCAGGAGATCCTCAAGGAGAGCTACCAGGAAAAGCACGAGCCCCAGGTCGCGGTGGCGGGGAAGGGCAAGCGTTATCATCGCCCTGATTGCCGCCTGCTGCCCGACTCGGGGGTCGAGACGATACCAGCCTCCCGGGCTCTGGAGCGCGGCCTGACCGCCTGTCGGACCTGCCAGCCCTGATTTGAAGGGGTTGCAGGTGAACTCCCTGTCGAGGTTGGTCGAAGTGGTGCGGCTGCTGGCCGAGTCGCAAGAGCTGCAACCGCTGCTTGCTTCCATCGAGAAGGCGGCCCACAGTCTGCTGGCCTGCGAGCGGGCTCAGATCCTGCAATATGATGCCGGGTCGGAGGAGTTCTTCCAGAAGGAGATTCGCATCAGCGCCCGCATCGGCGCCTCGGCCCGCGCGGCGGTCACCCAGAGAGTGATCCACGTGGACCATCACTCCGGAGCCGAGACCCTGGTGGTGCCGCTGATCGCTCCCGAGGGCGAGCTGATGGGCGTGCTGCACATCCAGGGCACCTCCCGGTTCAGCCAGGAGGAAGACGATCTGGCCCTGGTGCTGGGCTCGCTGGCGGCCATCGCCCTCAAGCGCCAGGCTCTGCTCGACGCCGTGACCGAGAAACGACGCCTGGAGCGCGAGCTGGAGCTGGCCCGCGAGCTGGTCGAGCCGCCCAAAGCCCTGGCCCTGCCCGGCTTCGAGCTGGCGGGCGCCTTCCACCCCGCTCGCACGGTGGGGGGAGACTGCTACGACTTCGTCTCCCTGGGCCCGGGCAGCCTGGCCTTCCTGGTGGCCGACGCCAGCGGCCACGGGCTGGACAGCGCCCTGCTGGTCTCACGTTGTCGCTCCTACTTTCGAGCCCTGGCCAGCCCTCTGGACAGTCTGCAGGGCATTGCCCGGCGGATGAACGCGCTGCTGCTCAATGACACGCGCCAGGGAGGGAGATTCGTGGCCGCCAGCCTGGGCCGGCTGAGCAACGCCAGCGGCTGCCTGGAGGTGATCGGGGCGGGCCAGGCCACCTGCCTGTTGCTGGCGTCGGGAACGGTCAGCCAGGTCCCCACCTCGGGCCCTCCGCTGGGGGTCTTCGAAGACATCGAGCTCGAGCCCCAGACGCTCGAGCTGGCCCCCGGCGACCTGGCCTTCTTCTTCACGGACGGGCTGTCGGAGCGGCGCAACCCCGAGCGCGAGCTCTTCGGCGAGGAGCGCCTGGGAGACGCGCTGGCAAAACATGGGAGCCTGCCCCTGGGCGAGTTGATCGATGCCCTGCATCGAGAGTCCGAGCGTTTCGGCCAGGGGCGTCCTCAGGATGACGACGTGACCTGCCTGGCCATCCGGCGTCAGCAATCAACCCTTCCACCAGCGGCGGAACTCCTCCAGGAAGGCGTCTGAGAAACGCCGGGCGCTGGGGCCGTCGAGGTGGACGGGGTCGCCCGTGGTCAGACCCTCCAGGCGGGGGGCGAGCAGGGGGACGTCGAGCTCGCGGGCCAGCTCGCCCAGATCCTCCAGGGCGTAGTCTCCCCCGGCCACGGCCGTGAAGACCACCTCGATGCCGCGCTCGCGCATGCGGGCCACGAACTCTCGGGCCCTGGCTCGCTCCGGGGCGGGCATGCGGGCGGTGGGCTCGACCACGGCGAGGTGCTCCTCGGGGTGCTGCACCACGATCCAACCGCCCGTGCGGTAGTTGCGGTAGATGACCGAGATGGTCTGGTGGCCGAACACCTCGAACTCGGGGATGTAGCGGTGCAGGTGGTTGCGGCTCCACCACGAGAGGCGGTCCTCGCGCAGCTGGCGCCAGGCCTCCCACTGCGACAATCGCTCGGCCGAGACGATCTCATGGCTGACGAAGTCGGTGAAGAACACGTTGTCCACCGCCACCACCAGCACGCGGGGGCGCAGGTTATAGCGTTGGATCAGCTTCTCGGCCATGGCCATGCCCGAGCGGGGGAAGCCCAGGGCGTAGGTCTTCAGACCGGTGGCCTGCTCGAAACGGGTCACGAAGTCGTCGCGGAAGGAGAAGCCGGCCCGGCTGCTGCCCACGAAGATCACCTGAGCTGCGCGCATGGGCTCCACGACCCCCTCCAGGCCGTGCAGGTAGACCAGGAAGTCGCTGACCGCGTGGCCGGTGTGGCTCTCTCGCGGCAGCTCGTCGGCCCGGGTGAAGAGCCAGCCCTTCAGGCCCGGCAGCGTCTGGTAGCAGACCTGGCCCAATCCCGCGGTCAGACCAAAGCCGACCAGGCCCACCAGCACGATGAGCAGGTTGGTCTTCCAGGTGAGCTTAGAACTGGAAGTAGAGGAAGGCATCCGATTGGCCTCGCAGGGTCAGGATGGCGTACAGCATGATACCGCACAGGAAGGCTTTTTCGTACTTGCCCGCGGGGTGGCTCAGGCCGGCCTGGATCAGGGCCGCTCGCAGGTGCATGAGCACGATGGGCAAGAGGAAGCTCATGGCGATGATCAGCTCGCCCCAGCCGGCCCAGGGGGTCTTGAAGATGGTCAGGTTGCCCAAAAGTTGCAGAGCCTCGGGCACGCTGGTGGCGCGGAAGAAGACCCAGGTCAGCAGGATGTAGGCCTGCACCACCAGGTAGTAGCTCAACCGCCAGAGCCGGGAGCGGCCGGGACGGTTCAAGCCCAGGGCCCGCTCCACCGCCAGGCCCACCCCGTGCAGCAGGCCCCACACCACGAAGGTCCAGGCGGCGCCGTGCCACAGCCCGCCCAGCAGCATGGTCAGCATCAGGTTGCGGTAGGTCTGCCAGCTGCCGTGCCGGTTGCCTCCCAGGGGGATGTAGAGATAGTTGCGCAGCCAGCGCGAGAGCGAGATGTGCCAGCGGGTCCAGAACTCTTGCAGGCTCTGCGAGATGTAGGGCTCTCGGAAGTTGATGATCAGCCGAAAGCCCAGCAGGTAGGCCGCCCCCCGGGCGATGTTGGTATAGCCGGCGAAGTCGGCGAAGATCTGTCCCCCGAACAGGGCCGCCGAGCAGAAGGCCATGGCCGCGTCCCCGTTGGGTCCGGCCGCCACCGGCCAGTGCACGTCCACGGCCGGCGCCAGGTTGTCGGCCACCACCATCTTGAGGAAGAAGCCCGAGATCATCAGGTAGACCCCGTGCCAGAAAGTGACCCAGTGCAGCCGGCGCACGCGGTGGATCTGGTAGACGAAGTCGCGGGCCGTGGCGATGGGGCCGGCCACCAGCTGGGGGAAGAAGATCACGAACATCAGGTAGTCGTCGAAGCGCTTGATGCGGGTGATGTAGCCGCGGTAGACGTCGATGACGTAGCTCATGGAGTGGAAAGTGTAAAAGGAGATGCCCAGCGGCAGGATCAGGTTGAACTGAGGCACGTCCTGGGCGGGAACCCCCAGCACCCAGCCCAGGCTGGCCAGGGCGAAGTCGAGGTACTTGAACAGGAAGAGCAGGCCCAGGTTGAGCGTCAGGGAGATGATCAGGTAGAGGCGGCGGCGCTCGTAGACCGCCTGGGCCGCGATCAGGAGGCCCGAGACGTAGTCCATCAGCACGCTGGCCAGCAGCACCAACAGGTAAGCCGGCACCTCCCAGCTGTAGAAGATGACGCTCAGGAACAGGATCAGGCCCAGGTAGGTGGGCTCGGTCTTCCTGCGTCCGATGGTGAGCCGGGCCAGGAACGCGACCGCGAAGAGGATGACGAAGGAGAAGGAGATGAAGGTCACGGCGGGGCCTGGGGGCGGTTCGGCCCGCTCGGGGTCGATCCCTGGCCGCTGATCAGGCCCAGGGGGGGGCCGGGGGTGAAGCGGGCCTGCGAGATCTTGTAGCGATTGTCCCCGGGTTGCAGCTCGCACTCGGCCAGCGAGTGAGCCAGCACCAGCCCCCCGGGGGAAAGAGCCAGCACCAGCAAGCGAAAGCGGCCGGCGGGCAGATCCGAGAGCTGGATGAATTGCCGGGCGGCGCCGGGCTCGCGCTGAGCGCGGCGGGAGCCCACGGGGTGGTTCTGCTCGTCGAGCAGGTCGACCTGGTAGAAGCCTTCCACGCCCCGGGCCTCTCGCTGGTCGATGGCCAGAGTCAGGCTGGCCGGGCCCGGCGGCGGGAACTGCAGGTCCAGGAAGGGGAACAGCCTCCCTTCTTGATCGAGCAGAGTCTGACAGGGTCGGCGGTTGAGGGAGGTCCAGGTCCAGATCAGCACCTGGCAGCCGCTCTCTCTGGCCAGGTGCCTGGCATACTGGCGGATCAGGTCGGGGCGTCCCTGAATGCGGCGCACCTGGTAGGCCGACAACTCGCCGTGCACATGGGGCATGATCAGGCGGCCCCGGTCGACAAGAGCAAAGCCAACGGCCCCGCTCTTGTCGCGCAGCTTCATGCGCCAGGACCAGAGGTGGCCGTCCTCGTCCCAGGCCACGTCCTGGCCCCGGACCAGGTGGCGCAGGGGCAGCAGCAGCTGCACCAGGACGTAGATGACCAGGAAGGCGAGCACCCCGGCCGGGAGGGGTCGGGGCTCGGGCAGCGACAGGGCCGGTCGGCGCAGCCAGCGACGCGGGGCGTCGGGCTCGAGCAGGAGCACCAGGGCGGCCACCATCAACCAGGGGAAGATCCCGATCCGAAACAGGTAGGCGTTGGAGAGGTGGAAGCCGATCAGGAGGATCAGCCCCGGCCAGCGCGTGGGGCGCCACAGCACCAAAAACGGGGCCAGGAGGT
>CAZWUN010000211.1:0-9213 GCA_964637145.1 uncultured Burkholderiales bacterium
TCTCGCTCTGGGTGTGAAAGTGGAAGTCGTCCTGGTCGAGGTGGCGGTGGCGCAGAAACTCCTCGATCTGCTGCTGCACGTCGTAAACCTTGTCGGCGTCGATAGCCCAGACGATGATCTCGGTCAGCCGCCTGGTCTCGAGCAAGTCTTCAGCCGTGGTGATGGGCAGAATGGCCATGTCGTCCATGTTCATCCCGAGCATCTCGCCCTTCTCCTCCATCACCCCGATGCACTGAAAGCGCTTGCCTCCGATGCGCAGCGTCTCGCCCACGGGCGAGGAGCCGGGGAAGAACTTGGCCACCACGTCCGGGCCCAGAACGCAGACCTTGCGGTGCTTCTCGATGTCCGAGGAGGTCAGGAACTGCCCTTCCGTGACCCGGTAGTTGGCCAGCGCCGGCCAGTTCTCGGTCAGGCCCCAGATGGCGATCTTGTCCTCTTTACGCCCCATGCGGGCCTGGGCCGAGCCGATCAGCACCGGCACCACGTCGTTGATGCCCGTCAATCGGCGGGCGATCTCCTTGGAGTCGCTGTAGCTGAGCCGGCTGGGCTCGATGGGGGGATCCATCTTGCCCGGGTGCACCACCAGGGCGTTGGAGCCAAAGCCCATCCCGCCCACTTCCTGGTTGACGTAGACCTTGGCCGCCTCGCCCAGCGAGACCAGGGTGATCACCAGGCCGACCCCGATGATGACCCCCAGCATGGTGAGCACCGACCGCAGGCGATTGGCCTTGAGCGAGTCGAGCGCCGACGAGAGGCTCTCCCAGAGGTCCATTCAGGCCACGATCCTTCCGTCCAGCATGCGCACGATTCGGGTGGCCTGCTCGGCCATCTCGGGGCTGTGGGTGACCATCAGCAGGGTGATCCCCTCGCCGTGCAGGCGATGGAAGATACCCATGATGTCGGCCCCGGTGCGGGTGTCCAGGTTGCCGGTCGGCTCGTCGGCCAGGACCAGGTCGGGGTTCATCACCAGCGCCCGGGCGATGGCCACCCGCTGACACTCGCCGCCGCTCATCTGGTTGGGGGTATGGTCGAGCCGGTGCTCGAGGTGGACCCGGGCCAGCTGCTCGCGGGCCCGCGCGGCCCGTTCGGCTCGGGGAACTCCGCCGTAGACCATGGGCAGCTCCACGTTCTTGAGCGCGCTCATGCGACGCAGCAGGTTGTAGCTTTGAAAAACGAAGCCAATCTCGCGATTGCGCACCCGGGCCAGCTGGTTGGAGGAGAACTGGGAGACGTCCCGATCGCGCAAGATCACCTGGCCGGCCGTGGGCCGGTCCAGGCAACCGAGGATGTTGAGCAGGGTCGACTTGCCACAGCCGGAGGGGCCCACCAGCGAGACGAACTCGCCTCGACGCAACACCATGTCCACCCCGCACACGGCCGGCACCTCGCCCCCGTGACCCGAGTAAGTGCGCTCGACCCCCTTGAGCTCGAGCACCACGTCCTGACTCATGGTTTCAGTCGCAGGCGCGCCCCGTCGCGCAGATTGCCAGGATTGAGCACCACCATCTCGCCCTCGCTCAAGCCTTCAAGGATCTCGACCCGGCTGGCATCACGACTGCCCGTCTTGACCACCCGCTCGCGGGCTCGCGAGCCGTCCACCAGCAGCACGACCCACTTTCCTTCCCGGCTCACCAGGGCCTCACGGGGCACGAACAGCACGTTTTCGAGCTTGCGCAGCACCACCTCGGCGAAGACCGACATCCCCGGGAAGAGCTGCGAGCCTTTCACTTCGGGACTGGCCAACTCGACACGGGCCCGGAAGACGCGGTCCTCGTCCTGGGTGGGGGTGCCGCGCAGCTCGCGCTTGAGCTGCGCCAGAGCGTCGATGCTCTTCAACTTGCCGGCAAACTCTACTTCGGGGTAGGCGTCGGTGGTCACCACCACGCTCTGGCCGGGGGAGACTTTGCCCCGGTCATTCTCGTCGAGCAGCACCTCGATCCAGATCCGGTCCGGGTCGACCAGCCGGGCTACCGGCACGGTGGGCCCGACTGACTCGCCGGGCTGCACGTCTTCCAGCACGATCTCCCCGGCCCCAGGGGCCCGCACCTCGGCCTGCACGAGCTGGGCCCGGGCTTGAGCCACGGTGGCCGTGGCCGCCTCCAGACGGGCCTGGCTGGCAGACAATTCGCCCTCCAGGACCGCCAGCTGACTCTGGCGTGCCCGGGCCCCCTCGACCTGAGCCCCGGCGCGATCCAGCTCGCCCCGAGCGGCCTGGCGCTCTTCTCGGCGCGCTCCCTCGCGCAACAAACTCAGTTGCTGACGGGCTTGCTCCCGGCTGGCCTGGGCCGCGCTGAGAGCGGTCCGGGCGGCGTCCACCTGCTGAGCCGAGACGTAGCCCTGCTCGAACAGTTGCCGGGTGCGGGCCAGGTTGGCCCGCGACTCGCTCTCGGCGGCCTCGGCTGAAGCGAGCTGGGCCCGGGCCGTGGCCAGCTCCTGCGGTCGCGAGCCGTTTTCGAGTCGATCGAGATTGGCGCTGGCCACCTGGCGAGCGGCCTGCGATCCGGTCAGCTCGGCGGCCACCGCCCGGTGCTCGGCCTGGAGCCGGGCCCGGGCCTGCTCCACCGCGGCCGCGGCCGCCTGCTCATTGGCCTGAGCCACTCGCAGGGCGGCCTTGAGGTCGTCTGACTCGAGCTCGGCCACCAGTTGCCCGGCTCGAACCCGTTCGCCTGTCTTGACCAGCACTCTGGCCAGGCGACCCTGGGTTCGCGGCGCCAGGGCCGCTTCCAGGCCGCTCTTCACCAGCCCGTCCTCGTCCAGCTTGTCGCTGACCGATCCGCGCTCGACGCGGCCGGCCATAACTTCCACTGCCTCCGAGCCGCTGACGAAGAAGAAGACGGCCGTGAGGACCAGCAGGCCGAGAAGGATGAGTGCCAGCGCCCTCATTGGCCTGGCAACCAGCGGTGCAAGGTCTTGCGCAGCGAGACCTGGGCGATCGGCTTGGTCAGGTAATCGTTCATCCCCGCTTCCAGGCAACGCTCGCGATCGCCCACCATGGCGTGAGCCGTCATGGCCACGATGGGAACCTGGCTCCGGGTGCGAATGGCGAGGCTGGCCTCGTATCCGTCCATCAGGGGCATCTGGCAATCCATGAAGATGACATCGTAATGGTTTTGACGGCTCAGGTCGACCGCCTCCTGGCCATTGCCGGCCAGGTCGACCCGCAGGCCGAGCTTCTCCAGCATCCGATGGGCCAATCGCTGGTTGACGGCGTTGTCCTCCACCACCAGAACCCGGCCTTCAAACTTCACAGGAAGAGCCTCCTCGGGCTCGGAATGGAGCGAGCCGTCCTGGTCGGGACTGGAGAGCAGAGGCAGGGTGACTCGGAAGGTGGTTCCCGAGCCCAATTCACTGGTCACGTCGATCTCTCCACCCATTTCCTCCACCAGGCGGCGGGTAATGGCCAGGCCCAGCCCCGTGCCGCCGTGGCGGCGCTTGTTGGACCCGTCCACCTGAGTGAACTCCTCGAACAAAAGGGACTGGCCGGCCGGAGAGATGCCGATGCCCGTGTCCTGCACCTGCAGCGTCAGGAGGACGCGCTCGGAGCTCTGCCTGGCGGTCTCGGCCAGCACGGCGATTCGACCCTGGTCGGTGAACTTGACCGCATTGTCGATCAGGTTGGTCACCACCTGGCGCAATCGGCCCGGATCGCCCATCAGACCCTGGGAACGGGGACCCGTGACCTGAAGGGTCAGCTCCAGGCCCTTGTCGGCTGCCCGGTAGCTGAAAAGCTCGACCACCTCCTCGAGCAGGGCTGGCAGGTCCACGACCAGGTGGTCCAGCACCACCTTGCCCGCCTCGATGCGCGACAGGTCCAGGATGTTGTTGATGATCCCCAGGAGCGAGCGGGCCGCTTGCAAGGACATGTCGGCGTATTCGCGCTGCTCGGGATCGAGCTCGGTATCGAGCAAAAGCTCGGTCATCCCCATGATGGCGTTCATCGGGGTGCGGATCTCGTGGCTCATGTTGGCCAGGAACTGCGATTTGGCGCGGGTAGCCGATTCGGAGCGCTCACGCGCCTGGATCAGCTCTGCCTCCATGCGCTTTCGCTCCGTGATGTCGCGGATGATGCCGACCAGGAACGGTTGCCCGTCACTGGTCCGGAAGAGCGACTTCTTGGTCCAGATGGTATGGGTCTGGCCGTTGGCGTCGGTGAAAAGCTCCTCGTTCTCGCGCGTCAGGCCGGTCTCGAAGACGCGTGCGTCCTCGGCCCAGAACACGTCGGCCTGCTCGTGCGGGAAGAACTCGTAGTCCGAGTGGCCGAGCAGCTCCTCGCGCTGGTAGCCCATGAATTCGCACAGGGCGTCGTTGAGGAAAATCCATCGGTGCTGGCTGTCCTTGACGAATACGGGGTCGGGGATGGCGCTGACCACCTCTTGCAGGAAGCTCTGGGCCGTGCTGCCCAGCTCGAGCTGAGAGCGCAGCACCTCATCTTGTAATGGCACCGCTGTATCTCGGCGCTCACCGTCCATCCCACCTCCGGCGAGCCAATCTTTGGATTATCCGCTCTCTTCCTTGAGCTGCTCCAGCACGTACTTGCCCAGAAGCTTCACCTGATCGGGGTTGAGATGCAAGAAGCGGACGCCGTACTGCCAGCCATCCTCACCCTGGTGACGATGGCGGATCTCGCCGGCGACCGTAAGGGCGTAGAGGCGGCCTGCCGGGCCGATGGTGAGGGTCATGGGGGCGTTTGAGAGCAGCTCTTGCTTGCACTCGAGCAGCACCCCCCCGACCCCGATGTTGAGGATGACCCCTTCGTGCTCTTGAGCCCTGGCGTTTACCTCGACCTGCAATCGGGCCTTGACTCGACGCTTGCGGCGCCGACGGTAGATCAGATTCTCCAGGAATCCGAGCTCGGAGAGCATCTGGGCCAGGCGCGATTTGGCCAGAATCTCGGGCTTTTCGTCGTAGTTGACCCCTACCAGCAGTCGGGTGCTTCGGGGCATCTTGCGAACCCACTGCACGGCACACTTGATGCCAACGGGCTTGGCACGCCCCGAGGCTGGATCGAGCAAGGTAATGACATCTCCACGTTCGGGCTCCATGTCGAGGTACAGGTGCAGCCCACCGAGCCCGATGTTGACGACCTGGGCCTGGCCGCTCTTGTCTCCCAGGGAGAAGTCGATGGCCAGCTGGCTGTGAACCCGGATACTGCGGCGTCGGTCCGGCGTCTTCTCGCTATCCACCCCGAACGACTTCAGCGTCGCCACCGTGGAGCCCAGCCAGCGCGGAGGCTCCTTGTCCTGCAGCAAGCGCAAGGCCTGAACCATCACCGAATGAAACTGCTGGATCTCGGCCGGGACAACTCGGGGGGTCTCCTCGGAGCCGGGCAGCATTTCCAGGCTGGGAGGCACCTCGTAGGAGGCCTCGACGGACTCCTCCACCTCTTCGAAAGACTCCTCGGGGGGGGCTTCGGGCTCCTCCGGCTCGGGCTCGGCTTCTCGGGTCTCTCGAGCTTCTCGGGTCTCTCGGGCCGGAGGGGGGTCCGGCCTGGGCTCGGGCCTGGGCTCAGGCCTGGGCTCGCTCTCTTGCTCCTTCTGACCGAACAGAAAGTAGATCCCGCCCACCAGGAGCGGCAGGCCAACGACGATGGCTCCGCCAAGTAGCACCAGCTTGATCCACCCCGTCTTGCCGCCTCCTAGAATGATGGACCGATCCTGTCGTCGCTGGGAAGTTTGCATCAACACCTCGAGAAACCTTGAATTGACGCCTCGTTCGCGCCTCAGCTGGTTTTCCCTATAGTGGACCGGAAGCAGGCTATCGGAAGGTGCGAGACAGCTTGGCTCGAAGCCAGGTCCAATTTTTCTGCCCAGAGGCGCGAAGATGGCTAAGAACAAGTTCTCCAAAGGAAAGAAGCCGGGTCAGCACGTGGCCAGGCCGGCGGCGGCGAGCCCACCTCCGACTCCTGCAGCGCCGGTCGTCGACGATTTCGACGAGGAAGAGAGCCCGGAGCCTTCGCTGGAGGAGATGGCCCTCAATCTGCGGGCCATCCTGGAGGAAACCGAAGTCAAGGCCAGGCGGCTGCGCGACTCCATGGAGCTGCCCTCGGTCGCCATCGAGGAGCTTGAGGACAAGCTGGCCGACGAGCAGAAATTGCGTGAGCAACTCGAAGCCACGGTGGCCTCGCAGAAAGAGCGGCTGGAAGAGCTGGAAAAGCTCCACACGGCTGCTCGGGGTCAAGTGGAGGAGCTGGAGAACCAGCTCGGTCAGGTTGAGCAAGAGAAGCGCCATCTTGGTTCGGAGTTGGATGAGCGCCAGAGAGACACGGGCGACCTGGAGGCGCGTCTTGACGAGGCGCTCAAAGCACGCCAGCGTCTGGCCGACCAACTGGCCGAAGCGGAGCGCTCTCGCCAGGAGCTGGAAGAGCGCCTTTCCGGGGACGACGGCCTTTCAACCAGGTTGGCCGAGGCCGAGAAGGCCCGGATGGAGCTCGAGGAGCGCCTGCGCAACGCTGACGAAACCCACGCGGCCGCTCTGCGCGAGTTCGGCGAGAAGCTGGCCGAGCACGACTCGCTGAAGGCTCGCTGGGAGGAAGCCGAGACCAGGCGCGATGAGCTGGAAGGAAGGCTGAAAGAGCTCGAAGGTGGAGCTTCCGGACTGCAGGCCAAGCAGCGCGAGGCCGAAAATCGTCTCGGCGAGCTGGAGGACAAGCTCCAGGGAGCCCAGGCCGAGCTGCTCGAGGGAGAGTCTCGACTGGAAGAAGCTCAACGCAAAGCCCGCGTGCTCGAAGAGCAGTTGGAGGAGGCTCGCAAGGCCAAGGCCGAGGTCGAGCGCCATATGGAGGAAGCTCAGCAGCTGCGCGACGACCTGCTCGGTCAGCTCGAGCAGGCCCAGCTGACAGCGGCTGAGCCCGAGGGACGCTCTCAGGAGCTGGAGGGCAAGCTGCAAGAGCTTGCCAAGGCCAGCACGCAGGTGACCGAGCTGCGCGAGATGCTCGACATGCTCGAGGCCAATTTGCTCGAGGCCGAAGACAAGCTCGCTTCAGCCCCCACTCGCAGCCAACTCGATGATGCCCTGGCCCGAGCTCAGGAGGCCGAAGAGCGGGTCGGCGAGCTGACTACGGCGGCCGATGAGGTGGAGCAGAAACTTCGTCAGTCCGAGTTCCGGCTCGGCCAGATCAAGCAGATCTTCGAAGAGACCGACGAAGCGGCAAAGGCCGCCGAAGAACGCGCCGATACGGCCGAACGGCGGGCTCGCGAGGCCGAGCGCAAGCTGCGCCAGCTCGAAGTGGCCACCGGTCGGGTGGCCGACGCTGCGGGGGAGGCGTCTGCTGGTCCAGTCGAGGGCAGCGACGGCGTCGAGCTGTCGGCTCTTCGCAAGAAGCTCGAGGCGGCCGAGCGCGAGTCTTTGGAGTCGGTCGAGCGGGCCGAGCTGGCCGAGCAGAAGCTGATCGAGCTGGAGGACGAGGTTCGCGAGGCCAACGAGCGAGCCATGGAGCTCGAGGAGAAGTTTGGCGAAGTGGAGGCCAACTCGATCCGACTGCGCGAGGAGCTCGAGCAGGCCTGTCAGCAGCTCGAGGAGACACGCAGCCAGACCGACCCCGGTCAGTTCGAGGAGCTCAAGCAGAAACTCCAGGACACGGAGGCTCGCGCCAAGGCAGCCGAGCAGAAGTCGCGCGAGTCGGTGGACCGTCTCTTCCAGTCCGAGCAGCGCATGGTGGCAGCCAGCGCGCGCACCCGCACGGCCGAGGAGAAGATCGTCACGCTCGAGCGCGAGCTCGACAACCTCAAGCGCAAATTCCACGAGGCCGAGGAGCGCATGAAGTCGGGCGAGGCGGCCGAGCTCGACCCCGAGACCGAGCGCATGGCCTTCGAGGACCGGCTGACCAGTCTACCCAACTTCAACATCCTGCAGCAGTACATCGACTACACCTTCAAGCAGGTTCATCGCTACAAGCGAGGAGCGGCCTTGCTGTGCATCGACCTGGACCGTTTCAAGGTCATCAACGACACGCTAGGTTTTCGAGCCGGCGACGAAGTGCTACGCCAGGTCGCTGATCGCCTCAAAGCCCTGGTCCGCGAGTCCGACGTGCTCGGCCGGAGGGGAGATGACGAGTTCCTGATCCTGTTGTCCGAATTGGAGCGGGGCGACCTGCCCGAGGTGCGAACTCCCGAAGACTGGGCCAAGGCCTGCAACCAGATGTCGACCCTGGTCTCCAACCGGATTCTGTCGGCTCTGGCTCCGCCCTACTCGGTGCAGAATCAGAAGCTGCACGTGACCGCCAGCATCGGGGCCAGCGTGAGCCTGGATGCCGAGACGGCCGAAGAGTTCATCGAGCACGCTGAGACCGCCATGGTGGCGGCCAAGGAAGCGGGCCGCAACAATCTGCAGTTTTATACGGCCGACTTGAAGCAACGCCGTCAGCGAAAGCTTTCCTTCGACGGTCAGCTGCGCGAGGCCCTCGAGAACGACGAGTTCACCCTGCTCTACCAGCCCATCGTGCACCTCTCCAGTGGACGCCTGGCCGGGGCCGAGGCGCTCTTGCGCTGGAAGCACCCTGAGATGAACCGGCTGCTGGCCCCGGAAGAGTTTCTCTCGATCGCGGAAGAGACCGGCTTGATCGTGCCCATCGGCACCTGGGCGTTGATGCAGGCCTGCCGGCAGGCGGCCCTGTGGCGCGACGAAGGGCTGGAGATCTTTACGGCCGTCAACATGAGCACCCGCCAGCTGATGCAGGCGGATCTGCCCAAGACGTTCCTGAAGGCTTTCGAGGTGACCAACATCGACCCCAAGATGTTGATCGTGGACATCATCGAGGGCTCGAGCCTGGTGGACCCCGAGCGCATCGATCAGAACCTGGAGGAGTTGACCCGCCTGGGAGTGGCCATCTCCGTCGACGACTTCGGCGTGGGCTTCTCCTCGCTCAAGCGGCTGGGGAAGGTCAAGATGCTCAAGTTCCACCAGTCGCTGGTGCAGGACGTTGGCAGCCGCCACGGCAGCAGTATCTGCGTGGCTATGCTGGGCATCTGCTCGACGCTGGCGGTGCGCTCGGTGGCTGAAGGGGTGGAAACGGCCGAACAAGCCACCTTCTTCCTGGACAAAGGGTGCGAACTGGCCCAGGGATTCTATTTCTCCGAGCCGGTGCCGCCCGACGAGATCACCGAAATGTGGCTCGACAACCGCACCTGGAGCGGCTTCTAGCCCTTTAAGCCAGCTGGGAAGCCCACTCCAGCCAGTCTTCCGAAGAGAACTCGGAGGCCATGTTGCCGTTGCTCG
>CAZWUN010000212.1:0-9210 GCA_964637145.1 uncultured Burkholderiales bacterium
GCGGCCCGAGGATGATCCGGTTGGGCGGGTTGCCGCTGAAGTCGACCGAGCTGTTGACCCGGTAGGTGGCCGGCCCGCCGTGCGGATAGGGACCGGTGGTCCTGCCCCAACTGGCCACGATCTGGTCGATCGGGATGTTGGGAATGCCGACTGGCGGCTGATTGAACAGCTTGGTCCCCCCGGTGCCGGTGATACTGCCCTCCCCGTCGCGCGAGATCGCCGTGCCGCTGAGCGTGGTGCGGATGTCGATGTTGGGATTGCCGCCGACCAGGTTGGAGCGAATCGAGCCGGGAGCGCTTGCGCCCCGGAAGCTGTTGATCAGGATCTTGCCATCTGAAGCCATGCCGTAAGGATAGACGCTGGTAACGATGGAAGCCACCCGCACCGGAGCGGGCCCGTTGACGCCTCCGGCCGAGGCGCTCACCACGATGAAGGCGGTGCCCGGGGGGACCTGGACCGGTGTGCCCCCGGCCGGGCTTGGACCATTCACCGTCGTGGCCCCGTTCATGTTGTTCACGCACCAGGGCCCCGAGCCGGTGTTGTTAAACGTCCACCAGTAGTTTGCGTTGACCAGATTGGTGGTGTACTGCCCTGAGCCGTCCGACTGGTAGGCCGGGTTCTCATAGATGGCTGCCATCGCCTCATGCACACCTCCATCGGCGATGTGCAGCAGCAAGGTCTCTTGCTGATTCTGGCCGATCTGAGCCTGGTTGCTCACGCCCAGCAGGACGATCGCTCCGGCCACTACCGAGATCACCAGAATGACCACCAGGGTCATTGCCAGTGCAATTCCACGTGATTTCGTCATTTCTGAGCCCTCCGGTCAGCCGCGAATGAAGATCGAGCTGCGCGTCTCGACCTGGTTGACGACCCGGCGAGTGGACACGCTGGCCACGCCCGAGGTGTTGTTGAACATTCTCAGCCGCAGATAGACGCGCGGGCTCGAGTTGGCGTAATTGGGCACGAATCCGGGCGTGGTCCAGGGGTTCTGGTCGCTGGCGAAGATTTCGAAGCCACCGTGGTCACCCGCAGCGGCGGGAGCAAGCACGTCGTGGGCGATCAGCCTCCGGTTGATGCCATTGCTCCGAAGCGTTTCGGTGGTAACCCTGGGGCTGAGCGTCGAAGGGGCGACCCCGTCGCTACGAGGAAAGCCGTTGGGGACCAGTTCGGCCCGATAGAGCGCCTGTACCTGCGGGTTGGTGGGGTACATGGGGTCGGTATCCAGGAAGTAGCCGACCACCCGCTGCCAAGAGGGAGTACCGGTGGTCGGGTCGATGGTGAAGTGCCGATCGTTGCCCCGCGCCGAGAGGAACACCACCCCCACGGGCGCGCCCGGGTCGCTGGGGCGAGGATAGAATTCCACCGAGGAAGGGCTGCTCTCCATCAGCTCGAGATTGAGTCGGTAGGCAGCCAGGTTGGCCGCCTGTTGCACCCCGACCGAGGCCCTGGAGATCTCGAAATAGCGACGACAGGCCAGGTACATCGGGATGATGATGGCCATCAGCATGAGGACCAGCGAGCTGTAGATGGTCAGCTCGATGAGCGAGAAACCGCGCCTTTTCTTCATCGTTTCAAGAATCTCTCAGTCGGCTCGACTCGGCCCGCACACTGCGCAGCAGAACGAAGCCTGAGGCGCTCTTCTGGGGCCACTGCACCAGAACCCGGATGCGGGCCAGATCGGAGTCGGCCAGGGGAACTCCGGCGGGAGAGGCGGGCGAGACATCCACCACCACGTGGTAGGTCACGCTGGTGGTCACGTCGTTCATGACGCTCTCGACGGGGATGTCGTACTGGACCGAAGAGGCCATCTGGGCGTAGGGTAGGGCCCGGGTCTCATCCATGTAGCACTGGGCCAGTTGCACGGCTACCAGCTGGTCCTTGCTTCGATAGACCGTGAGGTAGGCACTGGGGAAGATTTGAATCAACGCCAGGAAGGCGACGGCCAGGACAACCATGGCGATCAGCACTTCAATCAGGCTGAAACCACGCTTTTGGGCTCTCATGGATCCCCCTTGGGTTACTCAGTTGAGCCCGATTATATCACCTGTGGGTGTAGGATGGGAACCCTGGGGATCCATGATGGGGATGGAATTGGGTGCGGCGGGGAAAAACTCGCCTGGAAGATGCTCGACCGCTCCTGTCGTCGCTGGATTAGCGGTCTCCTCGGATTTCAGTCGGTCAAGCCCAGTCGCACCGCCATCAGAGCTGCCTGGGTGCGGTCGGAAACCTGCAGCTTGCGCAAAATGTTATGCACGTACTTCTTGGCGGTGACCTTGGACAGGCTGAGCGACTCTGCGATCTCCTGGTTGCCCATACCCCGGGCCACCAGCAGCAGGACTTCCTGCTCGCGAGGGGTCAACTGCTCGAACTCCGGGGGTGGATCCTGGCGCGGCCCGCGAATGGTCACGCCGCGCAGGGCTTTGACCAGGAGCTCGTTTGGGAGCAGCGTCCCACCCTCCTTGATCAGCCGGATGGACTGGAGCAAGAGCTCGGCCGAGGCATCCTTGAGCACGTAGCCGGCCGCTCCCGCCCGAATCGCTTCCAGCAGGACCAGTTCGGCGTTGTCCACGGTCAGGACGACGATGGAGGTGGCGGGAGAGAGGTCCTTGACCCGGCGTATGGCTTCCAGACCGCCGATGCCAGGCATCTGCAGGTCCATCACCACCACGTCCGGCATCAGCTCTCGGACCCGGTCGAGCGCTTCCTCGCCGCTGGAGGCCTCCCCGACGATCTCGATGTCGTCCTCGGAGGCGAGCAAAGCCCGCAGGCCCTCGCGCACCATGCGATGGTCGTCGACGATCAGAACTTGCGTCGCCTTGTTCACCTCGAGCTCTACCATTCGATGTTTGTTCTCTCCCTCAGGTTCTGGCCTTGAAGTATCCGACTTCTGGTGCACTCTCCGAGAAAATTCGTTTCCACCCCGCGACGGGACTGGATGGAGTCAAACGCTTGATACTCCATCTTCTCCAGAACCTCAACAGGTAAGAATCGAACTACGATAACA
The DNA here is from genome assembly GCA_964637145.1 of uncultured Burkholderiales bacterium. Classification (GTDB taxonomy): domain Bacteria; phylum Vulcanimicrobiota; class Xenobia; order Xenobiales; family QWHO01; genus QWHO01. The sequence continues at coordinate 3,005 of CAZWUN010000212.1, forward strand.
GTATACCCGATGACGCGCTTCCAGCGCTTCCCTCCCGGGGAGAGAGTCGTGGAATCCAGGGATGCATGGTGTTGGGTCCTGGAATACCCATGCGGGTGGGACCTTTCTTAAGGAGCCCCGACTCTCTGGTTGAAGATCCTCGGGTAGTGTGCTACGTACTGAATACAACCGTGTCGAGCAAATTGCTCTCTCCCGCCAGAAAACGTCCGGGAGGGCGTGGAGCCAGCCTGGCCAGCACCCTGATGCTGGTGGCGGTGCTGGTCACCTTGTCCTTTGCCCTGGCGGGGGTGGGGGTCAGCAATTTGAGCTTCACCACCAGACTCGAGTCGCTCGAGCACGGGCGCGCTCTTTCCGAATCGGTCATCGCATTGGCGACCGATCACCTGCGCACGGATGTCACCATTGGAACCCCGGCCAACCGGGGAGGGTTGCTCGAAATGCGGCCGCGGACCGGGCCGGGCCGGGCCCTTCTGACCTTCGACCCGCTCCTGGCGGCGCGACATTCCATCCCCTGCTCGACCAACAACCTGGCCGGCGACGTGGCTGTTCCAGGCTGGGGGCGGGCCGTTCCGCCAGCCAGCGCCCACCTGGTCGGCTGTGCCACCGTGGGTGGGGTTACGCGCAACGTGGAGATCCTGCTGCAGATGCCCGCTTTCCCTTATGCCGTCGCGGCCGGCGGCAACCTGCGCTCGAATGGCAACCTGCTGGTTGGCTCGGTTCCCGAGGGAGCCGACCCGACAACCCTGGATGAAGAGGAGCTTGGTCCGGGCAACCTGCTCAGCAACGCGCCCGGGTCCAGCTCGCTGGTGCTCGGTCCCAACTCGCGCGTGACCGGGGACCTGCGGGCCGGGGGCGAGGTACTGGTCGACCCGCGCGGCAGCCGTGTGGGCGGCCAGGTCAAGCAGAACCTGGCCCCGGTGAACCTGCCCCGCCTGGACGTTCGGGACTATGACCCGGTGGCCCAGGGACGAAGTCAGGTTCGTCACCTGGCCATGGACGAGTTGTCCGACCCGGCCCTGATCGGCTTTGTACGCCGCCAGGGCGACCTGCGCATTCGCGATGGACTGGCCCTGGACAACGGGGTCCTGTTTGTGGACGGGGACCTGCGCATCGACGACGGAGTGCATGGGGTGGGGGCCATCTTCGTCACGGGGGACACCGTGCTTCACGGTGGATCCTCCCTGGCCAGCGATAACCAGGTGGCCCTGGTCTCGGGTGGAGACGTGCAGATTGTGGGCGGCCCCAACTCCCACTTTCAGGGAATGCTCTATTCGGACCGAGACTTTCGGGCCACCCAGGTCATGGTGCTCGGCAGCCTGGTGGCCAGGGGCTCGGTGGTCCTGAACGGCGTCACGCTGATCCAGGCCCCCCAGGCGACCGCCCTGGACCTGGTTCCGGGCGGAATGAGCGAGCTGGCTCTCCCGGGCGGCTATCGCATCCCCGTGCGCTTCGACAATCCCACCTTTACGGTGCAGAACCCGCTCACTCTCGAGAGCCAGAGTGGGCTGACGAATGAGGAAGCGATCAACCGCGTGATGCTGGTCGTCGAGCAGGTGGCCGGAGCGGCCGCTGTTCCCACCCGGGACGAGGTGGATGCGGCCCTGCGCGCGCTCGTGCAATCCCCCCCGCCCGCCCCGGTTGATCCCGTGCAGCTCGACCTGAGCCGCTTTCTCCCCTTCGAGCAGCGGATGAAGATCACGCTCTGGAGGCAACAGCAGGAATGAGCCGCCGAGGCCTTTCCGCTCTCGAGAGCGTGGTTGCCATCGCCGTGCTGGCCCTGGTGATCGTGATGCTGTGCACGCTCTACCCCATGACGGGCATCTCGATCGAGTCCAGCCGCCAGCGCCTGGAGGCTCAGAGCCTGGCCGAGTCCACCCTCGACCAGTTGCGGGGACAATCTTTTGCAGCGCTTGGCCTGGGCCAGCGCGAGCTGACCGCGGTCACCCGCCACGGTCTGGAGTATCGTCGCCAGATGGAGGTCTTCGTGGTGCCCGGGCGAGATCCCGAGTTCCTGCGCGGTCTCGAGGTACGCGTGAGCTGGAACTGGCGGGGTCGCCCTCAGCAGTTGTCTCGCGAGCTCTGGATTTCGACGGTGGGGCGATGAGGCGAGGATACACCCTGATCGAGCTGCTGGTGGGGGCCGCCCTGTCCCTGCTCATCCTGGGGCTTCTTCTGGCCCTCTATCGCTTCACGGTGCACGAATGGTCGCGGCTCTCCACCCGGGTGGAGCTGCAGCAGATGGCCGCCATGGCCCTGGGACGAATGGCCGATGATGCACGCCTCTCGGCCCCCGGCGGGGTCAGCCTCGTTCCCACCAGCGGTGCCGAGGGTGCGGCTCTGGCGCTGGTCAGGCTGGAAGACGTGGGCACCGATGGCCAGCAGCTGTGGGAAGAGCGCCTCATCGTCTACGCCTGGTCGCCAGGTGAACGCAAGCTGTGGCGTCGCAGCCGGGCCGCCAGCGGAACCTCCAGGGGGAACGGCCCCCCCCTGAAGCTGGCCCGCAAGCACCCCAGCAAATTGCCGCCGCCTCTCATGCGCTTGGTGGCCTCCGAGCGCGATGACGGCGAGGTCTGCGTGGCCTCGGGCGTGGTCGAGTTCGAAGTCTCCCTGGCCGGCTCGGCCGAGACTCCAGCCCAGCCCCTGAGCCTTCGGCTGGTGCTCGAGAAGCCCATCCTGCACAGCCGTCCCGAGCGTTTCGAGCTGAGCCGAGACGTGTTCTTGAGGAACGAGCCTTGAAGCGTTTGCTCTTTCTGGTTGTCCTGATGTTGTTTGCCCGGGCCGACGGCCTGGACGCCGTGCAGGTTCGAGTCGAGACCACCCCCCCCGGTGCCCGGCTCTATCTGGACGTTTCCGGCTCGAGCCCGGCAGGCTCCTACCTGGGCCGCTCGGGTGAGTGGTTCTGGTTGGATCTGGCCGAGGCGCGCCGGGTATCCAACCTGCGCATCCGATGCTACAAAGAGGGCTTCCGCGAGGAGATCCTCACGATCCCGAGCGGCTATTTCGAAGGCGAGCGGGTCTGGCCGCCCGGGCGGCCCGTCAGGCTCACCCCCAACACCAGCGGCGAGTGGATGCGCCTGCACGTCTTCCCGTTGCTGGCGGGGGCCTCGCTGCTGGGCTTCCTGGGAATCGGGCTGGCCCGGCGGGCCCGACTGAAGAACTTGCGCAGAATACGCCAGGAATACCTGGCCAACTGGCCTGCCGGCGAGGATCCGCTGGTCCTGGCGCGGGTGGCAAGCTGGCGCCTGCTTGAGCGTCTGGGCCAGGGAGCCCATGGCGTTGCCTACCGGGCGGTGGCCGATGAGCTGATTCCCCACGGCCAGGAAGTCGTCTTGAAGCTCTTCCGGCCTGGTTACGAGGCTCAGGGGCACCACGAGGCCAGGGTTGCGGGGCGCCTGGTCCACCCGGGCCTCGTCCCGATGCTCGATTACGGCGCCTTCCAGGGGCGTTTCTTCGTCGTCTACGAGCTGGTACGCGGCACCAGCCTGGCCAACCTGAGCGGGAAAGAGGCAGCTGCCTGTCTGCCAGGACTGCTGGAAGTGGTCTGTTACGCCCACGAGTTCGGGGTAGTGCATGGCGACATTCGTCCCCAGAATGTCCTGGTGGATGAGCGCGGGCGACCCCGACTGATCGATTTCTGCGCCGGCCAGACCTCGGCCGCGCCGTCCTACGTGGCCCCCGAGCTTCTGCACGGCGGCCGGCCTACCCGAGCTGGCGATCAGTATTCCCTGGGCGTGGTGGCCTGGGAGGTGCTGACCGGACAGCATCCGTTCCAGGCTGACGATCTGGTCGAGATGCTGCGTCGGCGCCATCAGCCCCTCCCCGAGCTGCCGGGCCAGCCGCAACTCAGTCGGGTCCTGCACCGCATGCTGGCCGACAGCCCCCGGGATCGCTACCGCGACATCAACGAAGCGGCTGCCGCTCTTCGGGCCGCCATGGAGCGAGCGTGAGAGTCAGGCTTACCCAGGTCCTGCTGGCTGCCTTGATCCTGGGAGGAGCGCACTGGAGCTGGGCCTGGCAGAACCGGGCCGGTGAGCTCGAGCGTCAGCGCGATCAGCAAAGGATGAGCGTGCTGGCATTCCAGCTCGAGGATGAGTACACCGCTCTGATTCTCGAGTCCGGAGGTGATCGGTCGCGCATTCGAAGTCTTCAGGCCGAGTTGACCAGGTTAGCTCCTTCCGGCCGCGAAGCCCTGTCTCGCCTGGTCCAGTATGGGGCCGAAGCCCTGACGCTGACTCAGTCCGGGCAACAGCAGCGCGCCGAGATGCTCTTGCTGACCAAAATCCAGCCGGCTACCCGCGAGCTGGCCGCCTCACTCCCCCCCGACCCCTCGGCCTATGCCAGTCGGGAAGCCCTGGGCTGGGAGGCGGCCCTGCTGGCCGCCGGGGCTCTGGTTTTGATGGCGCTGCTTTCCTGGCCTCTCGGCCCTCGGCTCGCTCCCGATCCCCTGCCGCCGTCCACCCATCCCTATGCCGACCGGGTGCTACGCTCGTTGAGCAATCTGCTGGTAGTGGTCGGGGCGGATGGAATCGTGCGGGCCGTCAACGGCGTGGCCTGCGACGTTCTGGGCTATTCCGAGGAAGAGCTGGTGGGCCAGCCTTTCAAATCCATCCTGCAAAGCAGCTCCAGTCCGGTTACCATGACTTCCTGTCGCAATCTGGAGGCCGTGTATCGGGCTCGGGACGGCTCCCCCATCCCGGTGCTCATGTCCTGCTCTCCGGTCTCGGGCGAGTCGGGTGAGCTCAAAGCCCTGGTCACCGTGGCTCAGGACATCAGCGACCGCAAGCAGGCCGAGTCACGCCTGGCTGTCAAGGAAGCTCGCCTGCGCGAGCTGCTCGACCGGCTCATCACCGCCCAGGAGGAGGAGCGCCGGTCGGTGGCCCGCGACCTCCACGACGGCATGCTGCAGTACGTGATCGCCGCCGACCTGCAGTTGCAGATGTTCAAGAAAAGGCGGGGAGAAGAGAGCCTGGCCCGGGCGGTGGAGTTCCTCAAGGGCTCGGTGGAGGAGGGCCGGCGGCTGATCTACAACCTGCGGCCCTCGGCTCTCGAGCAGCTGGGGCTGGTGGAAACCCTGCGCCGCCAACTCGAGGATGCGCGCCAGGAGCTCGGCTGGGAGGTCACGTTCCGCAACGAGCTGGGCGGCACGAAAGTGCCGGGGGCCCTGGAGACCGGACTCTATCGCATTGCCGGCGAGTGCCTGAGCAATGCCCGACGCCATTCTCGCGCCGAGCGGGTGGCCCTGACGCTGAGCCTGGAGGAGGGCGAGATTCGGCTCGAGTTCCAGGACTGGGGAGTGGGATTCGACCCCGATCAACCGGCGGGCGTGGGCCTTCAGAGCATGCGCGAACGGGTCGAGTTGCTGGGCGGCTGGCTGCAGATCGAGAGCAAAGCTGGCGAAGGGACGCTGGTTCGGGCCGGATTTCCTCTCTCCTGACCAGTTTGGGGGAACTTTCTCCCTGGAAGCGAAGCTGCTCGGGCTATGATTGACACGACCACTGCCCGCGCGGGCACCCCCGAAGGAGAATCCGAAGAAAGCCGCCTGCTTCGCGAGATCGAAGACCGCGAATGGCTCGAGTCGCTCGACTACATTCTGGAGAGCCAGGGCCCCGAGCGGGTCGTCGAAATCTTGCGCCGCCTGCAGGTGCACGCTCGAAAGAAGGGGGTGCGTGTTCCCTTTACCGCCAACACGCCTTACATCAACACCATTCCGGCTCATTTCCAGCCTCCCTATCCAGGCAGCCGCGACATCGAGCGGCGCATCAAGAGCCTGATCCGCTGGAACGCCATGGCCATGGTGGTGCGGGGCAACAAGGTGACCCCGGGCATCGGCGGCCACATCGCCACCTACCAGTCGGCTGCCACTCTGTTGGAGGTTGGATTCAACCACTTTTTCCGGGGCAAGGACCACCCCTGCCACGGAGATCTCATCTACTTCCAGGGTCACTCCTCCCCGGGCGTCTATGCCCGCGCCTTCCTGGAGGGTCGACTGACCGAGAAAGACCTGGAGAACTTCCGTCGCGAACTGGCCGACGGGGGAGGACTGTCCTCCTATCCCCACCCCTGGCTCATGCCCAACTTCTGGGAGTTCCCCACCGTCAGCATGGGGCTCGGCCCCATCATGGCCATTTACCAGGCTCGCTTCAATCGGTATCTGATCAACCGTGGCCTGAAAGAGCGCACCCACCAGAAGGTGTGGGCCTTCCTGG
>CAZWUN010000213.1:0-9194 GCA_964637145.1 uncultured Burkholderiales bacterium
ACCCGAAGCCAGAACAGCGCAAGGCTGGCGGCCGTCAAGAGAGCGCAGACCGTCACCAGCGACCGCCGCAGGGTTTGCTCGAACCGCTCCAGGGACCGGTCGGCCACGCTGTGAGACAGATGAGACAAGAGCACCGTCAGGACGGTTGCCTGGGCCAGGGAGTTTGGGACCGAGGCCACATCGGTTGCATAGCGCAGCAGCGTGCCTCCCCCCACGATCGAGACCAGGCCGGCAAAGACCTGGTCGATGAAGGGGTTGATCCGGGTCACCGTGGTGCCGGCAACCTCCGAGCCCACCAGCCCCGCCAACCGACGAACCGGCTCGGAACGAGCCAGCGAAAGCCGCAGTCGAATGGCGGCCGGGCCGAGCGCCAGGCCGGCCAGCAGCCCGGTGGCCATCAACTCGCCCAGCAGCATTCCCGTGGGGACTGCCAGGATCCCCAGCTGAAAACGAGCCAGAGCAACGAAGGGCAAGCAGACCAGGATGCCCAGACCGCTCGATACCGGGTGGGCGAAATACCAGCTCCGGACATTGAGAAGCCCGACCAGACAGGTCCGTACGGTGAGCGCGACCAGGAAGAACGAGAACACGACCACCAGAGCGACGGCCAGCGCCAGTTGTGGCCCTTCGACGAACAGCCAGGCGACGGCCAACGCGGCTCCCCCCAGGGCGGCCGCCAGCACCGGCCCGAAGACCAGCAGGTGGCCCAGAACCGAGCCGGCCACAACCGGAAAGAGGGCCGGCTCACGGCGGTCCAGCTCGATCAGCACCGGCATGAGGGCCGAGTCGTGAAATCCCGAGCTGAGCAGAGCCCCGGCGAACGTGAAGTAGGCCCAGAGCAGATAAAACAGGTCGGTCTGGTCCGTGCGGCCGAACCAGGCGGCCAGCAGCAAGGGAAACAGCAGCTCGCCACTTCGAAGGACGATCTGCACCGGCAGCAAAAGCAGCGCCGTGCGCGCCACAGCGGGAGGACCGGACATCTCTCGAGCAACTGCGGCAGGACCCGGGAAAACGCCTGCCTGGCTGCCGAGATGGAGCGGAGGGGGCGAGCTCTCGTGGATTCTGGCGGCTGTTCTCTTGCTGCACTTGCCTGGCCTGGGCTGGGGCCTCCCCGGTCCAGATGGCTGGGACGACGACGGCGTGGCACCGCGCGACTTTCTGGTGGGGGTCGTGCAGACCTATCAGCCGGGGGAGTTCTTCCGCTACCCGCCGGTGCATCTGCTGCTCTTGTCCTTCCTGACGTTGCCGATCTGGCTGGTCGGCCTTGTGAAGGCCACCGCCCTCACACCAGAGGCCCTGGTCCACGAATTCATCCAGCCGCCCTATATGACGATGTTTGCGGTCATCGCCCGCCTGGTCACGGTCATGATGTCGCTGGCCGTGGTGGCGCTGATGGCCAGGCTGGGCGAGGAGGTTTACGACCGCCGGACCGGTCTTTTCGTGGCCATCGTGGTGGGGCTGAACGCACCCTTCACCTACTACTCCCAGACCAGCAACCTGGAGGTGCCTTACCTGTTCTGGAGCCTGTTCGCGCTGGTCGAACTGGCCCGGGCCATCGTTCGTCATGAGCCTGGCCGCCTGCCCACCGTCGGGTTCCTGGCGGCCCTGGCGGTGGGCACGAAGGATCAAGCAGGCGCTCTGCTTTTGAGCATCCCGCTGGCCCTGGCGGGCTGGTTTGTCCTCGACCCGTGGCCCCGCCACGAGGCCAAACGGGTGCTGGGAAAGAGCGCTCGGGCTGCCCTGGTGGCTCTATCAAGCCTGGCCCTGCTCGATGGCGCTCTGGTCAATCCTCAAGGATTCTCTGCTCGAGTCCATTTTCTGCTGGGCAGCGGCAGTCAGGACCACGCTCTTTACCCGAGCTCGTGGGCCGGCTACGCCTCCGTCCTGAGCGACAGTATCCTCAGCTTCGACTCGTTCTATCCCTGGCCGTTCCTGCTGCTGATGGTGGGGGGCTTGCTGCTGCACCTGAGCCAGCCCAGGCCCGGCAACCGACTTGTAGCTGGACTGCTCCCTCTCCTCGCCGCCTTGACCCTGACCCTGGCCTTCAACTGCCTGGCGCGCCGGACCGAGCATCGCTTCCTGCTCCCCCAGACCCTGCTGCTTGGATTCTACGCGGGACTGGCCGTGAGCTGGCTTTTTGCGCTCAACCGACGCTCGGCCCTGGTGGTGTCAGGGCCGCTGGGGGTCTGGGCCCTCTTCCAATGTCTGGCGGTCGATGCCAACCTCCTCAACGATCCCCGTTACGACGCCGAATCCTGGCTTCGGGCCCATGTCCGACCAGGGGAGGTGATCGAGGTCTACGGCAACCAGGTGTACTGGCCGCGGCTGCCGGCCCGGGCGCGCGTCGTGCGGGTCGACGACACAGCTGTGGAGAGGCGCAGCGCGCTGCTCGACGTGACCGAAGTCCAGGCCCCCTATCAGGACGTGAGCCAACGCCGTCCCCGGTGGATTGTGGTATCCGAGGTGTTCACCTCTCGCTACCGCTCCCAACGAACGAAATGGCTGGAGGGCTACTACCGGGACTCGGCGGCACGAGACTATTTCCACCAGCTCGAGCGCGGGCAGGCCGGCTACCGCGTGGCCCACGTCTCCAGGTTCGAGTCCAGGCTCTGGCCACGGGTCCAGATTCACGCCAGCACCGGCAACGACATCTTGATCTTCGAGCGTGAGGTCAACGGCAAGCCAGGGCCATGAGCTCTTGCTGCCAGATGCGCGCCCGCCCGCGGGCATTGAACTCGCGCTCGACCCGCTCGCGCCCGGCCACCCCCTGGCTGTGGCGCAACTCGGGCTCGCGCGCGTAGCGGACGAATTCCCGCCCCAGCGCGGCCACATCGGGGGGTCGACCGGAAAGTAGAGTCCCGTGGATGCCGCTCTGGATCATCTCCCCCAGGCCCCCCACGTCGAAAGCCAGCACCGGTTTGCCCATCGCCATCGACTCCAGCACGGCTCGCGGCAAGGGGTCCTCGTAGATGCTCGGCACCACGGCCACATCGAAGTCCGCCACATAAGGCTTCACATCGGGCCGAGAACCGATGAAGTGAAAGACCTCCCCGAGCCCGAGCTCCCCGACCAGCGCACGGCACTGGGCCAGGTGATCTGGTTGCACGTCGCCGGGCGTTTCGCCCAGAACGAAAAAGCGCACGTTCCCGCGCTCCTCGACGGTCATCTCGTCCAGCGCCAGGCGGGCGGCCTGGACCATCTCGAGATATCCCTTGCGGGGCAGGATCCGCCCCTGACTGCCAAAGAGGACCGTGTCCCGGGAGAGGCCGAACTCGGCCCGCAGCCTCGACTCGACCGCAGCGCTGGCGAACTCGTCCACGTCGATGGCGTCGTGTAAAACCCGCACCTTGTCCCGGCAATGGTCGAAAAGGCGAGAGGTCGGCTCGGAGACGCAGACGATCCGCCGTACCGACTTCCCGGCCGAGAGCCGGCGGTGCAGCCCCGCAATGACTTTTCCCACCTGCGTGTAGAACACGTGCCACAGGGTGGGGACCCCGGTCAGGGCGGCCAACGCCCCGCCTGCGAAATTGGCCGTGGTTCCATTGCAGAAGACGGCGTCAAATCGACCCTGACGAACCCGCCGTGCCAGTGCGGCCGTTCCCGCGGCCCCGCGCAGGACGTTTCCGACCGCGCGCACTCCCCGCACGGATAGAGGAGCCGACAGGTCGTCGCGCTGGATGGCCCGGCTCCAGGGCTCGAAGGGGTTCTCGATGAGATTGGGCTCGAAGAAAACCTCCTCGGCCACCTGGCCGAGCAACTCCCCGATGAGACCGTTTCTGGGAAGCACCACGGCGCGGTGAATGAGGTCCGGGTCAAGGAACTTCAGAATGTAGAACAGGGTGCGGCCTGGCCCCCCGTTCCGCCAGGTATCGTTGAGGAAGAGGACGCGCAGCTTGCGGTCGAGGGGAATGCTCACTCGGGCGCCGACTTTCAGAGCCTCGATCGAGATTCCTCCTGCCAGGAAAGGAGAGAATGCTCCTCATCGAGTAAGTGCGCAGCTCCATGATTGCCGCGAGGCTCGACTCCGGGCTGCGCCGGGTCGTCCCCTGGGCGGCCCTGGCAACCCTGTTGCTCTGGTTGCCGAGCGCCCTCTGCCCCGACCATTCCTCCGACGACGCCGATCCCGAAGTGCTCAACCTGGCCTGGCGCCTGGCTCGAGGGGAGCCCCTCTACGGCGAGGTCGGCTCCCCCCCCTGGGTCGTGAACCCTTACACACCCCTCTACCTGCTCGTGGTATCCCTGGGCTTGAAGGTCACCGGGATCAGCTATCTTCCGGCCCGTTTCGTGTCGCTGGCGGCTACCCTGGCCGTGGTCGCGGCCCTCGCCTCGATCTCGCGCCGGGTGAGCGGGAGCATCCGGGCGGGGCTCTGGGCCGCCTGCTTGCTCACACTCGTGCCAGCCGTTCTGCGCAATGAAGTTCGGCCCCACCCGCAGATGCTGGCCGTGGCCTTTTCGCTGTGGTCGTTCGTGGCCTTCTCGAGCAGGCGGTTCCTGGTGGCCGAGGTGGTCAGTCCCTTGCTGGCCGTGCTGGCGATCTACACCAAGCAGACCCAGGTCACCCTGCCGGTGGCCATGCTGATCTGGCTGGCCGGCCATGATCGCCGCCGGCTGGGACGCTATGCTGGCTGGCTGGCGGTGTTCGGCCTGCCTCCTTTGCTCGGCCTCGAGGCAGCGACCGATGGCCAGTTCCTGCGCTCGATCCTGGCCATGAACCTGATCGGTTACGAGCCCGGGCAGATCTTGCCGCTGTTGGTGGACCAGGCCGGAGCTCTCTTCCCCTTCATAGCCCTGGCACTGGTCCGCCTGGGACAGCGCTGGCGAAACGGACAGCTCGAGCCGGTGGACTTCTACTTTGGAGCCCTCACCCTCACCACGGCCGCCTCGCTCGGTCGCCCCGGGGCCTACAGTCAGTACGTCGTCGAGTGGTTGTGGATGACCGCTGTTTACCTGTTGTGGACCGGGGGACTGCGCTTCCCTTCAGGTCGCCAGGCCCTGGGAGCCCTGCAACTGGCACTGGTCATCGGTTACGGTCTCGGATTCATGGTCTTTTATCTATGGCCCCGAGAGCAGGCCAGTCTGAGGGCGGCGCGGCCCGTGCGCGAGTTGCTCATGACCGAGCCCGGGCCGATACTCTCCGAGCAGGGGAGCTTCTCGCTCTTCACGCGGGGCGAGATCCACATCCAGCTCTTTCATTTCGTGGCCCTTTCCCGACGCGGCCTGTGGGATCCGACCCCCTTGCTCCGAGAGGTAGAAGAGCACCAACTGGCCTGGGTGGTGACCAAATTTCCGCTGGAGGGGAGCGCCGGGGAGGGTGACGATCAGGCTCGCTTCCCTCCAGAGCTCGTGCAGGCCCTGCGGCGCGACTATGTACGCCGGGCTCAGATCGGCCCTTACTTCCTCTATCGGCCCCGGACACCCTGACGTTCCAGCACGACCATCGCCGGGTCATAGAGCCGGGTCCAATCAAGAGGGGTGTAGTTGCCGGCCATCACAGCCTGCAACTCGGCCTGTTGCGCGGGCCCAACCGCCATCGGCAGCTTCGAGTCGATCAGGCGAGGAGACCTGGACTTGAGGTCTTCCAGGTAGTCACAGGGAGGAAGGCGATAGCGATCTCGCACCAGGGCCACACCCTCGGCCATGCGATTGGGCGAGTCGAACAACCACGGCCCGTAGTAGGAGGCGTCCCGGACCACGATGGGGTGCAGGGGGTAGGCGAGCAACACCGTGTCCGAGGGGGCCATGCCCTCTATCAATGCGCGACGAAAGCGCACGTCCGCAAAGATCGTTCCCCCCCGTCCCACGCAGTTGGAGATCTCCACCACCACAGCCACGGCCAGCACGGCAGGAACCAGGCTTACCAATCTCTCGCAGACTCGGGAAGCAGTCCAGTCGGCGCGGCTGGCGAGAACCAGCAAACTCATGGCCATCGACAGGTAGCTCACGATGAAGTTCTGCATGTAGACATGGGGCCAGCAGCTCACAAATCCAAGGGCCACTGTGAAAGCGAAGTAACCCAGATGGATCCAGAGCTTGCTGCGAAGCTGCGGCGGGGTCACGCGAGCCACGCAAATCCAGAGACCCGTCTGCAGCACGGCCATCTTGATCCAGGGGAGACGGGCCAGACTCGGCCCGGGGTCAAAGTCTCCCACTTTCTGGAGCAGGGCCGAGTAGGAGATCGCGAAGGAGAGATAGCCGGGCGAGATCCCTGACCAGAGGAGGTAGCTGAGCACCGCAGCGCCAGAGCCTGCTAGCCAGAGAACCACCTCTCGCGCCTGGACCCTTCGCTCGGCCAGGAGGATGAGCCAGCCCGACAGGATGACCACCCGGGGAGTGAACAGGAAGGCCAGGCTGAACAGCACGCCGCTCATCAGGGAAAGTCGCGCGTCGGCCATCAGGTTGCCGCGTCTCCAGCATAAACACGAGAGGATCCAGGCGGCCACGGCCAGGCTCTCGGGGCGAAGCTGGATGGCATAGGTCTCCATCAGGCACCACCCGACGAACGAGGTGGTCGCCAGGGCCGTCGCATACTCGGCGTTCGCGGGCCGGGTGGCCAGCGAGCGGGCCAGTGCCAGGAATGCGAGCACCAGGATCAGCATGCTGACCACCACCAGGAGGTGACCGAAGTACAGGACCTCGGGACCGTCCAGGCCGACCAGGAAGTAGATTTTGAGAACGTCCCAGAGCAAAGGCATGTGGTGTTGGAAGAAATCCACCAGCGGCCGCTGGCCAAGCTCTCCCATGAGCCAGGCGATGTGGGCATGCTCGTTCTCATCGCAGTTTCCGCGCTGCACGAACAGGAGAGCCAGCCATAACATGACCAGGATCGCGAGAAAGCCTCGCAGGGGGTTGAACCTGGAAAGGGCTCCGATGACGCGCATAGCACTCCGCAGAACGTCGCGCCCAGTTGGAGCAGGACGCAAATGAGGGGCGGGTTGTTCTTGAGGTCTGCGGCTTCCCCTTTATGGTGAAGCGCACAGTTCCGATCAGGTAATGTGCGCTTCACGCTCAAGTGGTTTCTCCAGTTGCGCGCATTGATATCCCGAAGTTATCAATGCGCGCACTGGAGAGCAGGGAATTCCCGGTGGCCGCATCGATATACCCGGATGCCCCTCAAGCATTTTCATCCGGGGACCTCAGCCTGAGCACGGTGCGACCGGTTCTGATCGGTGCAGGCCCGGCTGGCCTGTCGGCAGCTTATGAGCTGGCCCGGCAGGGCGTATCCTCGACCGTGCTGGAGGCCAGCTCCGAGCGCGTGGGTGGGCTCTCTCAGACCGTCCAGTACCGAGGCTTTCGTTTCGACATCGGAGGTCATCGCTTCTTTTCCAAAAGCCCTGAGATCGAGAATCTGTGGAGCGAGATTCTGGGCCAGGAGATGATCTCCGTGCCTCGCAGCTCGCGCATCCTGTACAAAGGCCGCTACTACGACTATCCCCTGCGCGCCTGGAACGCCTTTGTGAACCTGGGACCGCTCGAGACCATTCGCTGCCTTCTGAGCTATACTCTGGCCCGGCTCCGACCCCGCCAGCCGGCCCGTTCCTTTGAAGACTGGGTCATCAACCAGTTTGGCGAGCGGCTCTACTCGATCTTCTTCAAAACCTACACCGAGAAAGTGTGGGGGATGTCGTGCCGGGACATCAGCGCTGACTGGGCCGCCCAGAGGATCAAGGGCTTGAGCCTGCTGGTGGCCGTCCAGAACGCTCTGTTCCCGAACTCAGGGGGCCGGACCGTCAAGACTTTGATCGACAACTTCCGCTACCCGCGGCTGGGCCCTGGCATGATGTGGGAGACTCTCCAGTCAAAGCTCGAAAATCTTGGCTGCGCCATCGAGCTCGACTCCCCGGTGGTCAAAATCGGTTGGAGTCGGGAGGGAGACTTCACCCTGGTGGCCGGTCGCCAGGCGAACTCTCGGGCGCTCGAGGCCACGCATCTTCTCTCCTCCATGCCACTGCGAGAATTGATTCTGGCGCTGGAACCCGCTCCCCCCGCCCGGGTGGTGGAGGCGGCCCGCAGCCTCAAGTATCGAGACTTCATCACGGCCGTCTTGATCATCGACCAGAGCGATCTCTTCAAGGACAACTGGATCTACGTGCACGAGGCCAGCGTCAAGGTGGCCCGTATTCAGAACTACAAGAACTGGAGCCTGGACATGGTTCCGGACCCCCGCTACACCGGACTCGGACTGGAGTACTTCTGTTTCCAGGGGGACGGACTCTGGAATTCCAAAGATAGCGACCTTCTCGCGATGGCCAGGGAGGAGCTGGCCTTGCTGCGGCTGGCTGACCCCGCCAGGATCGTGGACGGCACGATCGTGCGCATGCCCAAGGCCTACCCGGTCTACGACGACGACTACGCCGAGTCGGTGGCCATCATCCGCGAGTTCCTGGAAACAGAGCTCCCTCGCCTGCAGGTAATCGGTCGCAACGGAATGCACCGTTACAACAACCAGGATCACGCCATGATGACGGGCCTGCTGGCTGCCAGGAATGTCCTGGGCGGGAGCTTCAACCTCTGGCAGGTCAATGGGGACGCCGAGTATCTCGAGGAAGACAGACAGGTTGGCGATGGCCGCGCGGTACCCAGAGCCCTCTCCAGGGACTGAAGCAGGGGGAGCCTGGTGGGTGTTGTCAAAATCCTCGACCATGCCCTTCGTGCTTATCTGCGCCCTCTGGCTGATGTTGATGGGCCCGGCTCCTGCCCAGAGCTCGCTCCCCGACCCGGTCTTCCTGGGCCAGGGGAGCAGCGTCTCCATCACGGTGGTTCGGGCCAGGCCCGACGATCCGGGTTTCCGCCAGTTGTTTCGCACCGCCCTGGCCGGCGCCCGCTCCGAGCGGGGGGACCACTCGATGGCCTCGGCCCTGAGCGGGGTTCTCAGTCAGGAAAGCCAGTTGTCCATGGTGCAGGCCGCTTTGCCCCTGCAGTTCGTGCGCGTGGAGCAACCGGGAGAGGACCGGCTCCGCACCACCAGCGCCATCACGGTTACGGGTTGGCGTGGATTACAGAGCCTGGTCTACAACACGCTGGTGACTCCCCCTGACGGCGGAAAGCCAGAAGTGCGACACCACCGTGGCGAGGAGATCGTGCTGCGGCCCGGCTGGCGCGACTCCCGGGGCCCGCGGGTGGTGGCCCGAGTGCGGGGGACCTTTCTCAATTGCAGCACCCCGGACCTTGCCCGTCAGGCCATCGACGGGTTGCTC
>CAZWUN010000214.1:0-9190 GCA_964637145.1 uncultured Burkholderiales bacterium
CCAGAATGCGATGCGCCTCCTTCTCGAAGTGATTCACATCGAACGGTAGGTTGTATCCGGCGGCAATGAACGTAGCAGCAGGTCCCAGGTCATTCAGCGCGACTCGGCGAGGCCCCCACTCAGGCTTCGAGTGGCCTGCATTCTTCCAATCCGACTCTAGCATCTGCCGGTAATCCAGTGGCGCAGTGCCGCACCACTGGGCGGCGAGCCCTGTCATTCCCGAGCCGCAGAAGCCGTCCAGGACTAGATCCCCCGGCCGCGTGTAGTGAAGGATAGACGGCACGATTGCTAAGTGCGGAACCTTTGTATGATAGCCGTGCGCCTTATAGAGTTGGTCCGTCTTTCCGACGCTCACGTCCACCGCAAACGGCTCGCGCTCGTAGAGTTCGTTGGCGGTGTAGGGCTTCCCGTAAACGCGAACGAAGTCATCGAGGAATGGATTCGGGCACGCGGTGTAGTACGGCGGATCCGACATCCCGATGATAGCGTCGTCACTCCCCTTTGGAAATCCCGATATCTTCCTGAACTCGGAATCTTGCAGCTTCTCGCGTAGCAGCCCAATGAAATAGGCGCGACGCGCCTCCTCACTTTCAAACGTGATCCCCAGGCATTCGATGGGACCATCAATTGCTTGCGGTTGCGCAAAGCCCAGTTCCTGTTGGTTGTTCATCCTAGTTTCTCCCTCAGGTGGTGCGCGAGGCGGTAGTTCGCTTCATCCTGCTCGACGAGGACCTGCATGGTTAAGAAGTCGAGCGCCTCGACGACTTGCTCGGTCTCGAGTCCAGTTGTGGTCTCAATGACCGGAATTGTCACGCTTGAAGCTTCCGCTACAGCGTTGAGCACCATAGCCTGCCTCGGCGTAAGATGGACTCCGACCAAAGTCTTCCAATAAGTGTCGACCTCCGCTCCAGTCTCCGAGTAGTCGAGTGTCAACGCAAACGTGTTGGCTTCTCGATCGCTTTCGAATGTAGGCGCTTTGCGCCTAGCTTGCTGACAGGCGCGGTGGACCGCTCGAATACCTGAACCCGAGATTTCAGCAAACCCAATCGAGCGAAGAGCGCGTGCGATTAGCGGATTCCGAGACTGGCTCTTTCCTCCGTCGAGAAGCTTTTCTGGTGGGACCAGCGAGTAGCCCGTGTTGAACACGGTTACCTTGGTAGGATGGATCTCGATCTGACCCGCAGCACTCGCATCGCTGTAGTCCTGATGAACTACCTGATTCACGAAGATTTCACGAAGTGTGATGTAGTCTAGAGGTCCCTCCGTCTTGCGAAGATCTTCAGGAGCGACGTCCCCCATTCCAGTGTGAGAGGAGAAGAACCGGATGGCACGCTTCAGCGCTTCAAGCAGATTCGCTGACTCGACTAGATCCCGTTGCGATGGTCGTTGTGTGTTCGGGTCGATGACCCGCACGTCTAGTACATCTCGCTGGAGCTCCGACCGCACCGTGGCGGGTCGGCCAAACAGGAGGCGGAGCTGGCGCAGCTCATCTGGCTCGACATGAAATCGCCGATCGAGCAATCGCTCGCGAATGGTCGCGTGCGCGTCAGTCGTGCCGGGCTCAAGCAGTCCAGCGAACCATACTACCGTAGGCTGGTCGAAGGCGTTCCAATCGACGATCCCATCCAGGCTACGTCCGGCTTCTTCGATTCGCCCTCGCTTTTCGGACCACTCCCGCGCGAGATGTCGTCCGTCGAGGAGGACGAGTGTGTCCGAATTCCTTCGGGCGCCGGCCGCGAGCTCTCGGATCAGATTCGGGATGCCGTCGGATCGGTACTGCTCATTTCCGTCTATAGTGCGGTAGCGCGCTCGTGCGTCCTCTACCGAGTCCAAAAAAAGAAGCGAGTAGTTCTGTCTACTTTGGTCGATCCCCCAGAGAAGCCAAGGAGGCAACTGGAGACACTCCTTGTTGATGGCAATGTACGGCGTTCCGGTAGATTCGACACCCTCCGCGCGATCCACTTTGATAAACTGAGGTGTAGGGTCCGAAGACTCACCCATCAAAAGCAGTCGACGAATGACGATGGCCTCTCGGGTCCACTCTTGATTCTCCACAACGAACAATGGTTTCGCCAGGAGCGCTTCGACTCCATCGAGCGCTTCCAGGAGTTGGGCGAGCGGAGCTTCCGCCCCCTCGATAGCTACTGCCTTGGCCTCGTCAAGGTTCCGAAGTTCGTGCCCCAGGCCGTTACGAAGCTCAAGTAAGGCGACCAAGGCGGCGTCAGTCTTGCCACGAACAAATTCGTGATTCCGCCTGGTCTTCTTGAAGCCCTGCGCCAGCAACGGAGCTGCGGGATGCTGTTCGTTGGCTGCCGCGACCTCCTGCACGGTCGTGAGGAACTGACCGAACGCGAGGTTACCATTCAGTTCGCTGAGTTTTGTGTGTTTATCGTCCTCCGGTCGCGTCGCAAATGATGTAACTGCCACAGCAGCCAGGTAGCGGGTCAGAATTTCTGCTGCCTTCAAGCAGGCGTTCACTCGCTCGGAAGCGGTACGCGCACGAAGCACACGACCGCAAGCTATGGCAACTGGAGTCGGATAGATAAGGCTGCCTCGACGCAATGGCCAATCTGCGGTCGTCTCGGGCATCGTGGTCCTCAGCGCTCCACGACGAAGCGCACCTTCGTGAGGTCTTTGCCCTTCGTGATATCTGCGATGAAAGCCTCGAACCGCTCCTTGAGCTCGCCCATCGTGCACGGCACACCGCCATCGGTGAGCGCCGACCGTAGCCGTGTCTCGGTGAGAACAACCTTCTCAAGCCCGCTTAGCACCTCCTGAAGCGCTTTCACGATTGCAGGGCTCACCGGGTCCGGCAATCGTTTTTCGATCAGGAAGGTCTGGACCGCTGCGCGGTCCTCGCTACCCCCGAGGAGCTCGATGTTGGCGGCGACCGTTGGGTCCTGGAGGTTGCCAAGCAGTGTATTCGTCCAGTTCTGGACTATTTCGTCGAGCTCGCTGTCCAACGCCGGAAGGCGATCACCGGCCTTTATTCCTGTAAACGGCTCCTCGATGGGGCGGAAGGCGCAGTGGGGGCAGATCGGGTCCGCCTCGAGGTCCTGCTTGGTGAGACTGAAGCAGGTCTTTAGCCCAAATAGTGCGTTCTGGTAATCGCGGAGCTGTTGCGTGGGCACCATATCCACGGTTGACAACTGTTGAAGCTGTTTGAGTCGTGAGTCTTGGGCCATGCGTGCCTTATGCTGGTCGTCGGTCGCGCCGAGACGCGCTTGGCCATGATTGCTTAGGTACGCGTCTTGATAAGAAGTCTTTAACTCCGCCAGAGCCTGACCCAGGGCGCGCTGGAAACCTGGATCGGCCCTGTGTTTCGGGCTCGTGATCTTCGCCAGGAGTTCCCCGCGACGTTGGCGCATCTGCTCGACCCAGGGATGACCCGCTTGGAGCACAGCCTCGGCCTTTCCCAGATACGATGTCGTGGGCCCGACATGTTGGATCAGTTCGACGAGCTCTTCCACCTCGCGAACCAATGCCAGGCTCGGTCGCTGGGCTTGAATAGCGCTGACGTCGTGCGGGAAGCTCTTGAGTTTACCCGCGGTGTTGAAGGCCTGCAGTGACTCGAGGAAGCGCTTGAGGTCACCGAGACGCTGGCGCCTTTCCGTTTGCTCTTGCTCGGAGAGGATCGGTTTTCCCCAGAGGTTCAAGTCCGTTACGTGTGATTGTGCGAGGACGACCTTGTTTACAAACTCCGCCACCTTCGCCTGCAACTGGGTCACGGCATCGTCGCGCTTAGCGGGATTAACTATGACGCCCTTGGGCACGCCAAACAACTCGAACAGCTCCTGGAGGGCGCCCAGCGGTAGGTCTCGGGGTCGCTCCAGGTGCTTGAACTGGGCCACGTCGCTAATTGAAAGCTTCGCGAACTGATCGATCGCTCCCGCGTCGATCTTTTTGCCGGGGATACTTAGAACGACGTCTCCGGTGTGTACGAGCCCCGCGAGCACCACAGCGAGAAACTCGGGCTCGAGACGGAAGCGGGTCCAATATTCAACGCCCGCCTGCTCCCTAACCAGCTCCGAGCGGTTAAGAACTTGGCCCTCGCCCTTGGCACTAAGCTGCTCAATGATGTGCTTCGCGTAGCGAGAGTCGCGCGGCCGTAGTTGGTCACCGTCGAGCATTTCCAGAGCGTCGAGAACTGCGGCGCCGAGCTTGCTTTTGACGCTGCCTGCGATCCACCGGAGTGCATCCTGGGCAGCCTGACCGCGATTCCCACGGGTGATGGGTGTGCTGAAAATCGGGTAATCGGGTGCTGTATCCGTGAAATGGGTCGAGAGCGAGACTGCCGCGGCGACGTCAACGTAGTCGCGGACGCCCCCACGAGACGGCGCACGAGCGAAAAGCGTCTGCAGCAACTCTCCCAGAATCGAGGTTTTCCCCTGGTGAGTGACCTCGTAAATCGTGGTCAGTTTGTCCTGCAGCCAGCGGGTTAACGCCCTCAGGTGCTCAAGTGCCTTGTCTTCGTAAATCTTCTTGTTGCTGCCAGATGCCGTTGCCGCGAGTTCCCGAGCGCCAGCGTACAGCTTTAGCGCGCGCTCGAACTCGTCGTCGCGCTGGGTGAGCCGGAAGAACACCTCATCCGACTTTCGCTCGTCTTTGAAGTATGGTGCGTCGAAGACCTGGATGAAATACACGTAGAAATCGCGTGGCGGCTGCGCAGTGGAGCGCTCGTTCGGCGCGCCGAAGAAGAGATAGCCGCTTCGACCCGCCTTACGCTCACGCCACTCAAGCTCGTGCTCCCAGATGCGATAGCCAGACACATATGGTGGCGCATCCGGTTCCTCGAGAACCACGCGCCGGAGGCCGTCGAAATAGTAGCGGTCCAGTTGGGAGTCGCTAAGCGATTCGGCACGCTTCTCAATCAGCGAGTCGAAGTCAATGTCCTTCTTGAGGTCCAGGTAATACTGGCCATTCTCGCGGTTGAATGATAGGAATTGGCCACTCACGGTCTTTACGATTTCGCGAAGAACCGTCTCGACCCCCGTCTTCAAAAACTCGGCGTCACGCTCAGGCAACGGCAGTAGAATGCAGAGGTCATCCCGCAATTCCTCTGCCGTGGCACCGATCGAGGCGAAGATATCGCTCGTCGTCAGGCGGTGCACAGAAAGCGCGTGGATTATCCTTATTGCGGCCGACCGATACTGCGGTCGCGTGAACGCTTGCTGGATGCGAGCCTCCAGGACATCCGCCTTCTCGATGACCTCGCGAATCTCCGGGACCGACCGAAACGAAGGGTTGTCTTTCAGATTCTGCCAATATGAGTCGTACGCGATGAGCCCGGGCTCGTCGTCTGGCACGCTCCCACTGAGCATGCGATGAATGGCGACGCTTAGAGTCTTGAGCACCTCGCGCTTCTCGGCGATGTAGACCCGCTCAAATGTGTCGAGATAGGCAGGGTGCACAGGGAACAGCCGGATGAACTCGTCCATTCGCTCGTTCATCGTGCCGTAGAGCGACGCGAACTTGGTTAAATGCTCGCGGACCAGCGCCTGTTGCTTCGCGTTCTTCTTGAGGAGACGCTCGGCAACGACGTGGGCTACATCCTCGCGAGCGATGCGCATTTGTTCGAAGCGGTCTTTGACGCGTCGAAGGCTGTCGGCTGCGAACTGAAAGCGCGGGTTATCGAACAAACTCTCCTGGACTCCGGCGATGAATCTAAAGCGTGAGCCCTTGGCGAACTCCCCGACGGCGCGCAGGAAGTTCAGGTTCCGCATTAACTCCTGCTCCCGGTTAGAGCGTAGATAGTCCAGGAGCTCGTCCAGCACGAAGAGAAGCCCTTTGTCGGGAAACTTTTCTGTGAACGCGGCCATCATGGTCGCGAAGACATCCTTGTGATTCTTGACTTTATCTTCGGGCGGCACGTCGAAATGCACGCCTTGCTCGGCTAGTTGATCCTGGAGTGTCTCCATCACGAACTGCCGCAGCGGCATCGAGGAGTTAATCTCGGCGCGAATGACGAAAAAACGTCCAGCGACGAGCGAAGCTTTGTTAGCGACAGCAGGGCTGGTGAGCGCGTTCACAAGATCCGCATGCTCAGCGACCGCGGAGATGACAGCCATCAGGTGCGACTTACCCGTACCGTAGTTGCCCACGACCAGCAGTCCCTTGTTTTCGGCCGGGGTGTCAAACTGTAGCTGCGGGAACACGAGGTCGGCAAGTTGCTCGGCCATCCGGCTCGAAATGACAAACATCTCGACAAGCTTGCGCGCACTGGCCGCGCTGTCAGCTTCCCGAAGCTGAATGACTGTCTCAATGGGGTCAAATTGAATCAGATCTGCGTATTTCATGCCGAGTACTCCTGGGCTGATGATGCCCCGCTGCGGGCGGCGTCTGCCCTAGTGGTCAAAACGATTAGCGCTTCCGGGTCCTCGAAGCGCCGATACTCCGGGTGCTCGGGCACCGCATAAGTGAGCGAGGAGCCGATTTGGGCACCCTGCCAAGTTGCCACGATCGTGCGGTGCCGCGCAAGGCTCTGAAGAAGGCGAAGCGGGTCTTGCTTAAGATCCGGGTGAAAGAGCATTTCGATATTGTCGAGCAAAACGGTGGTGGATGCGTGCTCCTGCACGATGTTGTCGACGAGTCTCGCAACCCTAAGCGCGCGTTGTTTGGTTGTCAGCTCGAGGAGCCGTTCTGACAGCGCGAGATTCACGTTGATAATGGGCCATCCAAACTTGTCGTGCAGGTTACGCAACGCGGTTGTTTTGCTGGATCCCGAGGGTCCTACCACGATCACGAGTCGGTGGTATAGCTGAGCGGCCTTCTCGACGTGCTCGGCAATCTGGTGCGAGAGTAGCCGGGTCATTCTGTCGCCTCGGGTTCTTGCGGGGCACAACTTTGTCCTCTTGACAGTTGGTCCTGTCTGGCCGTCCACACGCTTGGGCGCCTCGGTAGTGGTGGAGCATCTCCACCAGCTTCATGACTCCTACGCTACGATCTGAGCTGACCGGCGTCGAAGCTTTAACTTGACTTTAAAAACCGCACTATCAACGCTTTTGGGTCCCTTGCCGAGCCGAATACCGATCTCCTGGTAGGAAAGTCCTTCTAGATACAGCTTAAGGACCTCGAACTCATATGGAGACAGCAACTGTTCTGCTTCAGCAAGCACCTCAATGTGCGGCTCGAAATCACCTACAACAGCCCCTTCAACCGTTTCCTTGGCGGGCAAACGCTCTAGCAGGGTGGGCCCGTCCTCATCATATACTGACACATCGAGCGAGCTATAGTAGTTGAGGGCGGCGTGCTTCTGTCGAGTTGCGGTCTTAACGGCCGTAATGATCTGTCGCCCGATGCAAAGTTCGGCGAAGGACCGAAAACTGGCACCGTGACTTGGGCGGAAATCTCGAATCGCCTTCAATAAGCCAAGAAGGCCTTCCTGAATCAGGTCTTCTCGCTCGGCGCCGGGGATAAAATAGTTTCGGGCGCGGATCCTGACTAGGTTTGTATGCCGTCGGATGAGCATTTCTTGGGCTTCAAAGTCCCCGCATTGGGATAGGAAGACTAGTCGGTCATCCGTCAGATCAGACCGCCAGTCAACCTCAGTGAAGCCGTGTCGATTCACGATGCACTGGTTCTAGCCGCGAGGCTCAGACCCCTACACCCACTAGCATTTCTCACAAACTAAGTTGGCGAAGAGCACGGGCAGCAGGGTTTCTAACGTCATCAAATACCATTCGAATCGCGCAGTTCCAGTGAAGGGCGCACGAACCAAGTGTCGCAGCCGCCTGTGGATATGTGGAGAAGTGATCAGTTTATAGTGCTTACCACATCGCAGGCACGTGGGCCTGTCATGGCGAGGCTTGAGGCCGAGGAGGCGGAGGTGCCTCTCTCCGCGGGTTTGTCTTGGACAAAGGTCCTGAATTGAATTCAGTGAAACCGAAAGGGTAGACGGGAGCCGGGGGGAGTGAGCTGCCAATCATCCGCTTGCTGAGTCGCCCAAGGTCTTCTAACATCTCAGCCCTGGTGTGGTGTAAGCGGCGCTATTTGGTGCCCGGTGCTGACTGGGGGGCCAAGTCTGCGTCCTCACGGACGAGCCGTTCAATATACGCCCTGGCGCCCTCTTGCTTGGACTGCACGTGTAAATACACCTCCGGGTCCAGCCGCACGCTAAGGACTGGAGCGCCATCATTCGCCAGGTCCTTTGGGTACTTGCGGGGTCTCCCGCGGCCACGTTTTTCCTCACTCACAAGGCAACACTACCAGACTCAAAAATATTTGTAAACGGATATTGACACGGTTAACCGTTTACGGTATATTATTAACCGTAAACAGTTTATCGGAGGTAGCGACCATGTCAAACCGTGAAACCGTCCCCGAGAAAGCCACCCGCCTCAAAAAGAACTACCGCGTGATCCAGGTCAACGAGCGCACCTTCATGGTAATCGGCGACCACAGCACCTACGAAGTCCGTCGCTTCAACCAGGGCTGGTACTGCGGCTGCCGCTGGACCCGCTTCAACGGCACCCTGCACCCCTGCTCCCACATCCGTGCCGCCGAGCAAGCGCTGCTCGACCCGGCCTGCCAAGAGGTCGTCAAACCCCTGGCCCAGCTGCTGGCTGGAGCCATGAACTAGAACCGGAGGTAACACCCATGCCCGAAACCCTGACCCGCAAAACCCTGACCGTGACCGAGGCGGCCACTTGCCTGGGCCTCTCGAGGCACCTCGCCTATCAGGCAGTCCGCGAGGGCTCCATCCCGTCCATTCGGATCGGCCGCCGCATCCTCATCCCGACTCACGCCCTCGAGGCCCTTCTCGCCGGAGGCTTCGCGGCCGTGCCCTCCACCAACTAGCCCCAGCCGACCATCCCACGAGCGAAGGCCAGCACCACCCTGGCCTTTTTTGATCACGACAGAAAGAGGCAACCCCAATGAGAGGATACATCACCCAACGCGGCGCTGGTTACCGAGTTGAGATACACCTGGGCTTCGGCCCGGATGGCAAGCGGATGCGCCACCGCAAGACTCTGACCACCAAGAAGGCTGCCCAGAAATACCTGCGCGACAAGCTGGATGAACTCGAGACGGAGGGCGGCATTCGTGCGCGCACCCTCGATACCCTGGACACCTACCTGGCACGGTGGCTCGACGTTTCCGCCAAAGCCCGCGTACGCCAGCGCACCTTCGAGGACTACTGCGCCGTGGTCGGCCGCTACGTCACCAAGACCGAGGTCGGCACCAAGCTGCT
>CAZWUN010000215.1:0-2415 GCA_964637145.1 uncultured Burkholderiales bacterium
CCCTTCGAGCAGGGCCTCGAGCGCACGGTACGCGAGTATGAGATGACCGGCAAAGTCGGCGCCCTCTCGCCCATCCGCCAGGAGATCAGCGAGGCTCTTGCCGCGGGCACCGTCAAGGGTGACCTGGACATGCTGATGAAGCGCTACGAGCTGATCTACGTGCAGCGCACCAGCGGGGGCGAGAACAAGGAGAAGGCCCTGCAGTCCTCGCTGGCCGAGCTCTTGGACGTGGCCCAGCCCGGCAAGAGCGGGGTGGTGCAGGCCAACGGGGCGGTCTGGGTGGGAGGCGTCCGGGTGCGTAGAGCCGGCTCCTGACGCGCAGGAGGGCATCCCCCAGGCCCGAAACAGCCTCGACCGATGTCCAACGGAAAAATCCCCGTCCACTTCAACGGGGAAACCTATCACGTGCCCGAGGGCACCTCGATCGTCGAGGTTCTGGGACAGATCTATGTCGATGAGCACGAGGTGCTGGCGGCCACGCTCAACAACCACCTGGTCTCGCTGCACACCCGGCTGGACGGAGAATCCTTCCTCCAGGCCGTAACGCCCCAGCACCGTGAGGGCCAGGAGATCCTGCGGCGCACGGCCGCCCATATGCTGCAGTATCTCTGTCAGGCCAACTTTCCCGGCCTGCGGCTGACGGTGGGTCAATCTTTGCTTGGCGGCTACTTCTACGAGGTCGACAGCCCCGAGCCGGTCAACCTCGAGGCCATGGCCGAGCGCCTGACCACCCTCTTCGATGAGCTGGCCGAGGCCGACCTCAGTTTTCGTCACAGCGTCGTTTCGGTGGAGGCTGTTCCCACCCGGGTGGAGGACCCCTACGGCTACCGCAAGGGCCTCTTGCGGGCCTGGGCCAGCGCCGTGGTACACCTGATCGGCCTTAACGGTTTCACCGACCTGCAGCACGGCCCCTATGCACCCACCACGAGGCACGTCGCGGGGTGTCGCGTGATCGCCTATCCACCCGGCCTGATCCTGCTCTTTCCCGGCTCGGTGATCACCTCTCCCATTCCCAGCGGAGTCGACTGTCGCCGCCTCTATGAGGCCTATCGCGAGACGCGCGACTGGAACCGGCTGGTAGGCGTCACCTCGGTCGGCGACTTGAACGCCGCCAGCCTCGAGGACCGTATCCCCCAGGTCATCTTGATGGCCGAGGCCCTGCACGAGAAGAAGCTGGCCGAGATCGCCGACGCCGTAACCGCCCTGGAGCAGCCCCCGCGCATCGTCTGCGTGGCCGGTCCCTCCTCCTCGGGCAAGACCACCTTCGTGAAGCGACTGGCGGTGCAGTTGCAGGTCAACGGGCTGCGGCCGATCCTGGTCTCGCTAGACGACTACTACCTCAACCGTGAGCACACCCCGCGCGACGAGCACGGCGACTTCGACTTCGAGACCATCGAGGCCCTGGACCGTGCCCTGATCGCCGAGCAGGTGGCCGCTCTGGCAGCCGGCAAGCCGGTACAGCTCCCTCGCTTCGACTTCGTTCGCGGCCAGCGCAAGAGCGAAGGCGTGGAGGTGCAGCTGCGCCCCCAGGACGTGCTGGTACTGGAGGGGATCCACGCCCTCAATCCCGACCTCTTGCCCGGAGTGACTCCTTTCCGGGTTTTCGTCTCCGCCCTGACCCAGCTGGTGATCGACGAGCGCAATCGGGTCTTCACCTCCGACGCTCGTCTGCTGCGGCGCCTGGTGCGCGATCGGCGCTACCGGGGCACCTCGGCCGCCGAGACCATCGAGCGCTGGCCCAAGGTGCGAGCCGGCGAGGAACGCTGGATCTTCCCGCACCAGGAGCGGGCCGACGCCATCTTCAACTCCACTCTGGTCTACGAGACCACGGTGCTCAAGCCGTTTGCCTGGCGCTATCTGCTGGAGGTGCCTCGCAGCCACCCTTCCCGGGTGCGGGCATACGAGCTGTTGCACTTCCTGGACCTGTTCGTGCCCGTTTTCCCGGACCGGATTCCGGCCAACTCCGTGTTGCGCGAGTTCATCGGCGGCAGCGGTTTCGAGGAGTGATCTGATGACGACCGTCGTTTTGCACGATCTGGAGGTAGCTCGCAACTTTCCCGTGCAGCTTCCGCTCGACAGCGTGGGCGCCTCGAGAGCCAACACTACCAGTTGCAAGACCTGCGGCAGCGCGCTCGAGGAAGTCTTGATCACCACCTTCAGCTGCCCGGTGTGGGACGAGTGGCCTCTGGCCGTAGATGGCTGGAGCTGCCGCACCTGCCAGAGCCTGCAGCTACCTCGCTTTCTGGAGGCCGAGGAGGTGGAGCGGCTCACTTCGGAAGGGGCCCAGGCCGTGCGCTCGGGTCACTTCCCGGAAGCCGAGCTGGCCTTCCGCCGTATTTGCAACAGCTGGCCTCGCTACGGGCCGGGCCGTGAGAACCTGGCCCGGGCGCTGCAGTACTGGCTGGCTCACGAGGA
>CAZWUN010000215.1:2515-9186 GCA_964637145.1 uncultured Burkholderiales bacterium
GATCTCTATCATCGCGCAGTAGCCCTGCTCGAGCCTCGCATCGCGCTGCACGAGCGGCCTCAGGCAGGCGACCGGGCTCAGATCGAGCACGGCATCGAGCTGCTCGAGCGACACCTGAAAGCTGCTCCCGAGAGCTGGCCGGCCATGTGGTTCTCGGGCAAGGGCTATCAGGCCCTGGGCCAGAACGAGCGGGCCCTGGAGCACTTCCAGCGCAGTCTGGCCCTGCAGGCCAACCAGAGCGACGTGGCCCGCGAGTGCGCCATCACGCTGATGAAGCTGGGCCGATTTGGCGAGGCCATCGAGGTCTCGCGTCAGGCCTGCCAGAGCGAGCCCGGCGAGGGAGGGCTGCAGGCCAACCTGGCCATCGCCTGCCTGCTGGGAGGCCAGCTCGAGCAGGCTCTGCAGGCTGCCCGCCGGGCCGTGGAGCTGGATAGCTCCGACACAATCAGCGCCAGCGTGCTCAAACTGGTGGAGGATGTGCGCGCGGGCCGGTTGCCTCCGCCCACCTCGGCCGCCCAGCTGGGGTTCTGAGGCGCCGAGCTTGCCTGAGGCACTGCACCGAGGAAGCGGCCTTCCTCCTATTTCTCGCTTGCGCCGACTGTTCGTCCTCTTGGCCTTCCTCCTGGCAGTCCTGGCCGAGGCCGAGGCGCCGGCCGAGTTCCTGGTCATCTCCGACCTGCACTACAATCCATTTGTCCAGCAGGGTCTCCCCCGACGAGGCGAGGACACCACCGGCGAGTTGCTGCGCTCCTCGCTCGACGAGGCCCAGCGCCGCTGCCCCACACCCCGGTTCATCCTGCTCACTGGCGATCTCCTGGCCCACCATTGGGAGGAGCTCTGCGCCGAGCACGGTTCAGGAAAGGACTTCCGAACACTCACGGGGGATACCGTGGCCCAGGTGGCGGCCGAGATGCACAAGCGCTGGCCCAACACACCTATCCTCCCGGTGCTGGGCAACGAGGACGCCTTCGAGGGAGACTACCAGGTGCAACCCGGCGGCCCGTTCCTGGAGCGGTTCAGCCAGATCTGGTCCCCCCTGACCGGCTCTCCGGCGCTGGTCCAGGTGACCATGCGCCAGGGGGGATACTGGTCAGTGCCCATGCCCGGCCGCCCGGACCGCCAGTTGATCGGATTGAACTCGGTCTTCTTCTCGGCCAGGAGGTTGGGACCCGACGACGGCGGTCCCCAGTTGGACTGGCTGGACGAAGAGCTCAAGCTGTTGGAGCGAGCCGGCAAGCGGGCCTGGCTGGTGATGCACATCCCTCCGGGGTTGGACAACTACTACACCGTCCGGGCTTTCGAGGCGGGACGACCGGACCCGTTGGAACTGTGGCGGGCGTCTTCCCTCGACCGCTTCCTGTCCGTCATCAAGGCCCACCAGGGAACGGTGGAGGCGGCATTCGCCGGCCACACCCACCGCGACGACTTCCGGATGCTCGCGCCCGGGGTACCCTGCAAGATCGTCCCGGCCATAAGCCCGGTGTATGAAAACAACCCCGGCTTCGGCGTGTTCCAGGCCGACCTGTCCGACTACCGGATGGTTTTCCTGGACCTGGAGAATCCGCGCTGGGATATGGAATACAGCTACCGGGAGACCTATGGTCTGGAGGGCCTGGACCTGATCAAGCTCGACGCCCTTCTGCAACCCGGCACCGATGCTGCGGCCCATTTCGCCCGCTACTACTCCGTCAGCGGGCCACTCGAGGTCAACGACCGGAACCTGGAAATCTACCGTTCCTCCATCCTTCACTTGATCCCGAGCCTCCCGGGGGCGACCAGAGGGGCGAGGGCTCGACCATAGCGACCTGTTCAGAATCGGACGGCGCTCCAGCCGTTACCGCAGGCCGGTTTGACCCCACGCCTCCCAGGGGATTCCCGCGTAAACTGCTCAGGACCGGCGGCCCGGTTCCCGAAGAATGTTCACAACTTCTCCATCCTCGCTCGAGCCACGCGGCCTATACTGCCATCCATGCAGATCGCATCCAGGCTGGCAAGCATGGCCCCGCCCGGGGCCCGCCCCACGCTGGTTCGCCCGCAAGAGCAGAGCGAGCCGTTGGATCATGTGCAACTCAGCGCCCGTGAAACCGAGCCTGCCCGCAAGCTCCATCCGGCGGTAGGATTGGCCACCGGGCTGATGGCTGCCCTGTCGCTGGCAGGAGCGCTGGCCGCTCCGGCCCAGGCCGGGGCCTGGAATCAGCCCCTGGCGGCCCAGTCGCTCGAGTTCGACCAGGGCTTCGGGCATGGGGGCGGCAAGCTCCAGTTCCCGGGCCACGGCGGCATCGAGCACCACCACGGCGGCAACTGGGACCGCGAGACCGTGGAGGGCGGCTGGCGCATCCCGCGCAACGAGAGCCCTATCCGGGTGCAGCCGCGGCACGCCTACCAGGTGCCCGTGGGCACCTCCGATCTGGGAACGGTGCGGGTGCTGGACAACACCCGCGGGCGCATCCAGGCTCTCCGCCTGCAGTGGCCGGCCGAGTCCGACCCCCGGGCGGCCCGGGCCCACGAGGCGATGTTCCGAGATCTGCTGACCAAAATGCCCTCCGATGTGCGCTTCGAGATCGTGGTCGAGTCGGGGGGCGAGACGGCGCTGCGCGAGCTCATCCGCCAGAGCCGGGTAGCCAACCCCGAGCGCATCGAGCTGCACACCATGAGCCTTCGCTCGAGCCGCGAGGAGCTCTATCAGGGAATGAGCATGTGGACGCGCGACGGGGCGGTTGTGCTGACGCGAGAGTCGGATGGACGCGAGGTGGTGCTCCTCCCCCACTCCTTCCGAGACGACGGCAAGGTGGACGAGTACCTCAACCGCGTCATCTGGCAGGGAACAGGGGCGGCTCCGGCCAGCCTGGCCAACCATCCCGGCATCCTGGTGCGCCGCTCCGCGCTCGACTTCGAAGGCGGCAACGTGGTGGCCAACGGACGTCACGTGCTGCTCAGCCACGATACCATCTCCGACAACGCCCGTCGCCTCGATCTGAGCCCCGAGGAAGTGGCCCGGCGCTTCCAGGCCGAGTTCGGGCGCGAGGTGATCGTGGCCAACGAGACCGACTTCCATCTCGACCTCGGGGTCGGGTTCCTCGATGATCACACCGTTACGGTGGCCTCTCCGGCCCTCGCCGAGGGGGTCAGCGGCCTGCCTCAAGGCGAGCTGGAGACGATGCGCCAGGCCACCCGCGAGAAGGACCTGCAGGGGCGCTACGACCGGCTGGCCGAGACGCTGGCCGAGAAGGGCTACCGGGTCATCCGCCTGCCCAACCTGGGCGGGCGCAGCCTGTCCAGCCCCTACCTGACCTACCAGAACGTGCTGATCGAGAGCTACCAGGGGGTCAAGCGAGTCTACATGCCGGTCTACGAGGCCAGCACCGACCAGGCCGCCCGCCGGGCTTACGAGGCGGAGGGGTTCGAGGTGGTGGAGATCCCGGCCGCACTGCTCTCGACCCGGCTCGGCGGCGGCGTTCGGTGCGCGGTGGGCGAGCTGGACATTCTCCAGTAACCTGGAGGCCCGGCCGAAAGTGGGGTTTGCGGCCGGACTCCTAAGCTCGCTTGCGCACCCGGACCCCTCCGATCTGCACCGCTCCGGCCTGTTCTTGGACCCCGGCGGATGGCTGCTCGGGAGCCCCGGTCAGCCCACCCAGCACCTGGCGCCGGGCCGCCTCAGGCTCGAGGCCGGATGCCTCGAGCTCCTTCCACTGCCGCAGGAGCCCGATAGCCTGGCCGACATCCTTCGGCCCCATCAGGTCGAGCAGGTAGAGGTAGTCGTCCATGTCCCGCCCGCCCGTCAACTCGTAAGCCTCGAGAGAGTCCTCCAGGCTGGCCTTCCGGGAGCGACAGGCCAGGATGGACTGGAGACCGGCCTCGGCATCGGTCGAAGCCCCGGTCAAGACCGGGTAGACGCGGGCCGTCAAAGCCAGACCCAGCGCCTCGAGCAGCTTTGTCTCGAAGGGCGTGGCGCTTTGCGCGAAGGCTTTCCCCACGGCCGGAAAGTCTTGCTCGCCCGCGTCGGCCAGCCGAAAGGCGAGGGAAAGATGCCTCGCCCGCTCGGAGGGGGTATGGCTCGAAATCAGGGCCTGAACCTCTTTCTCGAGCAAGGCCGGGGCCAGATCGCGCACAACGTACTCGCCGCAAATCTGCGCCCCCGGCGCATCGCGGCGGAGAAGCAGGGCCAGAGCCGGCGGAGCCAGCGCCCGCTCCTGATCGCCGTGCAACCCGCAAAATAGCGCTTCCACGACCTGCGCCGTCTTCTCCGGCCCCATCTCCTCGGGAGGCGGCAGGCTGGCCAACAACCCTGCGGCTTGCGGGTCGAGAGAACAGGCAGCCTGCCACTTCGTCAGCGCAGCCCGGGCCATCTCGTCCTTGAGCGGAGAGCTCGCGGCTGCCCGCAGGCAGCGCTCGACGTTGGCACGCTGCTCTGGCAGGCTCTGAGCGGCCAGACGCCCGGCCTCGTGCTCGACGCAGCCGAGCTCGAGCTGCGACAGAGCGCGCGTGATGCGCCCCGACCAGACCGACTGGCGGGTCGCCTCCAGCTCGTTGAGAAGCTCGGCGGCCGGTTGGTCGACCCCGGGGCAGCGAAGCAGCGCGCTCAGCTCATAGAGCGGCGTCAGATCGTCGGTGGTCGCGAGCCGCTTCGGGTCGCCCAGCCCGGGCAGTCGGGCTCGCACTCCGTTCACAAGCTGGCCCGCGTGGCTCTGCAGTGCATGAGGCGAGAGCGACGACAGCGCCTGAGTCAGCCGCTCGATAGTCTCCGTCTCCCCGGAGCTGGTGCTCTCCCCCATGTTGATGGTCAGACCGAACAGCTCGCGACCTCTGGCCAACCTGGATTGCATCGAGAGGTCGGGGTCGGCCAGCGCGTCCGCCAGAGCCTGTTGTTGGGGCACGCGCACCAGCTCGTCCACCACGTCCCCGAGCCAGTTACGCTCTTGAAAGCGCTCTTTCTCGAGCAGCCGGGCAAATCGCCCGCGGTCGGTTTCGTTGAGCGACAGCGAGGCAAGCACCGAGAGCCGGGTCCGGTCCTCGCGCGCCATCGCCTGGCTGTGGCCCGATTCGCGGTAGGCCTGCTCGACCCGCTCGAACAGATCATTCACCAGCTCGGGCTCGGGTTGGATCAGGCTGTAGAGCTGTTCGAGGCCGTCCCAGGCACTGATGTTGCGCCGACGGCTCAGAGCCGTGCGCTCGGAGTTGGAGTCGGGGTCGTGCACGAGGCGGTCGACCAGGGCCCGAGAGACCGACACCATGCGGCCCTGCGTGTCGGGTAACTCCTGACGCCCGAACATGTCCGGGCGAATCTCCAGCCCCTGCAGGAACTCGTGAAGCGGCTTGTCCCTGGCCAGCGAGGCACCTTCGTCTCCCGGGCGGAAGGGCAGGTAGAGGCGCGCCAGCGGGTCTTTCTCGTTGTCGTTCAGTGGCCGCCCCAGCGCGAAGTTGGCGGCACGCGCCACCAGAGGATCGGAGGAATTCGACCAGGCCACCAGGGGCGCGGCTTCCTGTTCGGAGAGCTCTTCCAGGCGCCGGCCCAGCTCGAAGACCTTCGGCAGAATCTCGCGCCGCTCGGAGATCAGAATACCTTGGCGCCATTCCAGTGGCGGAACATGCTCACGATCCAGATCGCCCGGGGCCTCCTCCTGGTGCAGGGTCGTGGGCGGAGCGGGACGCTGCTCGACCCACTTCCCGGGGACGACATGCTCGCGATTTTCCGGCCGCGCTCTGACAGGCTCGGGCTCGGGCCAGCCCGAGACCCGGGCCGTGTCGACCGGCAAAGCCGGCGCGGGAGCAACAACCTCTGGCTGCGAGGAGGGGACCGGAGGAACCGCGGGCAGGCCGGTCAGGCCCGGAATGTGCATGGGAGGAAATTCTGGAGATCCGGCGCGGTTCCCTGTGATGTGCGTCAACTCTGGCCCCGCGCTCAAAAGAGCCCGCGCTTGTCCTCCATAGGCCGCTTGGGCAGGCGGATCCCACCGACCACCACGGCCCTGGGCTGCTCGCTGACTCCTCCCTGGGCGGGCGGCTTGAGCAGGCGCTGAATCTCGTCGATCTGAGCCTCTTCCTTGCGCAGGGCAGCCTCGGCCTCGTGCATCTGCGAAACGGCCCGCTGGTGGGTCGCGGCCAGGCTCTGCACCTGGCTCTGCTGGGCGTAGAACTGACTGACCAGCCCGTCGTGCTCGGCCCGCATCCGGGGTCCCTTGACTTTCCAGGTCTCGATGCCCACCACGCAGGCGGCGCAGGTGGCAAAGCCCAACAGGCTGATGCCCGCCAGCCAGGGGTTGTGCAGGATCACCCCGGCGTTGACGGTGGCCATGCCGACCATGAAGCTGCCCATGCCGACCATAGGCATCTTGTTGCGCACCGCCACCCAGCGGTTGATCTTGTTCGCCTGCTGGTCGGCCACGGCTGCCTTCTGGTTGCAGCTGATGGTGGCCTGATCCACCTCCTGGCGCGTCTCCTCCACCCGCGCGGCGGCCCGGGAATAGGCTTCCCGAAGGTGGTCGAGGTTGGCCAGCGGAGTGACGGTCATCGTGCCAGCAGCCTACCGCCGCTGGCTCAAAGAAACCTGAAGCTCAGGCCGGGCGCAGCTCGGTCGAGTTGAGCGGGCCGGGCGGGTCGATGCTGACGCTGCCCTGTCCCAGGCTGATCTCGGTGGTGTTGAACCAGCGCGGGGGATCGATGCTGATGCGCTG
>CAZWUN010000216.1:0-4498 GCA_964637145.1 uncultured Burkholderiales bacterium
TGTAGACGACCGTTCCAGGACGGCGTGCCAGCCGCGCGACAGCGACTGGTCCTCGCGCTCGAAGCTGCCCTTCGCTTGGGGACGCGCTCCCGGGGATCTTGAGCGGCCACGTCACCGGCCAGGGTGATGAAAAGGCGCAGGGCCCTCTTCGAGGACTACTGGGTAAAGTCGAACAGCAAACTGGAGCTGCCGTCTTTGCGCAGACAGCGTACCCTGGCCTGCAACTTGCCCTGACGGCCCTTGAGATAGTAGCTGGCCCCTTCTTCCCCCACACTGGCAAAGTCCGGAGCGCCATTCACCGCGACTGGCTCGAGCAGATCGGTGGCCGGCCTGCCCTGGGCTTCCGTTGGACTCCAGCCGGTGTTCTGGGCCAGGGTCTGGTTCCAACGTTCGACGCGGCCTGAAGAGTCAAGCAGGGCAACCCCTACCGGAACCTGGTCGAGTACGCTCTCGAAGCGGGCCAGATTCTCCTTGAGTGCATCGTGGCGAGATTTCAGGCGCAGCAGCGAGCGAATTCGAGCCAACAATTCCTGGGGCTTGAAGGGCTTGGTAATGTAAGCGTGGGCGCCGGCATCCAGGCCGTTCACGACGTCCTGGATTTCGCACTGGACCGTCAGAAAGATGACCGGGATGTCGCACAGGTCGGGGTCGGCCTTCAATGCCCGGCAGACTTCGTAGCCGGACATCGCGGGCATGACGGCGTCAAGGACGATCACATCAGGACCATGTCGACGGGCCATCTCGAGGCCCTCTTCCCCGTTTTTCGCTTGCAGCACGCTGCAGCTTTCCAGGGTCTCGATCCAGCCGGTCAGAAGCTCCCGAATGTGCTCTTCGTCGTCAACAATCAAGACGGTGCCAGAGTGGCTTTCTTGCATGACCGGTGCTGCACGCTTCGGGCCGCCCGGTGCCTGTCCCTGCCCGGAAGGCCTGGAGGCCTTGGAGGTTGAATATTATTCTATGCAAAGCAAAACCGGTAAACGCTCCCCCCGCAACCAGCTCAACGAACTGACCGGAACCGAGTGGATCCGCTTTACGCGGTCCTGGTTCGTGGTCAACCCGCCCCGCCGTTCCAAGTCCGAGGTTCAGCACCCGGCCAAATTTCCCGAGCAGTTGGTGGAATCGTTCATCAGCTTCTTCACGCGCCCGGGCCAGTGGGTGCTCGACCCCTTCGCGGGAGTTGGCTCCAGCCTGCTGGCAGCTCGCAGCCTGGGCCGCCGGGCCCTCGGGGTCGAGCTCAGCCCGCGATACTTTTCCCTCGCCCGCGAGCAACTCGGAGTCGATGGCCCCGAACTGAGGCTGGTGCAGGGCGACGCCCGCAGCATCCCCGAGCTTGGCTTTCCCAAAGTCGACTTCGTGATCACCTCGCCTCCTTACTGGGACATGCTGGCCCACAGCCGGGGGAACGTTTTGAGCGTGCACAAGCGACGCCAGGCCGCGGGACTGGACACTACCTACTCTGAGCGGCCCGAGGATCTCGGAAATCTCACCGATTACGAGGGATTTCTCAAGCAACTCACGGGAATCTTCCAGGGAGTTGCCTCCGTGCTCAAGAAAGGAGGCTACCTGGTAGTCGTGCTCCAGAATTTGCGCTCTCCCGAGGGGCGCATGGTGCCTCTGGCGTGGGACCTGGCCCGCGAGTTGGATCGCTTTCTGGTTTTCAAGGGTGAGCGGGTCTGGTGCCAGGATAACAAACCGCTCGGGATCTGGGGCTACCCTTCCGAGTTCGTGAGCAACGTGCATCACCATTACTGTCTGATCTTCAAGAAGTGGGACTGACCGACGATCTCTGTTTGATCTTCGTGGCCGCCGTGGTGGGTGGCCTGATTGCCCGCGCGGTGCGTGCTCCCCTGGTTCTGGGCTACATCCTGGCGGGGCTGCTGGTCAGCCCCCACACTCCGGGGCCCAAGGTGCTCGAGCTCGAGCAGATCGATGACCTGGCGGAGATGGGCGTGGCCCTGTTGATGTTTGGCATCGGCCTGGAGTTCTCGCTCTCGCGCTTGAGCGATCTGAAGAAGGTGGCTCTTTACGGCACCAGCCTGCAGATGGCCCTGACGGCCCTGGTAGGAATGATCTTGATCCGTCTGTTGGACTATAGCTGGACCGAGGGGCTCTGGGTGGGTGCCGCCCTCTCTCTGTCGAGCACCATGGTGGCTCTCAAAGTGCTGCAGGCGCAGGGCTACCAGGATGCCCTGTCAGGTCGCATCATGCTGGCGATGTTGGTGGTGCAAGATCTGGCCATCATTCCCATCATGATCTTGCTGCCCCAACTGGGCGACCTGACTTCTGGCATGTGGAGCGTGCTGCGCCTGCTGGTGCGGGGAACTTTGATGATCGGGGTGGTCTGGTTGCTGGGCCGCAAGCTTTTGCCCCGCCTGTTCGGCCTGGTGGCCAGTCACTCCCCGCGCGAGCTCTTTACGTTGCTGGTGGTGGCCGTCGGTCTTGGAGTCGGCTACGCCAGCTATGTGGCCGGTCTTTCCTTTGCCTTCGGGGCCTTTCTGGCCGGTCTGGTGCTGAGCGAGTCAGACTACAGCCATCACGTTCTGAACGAGGTGGGACCGTTGCGCGATCTGTTCGGGATGCTGTTCTTCGTCTCGGTCGGCTTGCTGATCAATCCCGACGTCGTGCTGGAGAACCTGAGCATCATCCTGGCGTTGGTGCTGTTCACCCTGCTGGCCAAGGCTTTCATCTTCGCCTGGGTCACCCGGCTCTTTGGCTATCGCAACATCGTGCCCTTCGCCGTGGGTCTGACGCTCTGCCAGATCGGGGAGTTTTCCTTCGTGCTGGCCCAGGTGGGCCAGCGCACCGGCAACCTGTCCACCGAGCTCTACAACCTGGTCATGGTGACCGCCGTGCTGACCATGGTCGTGACCCCGGCCACCTCGGCTCTTGCGCCACGGGTTCGCAAGGTCTGGGGTCGCTGGTTCCCCTCTGCGCACCCCCAAGACGAGTCGCCGGCCACCGAAGAACTGGGGGGACACGTCCTGATCGGAGGGTATGGCCGAGTCGGTCGGGTATTGGCCCACGCTCTGAGCAAAGCCGGCGTGCCCTACCTGGCCGTCGATCCGAATCCAAACGCAGTCCAGCGCGCCCGCGCGGCTGGGCATCCCGTTCTGCTGGGTGATCTCAGCTCCGAGACCATTCTGGAGGTAGCCCAGGCTCCCCAGGCCCGCCTGGTCATGCTGACGCTCACCGATCCGGTGGCCTCGGTGCGCTCGGCCGAGGCCATCCGCAAGCTTCGACCCGAGATCCCGGTGCTGGCCCGGGCGGTCTCCAACCAGCACCGGCTCGACCTGCTCGAGCACGGCGCCCGGCTGGCCCTCTGGCCCGAGTTGGAGACCGGGCTCGAGCTGACCCGCCAGGGTCTGGTCAGCCTCAAGGTGGAGGCTGATACCGAGGAGCTGCGCCAGGAATTGGAGGAGGGTGCGTGACCTCCAACCCGTTCCAACGCTTGCGGTTTACCCTCGGGCTGGCCATCCTGCTCCTGTGCGTGGGAGTGCTGGGATTCCACCTCATCGGTGGACTGGCCCCTCTGGACGCTCTCTACATGGCCGTAACGACCATGAGTACGGTTGGCTATCGCGAGGTCGGCGGCGAGCCCGATACCCCCACCAAGCTCTTCACCATCTGTTTCATCCTGTCAGGAGTGGGGGTCCTCTTCTATGCCGCCTCCGTCGTCATGGAGGTGGCGCTGGATGAGCGCACCCGCCACTTCTTTCGCATGCGCACCAATACCCGAAAGGCTAGAGTCATGAACAATCATTCCATCATCTGCGGCCTCGGGCGGGTCGGAAGAGCCGTGGCCGAGGAGCTCTCCCGCTCGAATGAGCCTTTCGTGGTGGTCGACAACGATCCCGAGCGGCTCGCCCTGGCGTCCAACCGGGGCTGGACGTGCGTGCAGGGGGATGCCTCGGAGGACAATACTCTGCAGCAGGTCAACGTCAGCTCGGCCCGTGCCCTGTTCGCTTGCGTGGATACGGATACCACCAACTTGTTCATCGTGATCTCGGCCAAAGGGGTCAACGCTAGTATGGAGATCTCGGCCCGGGTGGTGGATGAGCGCAACTTCGACAAGTTTCGCCGCGCGGGAGCGAGCCATGTGTATTCTCCCTACTCGCTCCTGGGACGGAGGATGGCCCGAAGCGTCACTCGGCCCCGCGCCATGGAACTGCTCGATCTGGCTTTGGAGCAGACCGGCTACGACCTGACGGTGGATGAGTGCCGCATCCCCGAGGGATCCCGAATGCACGGCATGTCCCTGGCCGAGTCGGAGTTTCGCAACAAGACCGGCTGTGTGATCCTGGCCATCATTCGCTCCAGCGGCGAGATCTTTCACAACCCGTCACCCAGCGCCAAGCTGAATACTGGAGACGTTCTGGTGACGCTTGGAACACCGCAGCAGCTCGAGCGGGCCCGCATCGAGCTGGCCCCGGGTCCACGGCCCAAGTAGGAAGCGGCCGGGTTGCGTAGTAAATGCAAGCGAAGCGCGCAGCGAGCTTGC
>CAZWUN010000216.1:4598-9174 GCA_964637145.1 uncultured Burkholderiales bacterium
GAGCGTAGTCCAGGTGCAAGCGAAGCGCGCAGCGAGCTTGCGAGCGTAGTCCAGGTGCAAGCGAAGCGCGCAGCGAGCTTGCGAGCGTAGTCCAGGGGTGCGGAGAGAGGAACGAGCGATGACACTGGTAGCGCCCAAACATCGGGTCCGGCCCGAGGTTCAGGCCGTGATGGAAGATGTGATTCGCCTGCGGCGCGACCTGCACCGCTTCCCTGAGCTCGGCTTCCAGGAGCACCGCACCGCGCGCGTCGTGGCCGACTACCTTGAAGAGCTGGGTCTTCCGATGCGCAAAGGAGTGGCCAAGACCGGCGTGGTGGCCCTGGTGGAAGGGGCCCGACCCGGTCCTACCCTGTTGCTGCGGGCTGACATGGATGCTCTGCCGGTCCACGAGTCCACCGGCCTGGAGTATGCCTCCACTGCCCCCGGCAAGATGCACGCCTGCGGCCACGATGGACACACCGCGATTCTGCTGGGGGCGGCCCGGGTGCTGGCCGGCATGAAAGACCGCCTGAACGGCACCGTGAAGCTGGTCTTCCAGCCGGCCGAGGAGGGCCCTGGAGGGGCCCAGCCCATGATCGAGGAGGGCGTGCTCGAAAATCCCCGTGTGGACGCCGCCGTGGGCCTGCACCTCTGGAGTGACCTGCCGGTCGGCCAGGTCGGCGTGCAGTCGGGCCCGTTCATGGCCGCCTCGGATACCTTCGACATCCTCATCAGGGGCCGTGGGGGCCACGCTGCCAAGCCCGATCAGACCGTCGACCCGGTGGTGGTGGCCGCCCACCTGGTGGTGGCCCTCCAGACTGTGGTCAGCCGCACGGTCGATCCCCTCGAGTCGGCCGTGGTCACCGTCACCCGGATGCACGGGGGCGAGGCCTACAACGTCATCCCCGACCAGGTCGAGCTGGGGGGAACGATTCGGACCTTCCGCCCCGAGATCCGCCAGCTGGTGCGCGACCGGGTCAAGGGGCTGGTGGAAGGCGTGGCGGCAGGCTTCGGAGCCGAGGCCGAGTTCCGTTTCGAGGAGGGCTACCCGCCCGTCATCAACAACCCGGCGATGACCGAGCTGGTGGCGGGATGCTGTCGATCTCTGCTGGGCCTGGAAGGCGAGCTGCCCGACAGCCGCACCCTGGGCGGGGAGGACATGGCTTACTTCCTGAACGCCGTGCCCGGCTGCTACTTCTTCCTGGGCGCTCGCAACGATGAGACCGCCTGCAATTATCCCCATCACCACCCGCGCTTCAATATCTGCGAGGAAGCCTTTCCTCTTGGCGTGGAGCTGTTCGTGCGCGTGGTGGAGAGCTTCTTTGACTCCCCACCAACTCGAGAGGTATGAGCGCCACCTGGCCCTGCCCGAGATCGGGGTAGCCGGCCAGGAGAAACTGCTCGCCTCCAGCGTTCTCGTGGTCGGAGCCGGCGGATTGGGCTCGCCCGCCTCGATGTATCTTGCCGCCGCCGGCGTCGGCCGCATCGGTCTGGTGGACGCTGACCGGGTGGATCGCTCCAACCTGCAGCGCCAGATCCTCCACGAGGACGCCTCCGTGGGGCGCCTCAAGACCACCTCGGGGGCCGATACTTTGCGGCGGGTGAACCCCGAGGTCAGGGTGGAGGAGCATCCCGTCCGCCTGGCCAGCGCCAACGCCCGCACCATCCTGCAAGGCTACGACCTGGTGGTGAACGGGGTGGACAACTTCCCCACCCGCTACCTCCTCAACGACGTCTGCGTCTGGCTGGGCAAGCCCCTGGTGGACGCCAGCATCCTGCGCTTCGAAGCCCAGGCCACCGTCTATCTGCCCGGCCAGGGATGCTACCGCTGCCTGTTTCCCCAGCCCCCTCCGCCCGGCCTGGTGCCCTCCTGCGCCGAGGGGGGCATCCTGGGTGCTCTGGCGGGCACCCTGGGGGCTCTGCAGGCGGTCGAGGCGGTCAAAACTCTGCTGGGCGTCGGGCGCCCCCTGAGCGACCGCCTGCTGCTTTACGACGCGCTGGGGGGAGAGTGGCGCAGCCTGCGCCGCAGGCGCGATCCCGCCTGCCCGGTGTGCGGTGACGCCCCCACGATCTTGGAGCCCATCGATTACGAGCATTTCTGTGGTTTGAAGGAGGAGAGCATGGTCAAGGAAGTTCAGCCCGACGAGGCCCACAAGCTGCTGCAGGGGAACCCCGCCATCCAGTTCGTGGACGTGCGCGAGCCCTGGGAGTATGAGAAGGTCCACGCTGCGGGCGTGAAGCTGATCCCCCTGGGGGAGGTGCCCGACCGGGTGGGCGAGCTGGACAAGGGCCGCCCGGTGCTGTGCATCTGCGCCAAAGGCGGCCGCTCCATGAAGGCCTGCAATTTCCTGCTCGGCCAGGGTTTCAGCGATGTTACCAACGTGGCCGAGGGCACCAAAGGCTGGGTGGAGCAGGGCTTGCCGACCGGGGGCTGATCCTTCGTTCATCTTTTGTTTCGATCGCGGCAATCGCTGGTTCACGATCTGGCAGCACGCCGTTCACACCCGCGTGGCACGATCAGGGCATGAGCAAGCTTACCTTCGGCGCCACGCTGCGCCAACTTCGAAAGCGGTCCGGATTGACTCAGGCCCAGCTCGCTGAGCGCAGCCGCTCGACCCAACAGCGTATCTCCAAGCTGGAGAGAAACCTCACCCTGGCGGGGAGGGAGGAGTGCATTCGCCTGGTTGACGTGCTCCCGGTCCAAGCCGCCGGGTTGCTCGAGCTGGTCGCGCAACCGGGTCCTCGGTCCCCGCTGAACAGTTTATTGATTGAGGATCGAGCTCACTACACTCCGCCCAGCGAAAAGACGGGAGTCGAGCGCTATCGGGCCGGGATGGCCCATTGCCCGGAGTTGCTCGGGCCCCGTTGGGAAACCTTCGACCCCCAGCAACGCGCCTGGCTCGAGGCCGCCCCCACCGACT
This sequence comes from uncultured Burkholderiales bacterium, assembly GCA_964637145.1. Taxonomy (GTDB): domain Bacteria; phylum Vulcanimicrobiota; class Xenobia; order Xenobiales; family QWHO01; genus QWHO01. Next base: position 7,499 of record CAZWUN010000216.1, read on the forward strand.
CGCTGGAAGAGTGGATGCTGCTCGTACACCGCACTGCGGCCGGGCTGCGTCCCTCGCGTTGCTCCCCCCAGAAGCTTGGGATTCGGCTCCATCCCGTGGTGGACTGGACGACCGGCGAGGCCACGGGCGATCTGGCCTACCCTGTTCTGGTCGGCGAGGTTGCCGGTCTGCGCCAGGCCATCGTGCCCCAGCTCTGTCTTCGTCCGATCAAAACTGCCTACCGGTTGGACTTTGCCCTGGTGGTGCTGTCCGAGCGACGCCGCTTCGTGATCGACGGCGAGGTCGACGGCACTGGCCATCGCTCCCGGATCGACCGGTTCCGCGCCCGCGAGCTGGGGATGCCCGAGCTGCGATTTGAAGAGGTCCTGGTCTTCAATAGCGACTTCAACGACCTGTTCGACGTGCGACTGCGCCGGCTGCTTCCGCCTCGCGCAGGCTGAGCGCGCAGCTGGCGTCGGACTCGCTCCGATTTACCCGAGAATTCTCGGGTACCCGGCCCAGAGCGGTGTATACGCCGGCGTGGACGGGGTACCCGGGAATCGGGGCGTATTTCGGCGAGGTCGTGTTCTCGGCCAGGCAACCGCCCCGGACTCCAGGGTGTCGGAGTTTACCCGGGAATTCCCGGGTACCCGGCTCAGAGCGGGGTATACGCCGGCGTGGACGGGGTACCCGGGAATCGGGGCGTATTTCGGCGAGGTCGTGTTCTCGGCCAGGCAACCGCCCCGGGCGCCTGGCTCCGCAGTTTACCCGAGAATTCTCGGGTACCCGGCCCAGAGCGGTGTATACGCCGGCGCGGACGGGGTACCCGGGAATTGCCGGGTATTCTGACGAGGCCGGACCGGATCAACCGGCCAGGACCCGGTCGGGAAGGACCGAACTCGCCGCAGCATGCGCTCTCCCGGTCCGGTCGAGTATGGACTGCTCCTTCTCTTGTGCCTGGCCTGGGCCAGTATCTATCCGCTGGTCAAGATCATCGAGCACGACTTCGATCCCATCGAGTTGATGGCGGTGCGAGCTCTGTTTGCCTGCCTGAGCGTGCTGGCGGTGGCGCTGGTGACGCGCCGCTCCCTGCGGGCAACCCGGGCCCAGCACGGTCTGCTCCTTGTTCTCAGCTTTCTCAACGTCACGCTGATCTGGATCGCCATCTCGCTGGCCGAGGAGCGGCTCTCCACGGGGCTGACCGCCTTGCTGACGGCGCTGGTTCCCATCGGCACCTTCCTCCTGAACGCCTTCGTGCTGCGTAGCGAGAAGCCGGAGGCCCGGCGCATGCTGGGCCTGGCCCTGGCCCTGGCCGGCCTGGTGGTGGTCATCGGCCCCTCCAACATCGCCGGGCGCGGCGCTGACCTGGGGGATCTGCTGCTGATGGCGGCGGGCTGTCTTGGCTATGCCTCGGGAGGCCTGTTGGCGGCAGCCCGCGGCAAGGGCCTGCACCCGCTGGTCACCACCGTCTGGAGCCTGGCCTATGCCACCCTGACTCTGGCGGCGCTCAGCTTCGCTCTGGAGAGCCCCCTGGACCGCCACCCGCAGCGCGAAGCCTGGCTGGCGGTACTGGCCGCGGGGGTTCTGGCCACGGCCCTGCCCAACCTGATCTACTATCACCTGATCCAGAAGTCGGGCGCTCAGTTCGCCTCGCTCTTCGGCTATCTGGTGCCGGTTTTCGGGGTGCTGATGGGGCT
>CAZWUN010000217.1:0-9167 GCA_964637145.1 uncultured Burkholderiales bacterium
GCTTTCTCACCTCCTGGGAGCGGTCTTCCACCGGCAGGCTGACCGAGGCCCCCTGGCGCTTGCCTTCCAGAGCCAGGGAGCCGATGCGGATGCCGCTGGCGGTGTTGGACCCGTCCGCGCTCAGCCGGAATCGAAGGTGCAGCGGGCCGCCCTGGTAAGCCGACAGGTCCACCTGGCGCTTCTTCATCCAGGCCCGGCCCGTCCAGCTCTCCAGCGGGTTCCAGCTCTGGCCGTCCCGGCTGGCCTCCAGGGTCACCTGGTCGTAGCCCTTCTCCAGGCTGTGGCTCTCGCGGAAAACCAGTCTGGGCTCGCTCAGCTCGTTGAGGTCCAGCACCGGCAGGCCCAGGCTGGAGTTGGCCCGATTCTGGTAGTCGGCCCCGGGACTGTCGTCCCAGCCCCGCCAGGTCCGGGCCCAGGTGCCCTCGGGACGCCAGCCGGTGGGCGCCTGGAGGATGCTCTTGACGGACTGCCGCTCGCTGACCGAGAGCTGGCGTGCGGCCAGCTGGCCAGCGTCCCACTCTGCCTGGCGGGCCAGCTCGCGCAGCTCCAGACGCTCTTGCAGGCCGGGCTGCTGGGGCTGCAGGGTGGGCCAGGCGCGGGCCGCCTCCTCCACCCCTTCGCGCCGGGCCAGCTCGACGATCCCCTGGCGCTGCTCGGCGGTGGCCGCCGCCCCCAGGGAAGGCAGCAGGGCGGCCCCGGGCGGACCCAGCTCGCGCACCAGCTCGCTCACGTGGGCCAGACCTGTAGGCAGGCTGGCCGGGGGGGCGCTGGCCAGGGCCGGCCAGGCGCCGCGGGCGGAACTCTGGTTGATGGCCACCAGGGCGTCGCGCCGGGCGGCGTAGTCGGGTTTCCCCAGGTGGGGCGCGAGGTCACTCCACAGAGCCAGCGCGGGAACCACTCCCTGGACCTTCTGAGCGAGCTCGTGCAGAGCCAGCACCGCAGCCGGATCGAGCTGTTCGAGCTGCTCGCGGGCTTTGCGACAGTGCTCCTCGGGGGTGAAGCTGACCCCTTTGCCCACGATGCGAATGGGGCCGGTGGTGATGCCGGAAGCGGTGTTGGAGCCGTCCGAGACCAGGCGCAAGCGCACGCGCACGCTGGCGCCGGAATAACGAGACAGGTCGTAGGACCGCTTGCTGCGCAGGTTGCGTCCGGTCAGGCTCTCGAGCTCTGTCCAGCGCCCGTCGGCCAGGCTCTGCACTTCGACCCGCACGTAGTCGTATCCCGATTCGAGGGAGTGGTGCTCGCTCAGCTCCAGGCGCGGCTCGCGCACCCCCGCCAGCGACAGGGGTGCGCTGGTCAGCGAGCTGTCGGAGCGGTTTTCGTAGTCGGCGCCCGGGCTGTCGGAGAAGCCGCTGGCCCAGCCGAACATGAAGCTGCGGTGCGGAGCCCAGCTGCCCTCGGCCTTCCAGGGCTCGAGCTCCTGGCGCATGGCCCCCAGCGCCCGCTCGGCCGCGGCCCGATCGGGCGCGGCGGAGCGAGGCCTGGACACGAAGCCGGGCTGATCCGAGATTCTCACGCCTACCAGGTTAACCGGGGGGCGTGAAAGAGGGCTGAAAGGGCTCGACCAGGCAGAAGCGCACCCCGGGACCGAGCACGTAGCCACCCCGCTGGCCGTAGCCCGACTCGGCCAGGCCGATCACGCGCGGCTGGGAGCGCTCGGGCTCGAACAGATCGCGCAGGTGGCTGACGGCTTTGCGCACCGCGGCATCGCTCTCCTCGCCCTGATAGGAGCCGCCCCAGACCTCGAGGTAGAGCTCTCTGGGGCTGCGCGGGGTGGGATAGCTGAGCATCAAGCTGCGCAACACCGAGGTCTGGGCCTTGCGGCGCAAAAGGCTGACCTCACGGCCGCGGGCGAAGACCCGGCGCTCGACCAGGTCGAGCCAGAGGTCGAAGTCGGAGGGTTGCAAGCTCACCCTTTCGACCCGCTGCTGGCCCTTCTCGGTGACCAGGCGCAGCGGCTTGCCGCCTCCCTCCAGCACGCGCCCGGTCAGTCGAGGCCAGTGCTCGGGCGGGGGGCCCTGGCCCTGGAGGAAACGCACCAGGGCCATATCCTCGCGGGAAGCCGAGAAATCCACCTCACCCAGCTCGCGCCCCTGGCAAGCGGCCAGGGCCAGCCGGGCCCGCAGCTCCACGCCCTTCAGCTCGTGCTGCGAAGCTTTGAGCCGCCAGGCTTCCAGCTCGGCAGCCCTCGGCTGCTCGCGCCACAGCTCGCGGCGCAGCGCCAGATCGGCCTGAATGGGAAGGGCGCCGGCCTCGCCGGCCAGCCTCAGGCCGCGCTCCGAGGCCAGAATGGCCAGCTCGGCCTGACCGGAGCGCTCGGCCAGCACCGCCTGCAACAGCAAGGCCTGGGCCAGAAAGACGCGCCCGCCGTGCTGCTCGGCGTCCTGCAGGGCCCGGGCCAGCGGGGCCAGCTCACCGGTCAACAGGGCCTGACCCAGAAATGCCATGGAGCGAGAGAGCGGATCGGGATAGTCTTCCTGGAGACGCAGGCTCTCCTGGAAGGGCTCGTGCGGGCTCTGGCCCAGGGCCATCAGCGCGCTGCCAGTCAGAAAGCGACTTAAAAAGCCCAGTCGGGACTCGCCCGCCTGCAGGCAGGCCAGTTCACAGGCCCGGGCGGCGCTCAGGCTTTCGGGCCAGTCGTCCTGAGCCCGGGCCGCCAGGGCCAGGGCATAGTGGGCGTAGGCCTGACCGCGCAGGTCCTGAATCTCGAGCGCCTGGCGAAGAGCCTCGCCGGCCTGCACTCGGGCCGGGCGGCAGTGGCCCCGGCGGGCCAGCGCCAGGGCCAGAGCGTTGAGCGCCTTGACGCGCCCGGGACGGCGTCCTCTGGCGCTGGCCTGCAGGGCCAGCGACTGCTGGGCCAGGTGCTCTGCCTGCTGCAGAAGTCCCTGCTCGAGCACCAGGTGGCAGCGGGAGTTGAGCGCCTGCATGCGCTCCTCGCTCTGGCCCGAGCGCTCGATGCTCTCGAGCAGAGCCAGGCTCTCGGGGGTGCGGCCCAGGTAGGCCAGCACGTCGGCCCGCACGATCTGCAGGCGCGCACTGCCCCCCAGTCGCTCGATCCACTCCAGCAGCCAGTGGTACTGGGCGCCCTGGAAGAGGCGCAGGTGGCACTCCTCGAGCAGGTCGGCCGCCTCGGTCACCCCGCCGGCAGCGGCCAGGTGGCTCAGTGCGTGGCAGGCGGCCTGCAGATCGCCGGACGCTTCCCACACCTCCTGCTCGAAGGCGGCGCAGCGCCGGTGCAGGGCAATCGCCTCCTCGGGCTCGAGCCTGGCCCGAAAGTGGTCGCGAAAGACCTCGTGCGAGAAGTAGGCCTGCCCGGGGGCGCGCTCCACCAGGAAGCGGCGCTCCAGGCTGTCCAGCGTGGCCTGGCTGCCCACGGCCCCGGCCGGCACGGGGTGGCCGAAGAGAGCGAGCAGGCCCAGCACCTCGCGTTCCTGGGCGCTCAAGGACAGGTCGGCCAGCCACTGGCCCGGGGTCTGGCTCAGCTCGGGATCCAGGCGTCCCTCTCGGATCAGGCCCACCAGCATCTTGATCAGCAGGGGATAGCCGCCCGAAAGGTGGAGCAGGCGCTCGATGCGATCCTCCCACTCCTGCAGGGAGTGCTGGCTGAGCAGGCGCTGAAGCAGGGCGCGGGCCTCGGGAGCGGGCAGGCCTTCCAGACGCAGGCTGAGCATGTCCAGCTGATCGGGTTGCCCGCTGGTCAAGCGCTCGCGGCTGGTGCAGATCACCGCGGCGCCGCGCAGATACTGGCGCCAGATCTGGAGCAGCCGCTGACCGTCCTGGAGCTGGTGAAAGTCGTCCAGCACCAGGGTGCGCCCGTGGCGTCCCAGGGCCCTCGCCAGCAGCGCCAGGCGCTCGTCCAGGGGCACGGTGCCGTCCAGCAGGCTCTCGGGCAGAGCCCACTGGCGGCTCAAGGCATACAAGATGGTGTCCGTCCGCCAGCCCGGCTCGGCTCGCAGAAAGAGCGCCTGCTCGGGATCGAGCTGGTTGGCCAGCTCCAGCGCCAGGGCCGTCTTTCCCGAGCCGGGGGGGCCTTCGATGGCCACCAGGCTGAAGTCGCTGAGGGCCTGACGGATGCGAGTGAGCTCCTGGCTCCGGCCGGTGAAATTCAGGACGGGCGGGGGAAGCAGCGACACTCGAGCGCCTTTCTGGGGGGTCCGACATCCTCCTGCGGCAGGAGTTGTAGCCCTGCATGAGCTACAAAGCTCCCATGGATTTTCCCCACATCGTCAAGTCACCCAAGATCAAAGGGCGCGGGGTGCGCGTTTCCTCGGTAGCGGCCTGCGCCGATTACGGCAAGTCACCCGACTGGATCGCCGAGAGCCTGGGCCTGACCCTGGAAGAGGTGCAGGCCGCCCTGACCTACTACGCCCACAACGTGGAGGAGATTCGCGCCGAGTGGGAGGAGGACGAGTTGCTCGAGCAGCAGGGTAAGGGCTTCCTGGGCGAGCTGGCCAACCGCATCGCCGAGGCCAAAAAGGGCTCCTTCCTCGATCCCGAGCGGGTGGAGAACCTCAAGAAGCTCGAGGACAAGATCGCCGCTTTGCGCGGGGGAAACCGCAAGCCGGCCTGATCCGGATCGCCCCGGGATCGTGATCGGAACGCCAGCCCTGCATACCCTGCGGGCATGCGTATCGACTTTGGACGAATCGACCATCCGGCTGAGGCCCTGTTCGTGCCGGGGGCGGACGTGATCTCCCTGCCGCTGGCCGTCTCCTTGCTGGAGAACCGGCGCCAGGGCGCCACCGTCCGGACCTGGCTCCAGGGCGAGAGCCTGGAGTACAGCATCCGGGCCGACTCCTACGACATCTCCAGCAGCCTGGGAGAGCTCACCTCCCGACCCGGAGCCCACTTTCGGCGCACCCTGGAAGGCCCCGACCTGCGCCTGGAGATCCACCCCGGCGAGCGAGAGGAAGCCATCCAGGGCCAGGCGGGCACGATCCCCATCCGTCTGCTGGCCCGAGAGGAGGACGAGGTGGCCGTGATCGAGGGCGAACTGGGCGGGCAGGCCTATGAGGCCCGCATCACTCCCCTCCAGGACGGCACCTTGAGCGTGCAGGGGGCACTGGGCTCGCTGGAGCTGCGTGAGACGATTCGGCCCACGGCCGAGGGCTACCTCATCCTGGGGAACCTGGGAGAGCTGAGCATCCGCCAGGAAGTGACGCGCGTTCAGGGCGAGGCCGTATAGACCTCTTCTCCCTCAAAGAACGTCCACAGTACCCTCACGGAGCCGATCTGGTCCGGCTCTACCTGGTAGAGATCACGCTCGAGCACGATCAGATCGCCCGCCTTGCCCACCGTCAGGGTACCGGTCTCGTTCTCCTGAAAGCTGGCATAGGCCCCACCCACGGTATAAGCGCGCAGGGCGGTATCCAGGTCGAGGCGTTGCTCGGGCAGCCAGGGCTCGCCGGCCGGCTCGTCAGGGCCGCGCCGCGTCAGGGCCACCTCGATCGCCTGGAGGGGGTTGAGGCTGGAAACCGACCAGTCGCTGCCGCCCGCCAGGCGGGCGTGGCGGGCCAACCAGGCCAGCGGATACAGGCGAGCGTTGCGCTCGGCGTCCAGGAAGGGCTCGCTCAATTCGCGGATATAGCTGTCGCGCTGGGCCCAGAGCGGCTGGATGGTGGCCCCCACCTCCAGGCTGGCAAAGCGGGCCAGATCGTCGGGGTGGACCAGCTCGAGGTGAGCCAGGTGGTGGCGAGCGTCGCGCCGCCCGTTGCTCTGGCGGGCCTGCTCCAGGGCATCCAGGGTGAGCCGCACGGCCCGGTCGCCGATGGCGTGCACGTGGACCTGAAAGCCGGCCCGATCCAGGGCCACCACCAGGGGGGTCAGCTCCTGGGGGGGGAAGTTGAGCAGGCCGCTGGTTCCGTCGCGATAGGGCTGCAAGAGAGCCGCGGTGCGCGATTCGATCACCCCGTCGGCAAAGATCTTAGCGGCCGTGGGGCGCAGACGTCGGCTCAGATAGCGCTTGCGCAGGGCGATCAGCTCGTGTACCTGGCCGGCTCCCTGACCCGGCTCGGTGTGCAGAGCGGCGATGATGCGGGCCTTCAGCTCTCCGCGCGCCTCCAGGGCGGCATAGGCGGCCAGGTCGGCCTCGTCGCGGGCGTGGGCCTCGTGCAGGGTGGTGATGCCGAAGCCGTGGGCCATGGCCAGGGCCCTGCGCAGACCCTCCTGGCGCTCCTCGGGAGTGGTGGGAGGAAGGTGCGGGGCCACCAGCTCCAGGGCGCTCTCGCGCAGCGTGCCTCCGGGTGTGCCGTCGCTCTCGCGCTCGATGCGTCCTCCGGGCGGGTCGGGCGTCTCGCGGGTGATGCCGGCCGCGGCCAGAGCGGCGCTGTTGAGCCAGGCCGAGTGGCCGTCGGCGGTGACCAGGTAGACCGGCCGGTCGCTGACCACGGCGTCGAGCAACTTGCGGCTGGGATTGCCCTCGGGAAAGATCGGGTTGGCCCAGCCTCCTCCTACGATCCAGCCCTTATCGGGATGCTCGCGGGCGTAAGCTTCTAGCCGGTCGAGCCAGACCTGGGGGGAGGTGGCCGAGCTGTCCAGCAGCAACCGCCCCAGCTCCACGCCGCCCTCGAGCGGGTGGACGTGGCAGTCGTGAAAGGCGGGCAGCACCATGCGGCCGGGCAGGCTGAGCACCCGGGTCCCGGGTCCGGTGAAGGCCTCGATCCCCGAGTTGGGGCCCACGTAGACGATGCGCCCGGCGCGCACGGCCACGGCCTCGGTGGGAGGGCCATCCAGGGGATAGACGCGCGCGTCTCGCAAGACCAGGTCGGCTGGCTGGGCCAGGGCCACCCGGGCCAGCAACAGCAGGGCCAGGAGGATCCGGCTCAGGCGGCCGCGGCCTCGGCCCGTTTCTTCAGCACCACCCCGCCGATGACCAGGGAGTCACCGTCTTCGCGCACCAGGGTCTGGCCCTGGGGCCCCACCAGCTTGCTGACCTCGGCCAGGGTCTCGATGCTCTGGGCGATGTCGGTGCTCAGGCGGCCCTGCACCAGGTCGAGCACTTCCCGGTTGTTGCTCGCGATCAGGCTCTGGAATAGCTCCTCTACCGTCTTGCCCTCGAGTTGGGAGAGCGACTCGTGCACCTTGCGCATCTCGCCGGCGCGGGCATAGTTGCCGGCCGAGGCCAACCGCGCCTCCTGACCCTGGAGGGCGGCCAGAAAGACCTTGCGGTCGATCTGCACCTCGGGCGGGGCAGCCGCCGGAGTATAGCCGCGGATATAGGCCTGGTTGTTCTCGATGGCCTGCAGCACGTTGTTCCCCTCGTTGCGCTGGTCGATCCGATGCTTGAGCCACAGAACGCCACCTCCCACCGAGCCCAGCAGAGCCACGCCCACCCCGACCGCAACCGGGGTCCCAGTGGCCAGCCCCCCGGCCACCGCGATGACCCCTCCTACCCCTCCCACGATGGTCCCGAGCATGAGCCCCGGATTCCAGGTCATCGCGTCGGCCAGGTTGTCGTCCTCCGGGAACCGGATGCTGGCCTTCTGGCTGGCGTACCGGTGCATGTCGTAGAGCGTTTCCCCTCTGGCTCCGGAAATCGAGACAAGATCGCGCTGCACTCCCTCGGCCGCGCGCATGTCTCCCTGGCGGATCAACTCGGCGCTGCGGGCTCGAAGGGCGGTGACAGCTTGTGCTCGGGTGGGAGACTCGATCTGCATCAAAAACCCCTTGTCTGGTGGATTGAGCCAATCGTAGCCGTATCGGGGCTCACACGGGTTTCCCGCTTGTTACCAGAAAGCCGGTTCATCTGGCGTGCGCGAAAGTTCATCATCTGTTAACACTGATTACACTCCCTTAACACGTTTTCGGTGAACTCCAGAGCAGCCGGTGGGATATCCTGTAGTCAACCCGGAGAAAGGAGCGCCACGCAATGGTCGGAATGAGCATCCCCTTCATGCTGCCCGCGGCCAGTGGCCTCGATCTCCCTCCAGCCCGCGAGAACAAGCCGCAACTGGCTCCGGTTCCAGAGTTCGAGGTGCGGGTCGCTTCCGAGTCGCGCCCCCTGACCCGTCCGGCGCTGGCCAACGTGCCGGTGGGCGCGGTAGCCATCGGGGGACTGCCGGCCGGACTGCGCAACTTCGGTTCCGATGTGGCTCCGGCCGATCTCCAGGTGATGGGCGCGGTGGCCACCCTCAAGCAGCGGGTGATGGCTCCCCTGGGGCATCTGGCCGCCCCCAGCGGAAACCCCTACGCCAAGTTCTTTCAGCAAGCTCGATTCTGACCGAACCCATACGGAGTCCCTCGTGAGCTCGCCCTGCACCCCCTGGCGGGCGTTTTTTTTGACCTTTCGCGAATCGAACAAATTTTCGGAGTTGACAGCTTCTCCAAAAGGTGGCATAGTCCGCCGGTCGGCAGCGATGCCGGCGCGAAACCGGGACCGCAAAGCCCGGTTACGCCGCACTCGGCAAGCGGAGAGCCGAAATCCCGAAAGGATTTTTCGGGACGCACTCGGAGAGCGAAGACCGAGGCTTCGGAGGAATTCCGAAGGGGTTGCGTGCAGACCTGAGTCACGCCGCAGAAGCTCTGACTGCGATACGGTTACAGAGGGGCCGAGCCGATAGCGACTCGCGGAGGTGAGCTAGCCACCGTTGAAGCGGGTCCAGAAGAGCTCGGAGCGTTCGGAGAGGTGGGAACCGAACAAGCCCTGATGGGCTTGCCCCTGGTCGGAGAAAGACCAGCGTTCTGACTCGAACGATAGAGGTCAGCGCACCGGGAAGCGAAAGAACCGGCGGACTGTCGGATACCGATACGGACAGGGGTAGCATCCAGACCAAGCGATGCCGCGGGGCCCAGGCCGCGTAAGTAAAGGGCACGGCCAGGCTCGAAAGACCGGCCGGGTGGCGTGCAAACCTGAGTCACGCCGCGGAGCTCACGCCGCGAAAACGAATGGAAGCATTCTCCGGGAAAGTGCTGGAGACGGGCTGTCCGAGCCGAAACGGACAGGGGTAGCATCCCAACCTGAGCGATGCCGCGGAGCTGACGCCGCGAGAAAGCAAAGGAAGCAATCTCCGGGAAACTAACCGGAGACGGGCTGTCCGAGCCGATACGGACAGGGGTAGCATCCTGACCTGAGCGATGCCGCGGAGCTAACGCCGCGAGAAAGCAAAGGAAGCAATCTCCGGGAAAGTGCTGGAGACGGGCTGTCCGAGCCGAAACGGACAGGGGTAGCA
>CAZWUN010000218.1:0-9146 GCA_964637145.1 uncultured Burkholderiales bacterium
CGGTGGGCCCGAGCCCGATCGTCTGGCTGGCGGGGCGGCGCAAGGTGCCCCTCTCCCTCTTTGCCTCAGGGCCGCGCGCCATCGCGTTGGGGACGGCCTGCGCCGAGCAGATCACCCTGGCGGTGGGGGCTGAGCCGAACTGGGTGGAGTGGGCCAGGAAGCTGGCCGGCGCGACCCCGGTGGGGCTGGTGGTGTTGCTGGGTCTGGGTGCGGGAGGGCGCGAGCTGGTGCGTGGGAATGTCGAGCTCTTTGCCCAGTTCGCGGGAGCGGCCAGGCGCGTGAGCGGTCTGCTCAGCCCGGAGGAGTGCCAGTTGCTCGACCGCGCCGACCTGGCCTACCGCTCCGGTCAGGCCCCCCTTCCGTTGCCGGACGACTTCGTGGAGCGCTTCGCCGTGGTGGGAGACGCCCAGCACTGCCTCGACCGTCTGCGCGCGCTCCTGGCGCTGGGCCTCGATCACCTGCTGGTGGTGGGGCCCTGGAAGACGGCCGACCCCAGGCTGGTGGCCGAGCACGAGGCCCTGTTGCCCGACCTGCTGCGGCAGCTGGCCCTCGAGCACGCCTGAAGAGGCTCAGGTCACTCCTGCAGGAGCTCCAGCGTGAACCCGCCGGCCACCTGCTTGCCGGCCGCGTCCTGCACCAGCCAGTCCTCCACCTGATCCAGCTGCACCGTCACCGACTGCCCCTGCTGCGCCGTGCGCACCTCCACCGGGGCGTTCTCCAGCGTGCCGCGCAGCGAGCGCTCGTCCAGCTCCTGGACCCGCACCCACATCAGCTCGGTGAACTGGCCCTGGGTGAAGGGCACCTTGACCAGGTAGCTGTGCCCGGGTTGGCGGCTCTGAAAGGCCGCCCGGAACTCGGGCAGGCGCTGGCGTGCGGTGGCCACCGCACGCTGCTCCTCCGCGGACACAGAAGGCGGGGGCGGGGCCGAAGGCGCGCACCCCAGCAGGGCCAGCAGCAAGAGCCAGTAGATCACGGACTCGACTTGCGAGGCTGGGCCAACCCGATCACGCCGCAGCCGATGCGGTCGCCCGAGTCGCCGGTGGGCTGGGTCTTCAGGTCGTCGGCCTTGGCGTGCACGATGACCGAGCGGCCCAGGATGGGGTTCTTGCCCCCGCGCACGGTCACGTCGTGTAGCACCAGCTCCAGGTGGGCCTTGCCCTTGTCGTCCGCTTCCAGGTTGCCCAGGTCGCCGGCGTGGTGCATCTCGGCGCCGGGGCCGGCGTGCTGGTGTCCCTCCGGATTGTAGTGTGAGCCCGCGCTCTTGGCGGCGGGATCGGTGCAGTCGCCCCACTCGTGGATGTGGAACCCATGCCTGGAGTTGGGCGTCAGGCCCTCGATGTCGGCCACCACCTTCACCGTGTCGCCGCTCTGGACGAACCACACCACCCCCTCGGCTTTCTGTCCGGCGGTGGGATGCACGACCGCCACCGCCCAGTCGCCTTCGTCGGCGCGCACCCCGCCAAGCAGGGTCACTATGGCGGCTGCGGCCAGGATCACGGAGCGGAACTTCATCGGGGCCTCCTCGAGAACAGTAAGCTCAGGACCGCTTCTCCAGGGCTGCCCGGAGGCCTTCCGCGAACTCGGGGCGGGCGTAGCTGTCGGCCTGGCAGGCGGCTTCGCGCTCCAGCGCCCGGGTCAGCTCCTCGCGCGGTCCGCGCAGGGTGATGAGGGTGTCGCGCACCGCCTCGGGGGCGCCCTTCAAGATGGCCCTCGCCAGAGCGTTGGCCAGCTCGAGCACCTGGCCGGGCTCGGAGATCTGGTTGACCAGGCCCAGGGACAGCGCCCGGGGCGCATCCACCATGGCACCCGTCAGGAGCAGCTCTCGGGCCGCACCGGGGCCGATCAGGCGGGGCAGAAAGTAGGTGGATCCCATGCCCGGGTGCAGGCCCAGGCGGGCGAACGGGAAGGAGAAGCGAGCCTCGGGATCGGCCACCCGCAGGTCGCAGGCCGTGGCCAGCACCATCCCGGCTCCCACGGCGTGGCCGTGCAGGGCGGCGATCAGCGGCACCTCGAGCTCCAGCAGGCCCAGAAAGGAGGCGTAGAACTCCAGCATCAGGCGGCGATTCTCTTCTCGACCCAGAGAACGCTTGCGCTCCAGCATCGTCAGATCGCCTCCGGCCGAGAAGGCGCGTCCCTGGCCGCACAGGATCAGGGTCCGGGGCGGGGCCGAGCGCAGCACCCCCAGCATCTCGCGCATGGCCCCGGCCATCTCCTCGCCCATGGCGTTGAGCCGCTCGGGATCGTTGAAACGCAGCTCTCCCAGTCCAGCTGACTCGGAATACAGCAGCAAGCTCATCAAGTCTCCCGGGGCGGGCTGTCGAAGGCCTCGCGGGCCGCTCGCAGCAGCATGATGGCGCGCATCCGGGCCGCCTGCTCGCGCAGCTTTCTGGCCATCTCGCGGGCCTCGCGGCGGGTATCCTCGGTCCAGTTGTGCTTGTCGCCCATGTCGGCCCAGGCGTCGGCCAGGTTGGCCAGCTCTTCGAAGCTCAAACCTTGCAGATGCTCGGGCAGGGGGGATTCGGGGTCCAGCACCCGCCTATTATCCCACTGGCCTGCAGGGTCGGCAAGCGGGGTAGGGGAATTCCCCAGGGATGCTCCGCGAGCGCCCTCCGCTCTCTCCCCTTCAGATCGTGCTCGCGTTATGGATCACCGGCCTGGTGCTCTATTTGATGGTGACCCGCATCGACCTGCCCTACCACGTGCACGTGACCCCCCAGGCGGAGGTGGTCTCGCGCAGCCTGGCGGCGGCTCGCAAGGAGGCCCAGCTCAAGGCGGCCACCACTCCCCGGGCCCGGGTGACCTTGCGCTTTCGCCCCCGGGGCGGCCCCTACACCCAGTTCGCGGCCGACGAGCAGGTGGTCAAGCTCCCCCCGGGCACCTATCTGGTCAACACCTATGGCGACATTCCCGCTTCGGACGCGCTCGAGCTGGATGAGGACGGCTTTCTTTACAGTGAGCAGGGCCCCGTGCCCCGCCTTCGCGTGCTGATCGTGAACGGTGCCACGCCCTCCATCGGCAGGGTTCTCCAGGAGAGCGGCAAGCTGCCCGTGGTGGAATAGGTAACAATCTTCTAAACTCTCTCTGGTAGCCAGCCGCTACACTGGCTTCGTGGCCAACTACACCCTCACGCAGGAAAGCCCCGTGATGAGCCGTCAGCTGCTGGGCCGCATCCCCGCCGACGCCTACGTCAAAGACCGCCCCTTCGTGCCCAACGTGCCTCCGGCCGACAACGGCCAGACCGATGTCTACGAGCTGGCACCCGAGCTGGACGCCGGGGGAGGCATCCGCATCCTGCGCAGCAGCGAGCAGGTGCAGGCCGAGCCTTATAGCCCCTCGGCTCGGGCCCTCGGTTGCGGCCTCCTGAGCGCCGCCACGGCGGCCACGGTGGGAGGGCTGACCGGCGGGCTGCCGGGGGCTCTCGCCGCCGGCCTGACGGCCCTGACCCTGGGCGGTGCGCTGGGAGGCTGGAGCGCCCGCAACGACTCGGTCAGCGTGATCACCCGCGAGGAGAAGGTGACCCTGCCGGTGATGACCGGCTATCGCCGGGCGACGCTGGACGAGCCTTACACCAAAGGGAAGGGCCGGCTTCACTACGCACTTCCCACCATCGAGCACCGCCCCGTGGGTCTGGTCAAGAAGCAGGAGCTGATCCACAGCGCCATGAGACCCGAAAAGGCGGCCCTCCTCAGCGCCGCCCTCGGTGTGGCGGTGGGCCTGGCCAGCGGGATTGTCTCGCCCTCACTGGCGTGACCGCGGGACTTACTCCAGGGAAGCCAGGACCCGCAAGTAGGACGCGTAGCGCTCCGGATCGATAGCCCCCTCTCGCGCGGCTTCCCGCACACCGCAGCCGGGCTCGTCCCGGTGGAGGCAGTCGGAGAACCGGCACCGGCAGGCGCCCAGCTCGACGAACAGCCGGGCCAGTTCGCGTGGCTGGCAGTCAAGCGGGGCCAGCTTGAGGCCGGGCAGGTCGAAGAGCTCACCCCAGTCCAGGCGGTAGAGTCGCACGGAGGTGGTGGTGTGCTGTCCTTTCCGGGTCGACTGGCTGACCTCCCCGATCTGGGGAGCGACCTCGGGGGCCAGCGCCCCCAGGAGACTACTCTTGCCGACGCCGGAGTGTCCCGCCAGGGCGCTGCGGCCGTGCAGACGCGCCTTCAGCTCGTCGATCCCCTCGCCCGTGAGGGTCGAGGTGCAGACGACGGGATACCCTAGCTGCCGGTAGAGCCGGGCGGTTCGCTCGGCCTCCTCGCGATCGAGGTCGAGCTTGTTGAGGACGATGAGCGCTTCCAAGCGTTCGAGCTCGGCCAGGGCCAGAAATCGGTCGATGAGACCGGTTTTGAGAGGTGGCTCTTTGAGCGAGCCGACCACGACGAGCCGGTCGAGGTTTGGGCAGAGCATCCGCACAACGCTCTGGCGAACGCGGCCGTCCTGCTTGGTGTTCCGGTGACGCATGGCGCGCTCTTTGCGCTCCTCCATGCCTTTGTGGATCGAGCGCATCTTGCGCCGGGTGAAGATTTTCAAGACCGTAACTCCTTTGATTCGAACGTGGGTCGTTCGGGAGCCGGCTCAGTAACGCGCGAGCCGCCCGAACGCAAATGGCGTGGCCAGAGGATGACAGGCTTGCATGGCGGCTCTCCTTTCGTGGACAGGATGTGCTCAGCTTAAGGGCTGAGAGGGTGTGCCGTCAACTGACGTTGCCCTGCGAACCGAGGCTCTTTTCTGGGATGACTGACCGAGCCTCTCCCCGGGCCATCGGAGGTCGGGCGGTGAGGCTAGACAAAGGGATTGACGATTTCGAGCCCGTTCACGCGCTCACCGGCATTCAGGTCTTCGGTCATCAGAAATCGACATCCAGCCCGCAAGGCAGACCGAACGATGAGTGCGTCCCTGTACGAGATGGAACGCAGTCGAACCAGGTCGATGGCCGCAGCCACGTCCTCCGGCTGAATGAGGACCACCTCTAGGGTGCGGAACAGATCCACCCGGATGCCAGCGGTCAGGGGCGAAGTCTTTAGCTTGCGCGTGGTGGCACAGAAATACTCCCCGAGGACCTGCGTGGAAACGACACCCCGCCTGGTCAGAAGGGCGGACTCGATGAGCTCCTGTGCACGAGCCTGCTTGGAGGATACGTCGTTGTCGTCTGCGTAGACCAGGATGTTCGCGTCAAGAAAGGTTCGTGCGGTCATGCAACTCCTTGCGGTTGAACCTCCAACCGCCGGAGTGTCCAGGCTCGTCCTTCCACGACTGCTTCAATTCCTCAACCACGTCCCGAGGATCGCGCAGCCCGGCCAACTCCTCTAAATACTCGCGCAGAACCTGGTTCAAGCTCTTCCCCCTGGCTTCTGAGGCCTTGCGGGCTCTGGCAACGATGTGCTCATCAACGGACAACGTCAAGTTCATAAACCCAGGATAAGTGCGCACAGGTTATGTGTCAATGATGGATGGCTCATTGACCGCGGGTTACTTTCCTTCGCAGTTCCCGGCAGCACTAGCCGTCCGAACTGGGCGACGCGCTCTACTTGCCCGTGCCGGTGATCACGTAGCCGCTGATCTTGCTCGAGCCAATGTCGTAAGAGTTGCGCTTGACCGAGTCGGAGGAGTTGCCCTCGATGGTGGTCACCTTGCCACCGTTCACGCTCTCCACGATGCCGATGTGGTCCACTGTGCCGTCGCCCTGCCAGTCGAACAGGATGGCGTCGCCCGGCTTGGGATTGTACTGGCCGCGATTGCCCCAGATGCCCTTGTTCTGGGCCCAACTCTTGATGGTGGGGCAGTAGTTGCGGTTGGAGAGCCCATCCAGGTTGAGCACCCCGTGATCCTTGAGCAGGTTCATGGCCCAGGCGGCGCACCAGGGCGTCGAGGCGGGATTGATGCCGCTCTTGCCGGTCACCGACTGGATGGCCGAAGTGTCGCGGTTCTCGTGCATGCCGATCATGGAGCGGGCCTTGTCCAACATACCCTCCACGCCGGGCGCCACAGGGCCGGTCGGGATGGGGGCTCCGCCACCCCCCGTGTTGACTCCCCCGCCGCCCCCCGCCGAGCCGCCACCACCCAGGGGACCACCGCCGCCGCCGATGCCGCCGAGCGGGCCGCCGCCGAGCAGGCCTTCCATCCCGGGCATCATGCCGTTGCCGGCCATCCGCCCCACCATCAGCCCCATGAGCAGCCCGAACAGGTACTGGGTCAGCATCATCTGCTGGTTCATCATCTGCATCATCGGATCCATGCCGGCCATGGGTGACATCGGATTCATCATCAGGCGGTTCTGGGCCGCTCCCAGGTTGCCCAGCATCGGCCCGCTGCATGAGCAGCAGCCTCCGGCGTTCATTCCGTTGGCGGCTTGAAGGGCCCAGAGTGCGTCCATGGTTCCTCCCTGACTGGCTGGTCTGCTCTCAGGATAGCCCACGAAAGGCCTTTGGGCAGGGGGGAATTGGTTGCCAGATTGTGACCATTGTTGCCGGGATGTTACGCAAGGCGGCCTGCACAGCCGTGCTGCCCTCCCCACGTGGGCCTGCGCTCCTCGGGATGCTCCTGACGAATTGCTCCACTCGCGCTGGCGGCCCCGCAAAGAACCGCGACTGTCCTCTGCTGCGCTCACTGCTCGAGTGCGGGGCTTTCCCGCGACCAGCAGGGAGAAATCGGCCCCGGTTGAGTGGGCGGTCTCCAGGAAGGTTCGGTCGATAACGTATCTGTTCCGCTGTTCAGTTGACCGCGTCCGAGAATGGGACTACAATGGTCTCATGATAGTAAATCTACGAAGTAGCAAAGCTCGCCTGTCAGAACTCGTGGAGATTGCCAGCGGCGGGGAAGATGTCCTGATTACGGTAAGGGGAAGGGTTAAGGCTCGCCTTACTCGCGCGGTACCCGAAGTTCCGTACGCGAGTAAGGCCGCCTGGATTGACGAGCGTCGAGCCCAACTCGCCAAGCAGCAAGCTTTGCCCGCCGGCACGATGCAGGAGGCAATTGACGAAGACCGACTCGAACGCCTGTGAACTACTGGGACACTTCCGCCCTGGTCAAGTTGTACGTTGCCGAAACCGACAGCGACGATTTCCTCAACCTGGCTGCTCAGGCGCCAACAATTCCCGCCGTTTCTGATTTGGTCCGAGTAGAGTTACTTGCCGCGCTTCATCGCAAGGAATTGAGCGGCGAGTTGCCGGCCGGTCACGCGAGCTTGCTCCATGCCCAGTTCGTGACCGAGGTGTACGGGGGCGCATTCCAGATCTTGCCGGTAGGGCCAGGGTCCTTCCGTGAAGCGGAGAAGGTTTTAACCACCGCCTATGCAAGTCAACCCCCGACTCCGATTCGAACTCTGGATGCTCTCCACGTCGGCGTGGCCCTCGCGGAGAGCGCCGATGCGTTGGTATCCGCGGACACGCGTCAACGCAGCGTGGCGGCACTGGCGGGAATGACGCTTCTGCCCTAAGGCCGAAAGCTCGGGCACTTGGTTCTGGATGTTTCCGGGGCTGAAATCCCCGCAGTCCCGCCCGGCGAGGTAAAGGTTTGGACCGGACCGGGCCGCTACCCGTTATCGCAGCGTGTCCAGCTCCTTGAACAGCTGCTCGGCCACGCTGCCGGGAGCGATCGGCTCCAGGGTCCGGTCGCCCTCGAGCGGTGTCAGCAGGTGCTTGCCGTAGTCGAGCTCAAAGCGCCTGGTGGTGGATCGATTCCACCAGCTCGCGGCGGGATCGCGCCGCAGCAGGGTGAAGCGCACCTTCATCCCCTCTCGCTGCACGCTCCGCAGGGCCACGTAGTACTCGCGGCCCTGGGTGTCCCTGGTGACCATGTGCCAGTTGTGGCTCCACTTGTCCAGCACGATCACCAGGAAAATCGTCGCCAGCAGGGCGACCAACCACTTCAGGCCTCGGGGCGGCCTCATCGCACGACCTTCAGATCGCGCAGGTTGACCCGTCCCTGCCCCAGCACGTAGACCCCGAACGTGGGCACTTCGGTGGACACCGGGATCGAGAGGGCCAGGCTGCCCAGGCGGGCTTCCAAACGGCCCCTGTCGAGCAGGATGAGCCGCACGAAGAAAGTCTTTCCCGAGGGAGGCCTGCGGAACTCGCTCGGGGGAGCGAGCTGAAAGAACATGCCCGGATGGCGCGCGTCGGGGGCCAGCATCCGCATGGCCGGAGCCAGGCCGGCCTGGTAATCCAGCTCGGCCGGGTCAAAACGAAGCCACAGGGCCGCTCCGGTGCTGCGTCGCAGCGAGTTGGACGCTTCCGGGCGCGATTCGCCCAGGTAGACCACGAGGTCCGGGTCGCCCTGCTCGATGGACATGGTGAAGGAGAGCTCGGTCACCGGCTTGAGGGGAGAGTAGACCACCAGGGCTGGCGTGTCCTGTCCGGCCACCAGGTCGAGCGTGCCTCCGGCCCCGGCGCGGACCCCCTCGCGGGCCACCGAGGGCCCCCCCACGTCCAGTCGGGCGGCCAGGGCGATGCGAAGCTGCTCGCTACGTCCCTCCAGGTAGCGCATCAGCCCGGCGGTCACCACCACCAGCACCAGGAAGATCACCACCGGGTGGGTGTAGACGGGCGGGCGAGCCGACTTGAGGTTGCGGATGAACTCCAGGTCGTCTTCTTCCTCCACCACCCGGAAGGAGTGTTGCCCGGGCACGGGGACGGTATCCCGGCGTCCGGGAACCTGGCGCGTCTTGGCCGCGGCCACCCAGCGCTGTACGCCGCTCGATTCGTCTTCTTCTTCTTCAGCGGGCTCGGCACAGGCCTGGCTGCGCGAGTCGGGGCGGGCGGCCGGGCCCTGGGCCAACAGGGCCTGGTCGAGCCAGTTGTAGCTGGAGATGCGCTCGCTGACCGCGGGAGCGGGCGGAGCCTCGACCTCCTCGGTGTAGGTTCCGCTGGCCTCCAGGAAGTAGTCCGGCCGCACGGTCTGGTCGGGCAGCCCGCTACCCATCTCGTTGAGGCAGGCCTCCAATTCGCCGCGAAACTCGCTCAGGCTGGCCTGGCGGTCGGCGGCGGCAAAGCTACAGGCCCGGTCCAGGGCGGCGATCAGGCGAGGGGGAAGATCGGGCCGGGTCTCCTGGAGCAGCTTGACCTCGAAGGGGGCGGGCTGGTTGCCGGTGAGCAGGTGGTTGAGAGTGACCGCCAGCGAGTAGAGGTCTGAGCGCGGCTCGGGATGGCCCTGGGCCTGCT
>CAZWUN010000219.1:0-9097 GCA_964637145.1 uncultured Burkholderiales bacterium
GCCTGACCGACAAGCTGCCCGAGGGCGAGCTGAAGGCGGATGGGATGTGGCACTACGGCCGCCAGGAAACGCGCGAGAAAACCGAGTGGCTGGCCAAAGACGGCGGCGACGGGCTGCTGGCCTGGGACGTCAATGGCGACGGCAAGATCAACTCGGGCAAGGAGCTGTTCGGCAATTTCGACGTGGATGGCAGCAAGAAGTTCGAGGACGGCTACCAGAAGCTGGCCCAGCACTTCGACAAGAACAAGGACGGGGTGGTGAACGGGCAGGAGCTGCAGGGACTGTCGGTCTGGAAGGACGGCAACGCCGATGGCGTCACCCAGGAAGGCGAGCTCAAGTCGGTCGCCGAGCATGGCATCACCTCGCTCAACGTCAGCCAGATCAACCGCGACGACATGAGCTCGAGCTTCCAGCGGGTTTGAGGAGGACAGATGCACGGCCTGAACTGGATGGATTTTTCCTTCGCCCGTGGAGGCGAGACCGAGCGGGCCCGGCGCTGTGGCTCGAGAGCGCACCAACCGTCCTGGGGGCACAACCACCAGGACGGCCATCGGGGCCCGGACCTGCGACTGCTGCTGGCTGACCGGCTCGGACAGCTCTTCTCCCGGCTTGCCGGCCGGGAGGAAGGCCCGGCGGCCCGGGAGGAGGGTCCGCGCTTCTCCTGGCTGGAGGGGCTCGGTCCCCGCGAGCAGGCCTCGCCGGCTCCAAAGGCGGAGCGCCCGGCACCGGCTCCCGGGGCGGGCCCGACCGAGCGCCCCGCTCCCACTCCTCCCGTGGCCAGGCCGACCGAGCGACCCACTCCAACCCCCGAGCGCCCCGCGCCCTCTCCTCCCGTGGCCGGGCCCACAGAGCGACCGGCTCCACCCCGCGAGCAACCGCCCGTGGCCGGGCCCACCGAGCGACCGGCCCCACCCCGCGAGCAACCGCCCGTAGCCGGCCCCACCGAGCGACCGACACCCCCCGAGCAACCGCCCGTGGCCGGGCCCACCGAGCGACCCACTCCAACCCCTCCCGCTCCCCCCGTGGCCGGCCCGACCCAGCCCCCAGCGCCGACCGACCTCGACCAACAGTACCGGGCCAACGTCGTGCGGGCCGCCGAGCAGGCCGGGGACGGCTGGGCCTTCGAGGCCAGCCCCACCCCGCTCTTGCTCGGGCCAAGCGACTACTGGCAGATGGGCTCGCGCGAGCTGGACGGCCAGACCCAACGTGTGCTCGAGCTCAAGCCCGGCGCCGATCCCTCCGGAGCCGTCCAGGACCTCTACCTCAACCGCCAGAGCTACGCCTTCGACTGCGCCACCGCCGTGCGGGCCGTCAGCCTGAAAGGCGAGCTGGACACGGTGGGCTCGGAGGCGTTCGACCGCTCTCACTCCGACCTGTTCCTGTTCGGCCACCACGACAGCGTGGACGGCAACCAGGACAGCGGCGCCTGGCGCATCAGCGCGGGGCCCTCGGTCGATTATGGGGCGGGGGCCGAGCTGGGGGCCTTCGACCCCACCAGCGACCGGCTGCAGCCGGGCGAGCTGCGCTACTTCGAGAACCCCGGCGACACCACCACCGAGAACCAGGGCTGGAACGTGATCTACCTGGGCCAGGACGGCCGGGGGCAGGATCGCTTCTGGCGCACCGGAGGCGAGTTCACCGGTGGGATCGAGGGCCAGTACCTGTCCAACCTGCGGGGCACGCCCGACCTGGCTCAGCTGAGCGCAGCCTAGGAGCCCGGCCGGACGCGAGCCCGCACCACCTTGCCCTCAGCGACCTGCTCCACCTCGACAAGCAGGCCGTCCTGCTCCACCCGATCCCCCGGTCGAGGCTCGCGACCGAGCAACTCGCGGATCCATTCGTCCACGGTGTGCGTTCCAGAGTCCGGCACGGGGCCGATCTGGGCCAGGTCCTCGCGAGCCACGCTGCCGGCTACGCTCCAGCCATCGGGCCGGGGCTCGAGGGGCAGGCGCTCGTCGGCGTCAAACTCGTCTTGCAGCTCGCCGAACAACTCCTCGAGCAGGTCCTCGATGGTGATCAGCCCCAGCGGCTCTCCCCGGGCGCCCACCACCAGGGCCAGGTAGGTGCGCGCTTCGCGCAGCCGCTCGAAAGCTTCGTCCAGGGGCATCTCGGGGGAAACCGTCAGGGCCGGGCGCTGCACCTCCTGCGGATGGGCCTGCGGCCGTCGAACCAGGTCCTTGAGCAACAGCACGCCTACGACCCGGCCGTTCTCCAACAGCGGATAGCGAGAATACTGCTCCTGCCGAGCCACTCGCACCGCCTCCTCGCGTGTCACTCCGGCCGCCAGAGTCTGTACCCGGTCCCACGGCACCATCACCTGCTCGGCCCGCTTCTGACCCCAGGTCATCACTCGCCTCAGGAGCCAGTGCTCCTGGTCGTCGAGCAGCCCTCCATCGTGGCTCTCGTCGAAGACCAGGCGCATCTCCTCGGCCGAGTACACCAGGGCCGTGTCCTGAGAGATGGGAAGGCGGAGGATGCGCAGCACCAGGTTGCCCAGCTGGTTGAGCACGAACACCAGGGGGGCGAGCAGCGTGCCGCACAACCGCATGGGCGCGGCCAGCGTGGTGGCCGTGGCCACCGGGAATTGCAGGGCCAGGCTCTTGGGGATCATCTCCCCCACCACGATGTGCCAGAAGGTGAGGAAGAACAGCGACAGCAGGGTTGCCAGAGTGTGGGCGGCTCCCTCCTGCAGCCCTCCCAGGCCCGTCAGGTAGGGATAGAGTCCGCTGGCCAGCGAGTGCTCGCCGTACATGCCCAATCCCAGGCTGGCCAGGGTGATGCCCACCTGGGCGATGGCGATGAAGCGGTCCTGGCTGGCCGTGTTGGAGACGATGGCCAGGAGGCGGCGAGCCCAGGACTTGCCAGCCTCCGCCTCCTGCTCGAGCAGCGTGCGCGGCACCGAGATGATGGAGAATTCGGCCGCCACGAAGAGCCCGTTGAGGACGATCAGCAAGGCGCACACGGCCGCCACCAGCAAAGCCTCAAGCACGGCAGCGCACCTCCACGCGCACGATGCGAGCCCCGCGCGTCTCGCGCACGATGAGCTCGAGGTCGTCCACCTCCACCCGATCGCCCACCTCGGGCCGACGCCCCAGGTGGTGCATGACCAGCCCGCCCAGCGTGTTCACGTCGGGGAGCTCGGTCCGCAGGCCAAGCTCCTGAGCAAGGTCCTCCAGCAAGCTCTCGCCACGAATCAGGCGGGCTCCACCCTCCAGGGTCTCCTGCGAGGGGCGGGCAGGATCCGACTCGTCGTGAATCTCTCCCACGATCTCTTCGATCAGGTCCTCCATCGTGACCAGGCCTTCGGTGCCGCCGTACTCGTCCAGCACCACGGCCATCTGGGCCCGCGCTCGCCGCAGTCTCTCCAGGGCCAGGGTGAGTCCCAGCGAACCCGGCAGAACCGGCATCGCTCGCGAGGCCCGCAAGAGGTCAGGAGGACGGTCTCGGGACAACAGAGCCAGGTCCTTTACATGCACCAGGCCCTTAATGTGGTCGAGGTCGCGCTCGTAGATCGGGTAACGCGAGTAGCCGTGGCTGGCCAGCACCTCGTCCACGATCTCCCAGTCGCTTCCCAGGGCCAGGCCGTGGATGCGGGTGCGCGGCACCATCACCTCGTTGAGCACTCGCTCGCTGAAGTGGAATACCCGCCGCAGCCGGTCATGCTCTCCCCGCTCGAGGGTTCCAGCCCGCACGCCGTGAGCCAGCATGCGCTCGAGCTCCTCGGGCGAGTGCACGTGGCGGTGGCCGTGGGCGACCACGCCCAGCCAGCGCAGGAAAATCTCGCCGGTGCCGTTGAGAACCTTGATGAACCAGGCATAGAGCCAGAGCGAGGCGATCATCGGCCAGGTGAGGGCCAGGGCCACCGACTCCGGGAAGCGCAGGGCCACCGCCTTGGGCACCAGCTCGCCGAGGACCACCTGAAGGCCGGTAAGACCCAGGAGAACCAGCCCGGCGGCCAGGGACTCCAGCAACTTCCCTTCCAGCCCGAAACGAGCAAGATACGTGTGCAGCGCCCCCGTCAGGGCCCCCTGCCCGAAAGCGCCCAGCAACAAGCTGGAGGCGGTAATCCCGATCTGGCAGGCGGCCACGTATCGGTCCAGCGAGCGCACATCGGCCAGATACGGCAGGAGCTGAGCTGCCCGTTTGTTGCCGGCAGCAGCCATGGCTTCGAGGCGAAACGTGCGGGCCGCCACCGTAGCGAACTCAGCGGCCACGTAGAGCGCGTTCAGCGCAATCATGGAGGCGATCAGGATGTACGTCATCGGACCCTTCCCTGCGAGATTGGGCAGTTGAGCCGGGTCAGGCGGGAGGGGCGCGAGGCCCGATGAGAACGGGCTTCTCGACCTGAAGGGTCGGGGGCGCGACCATGATTGCGGCCGGCCTGGAGGCGGGCGGTCGCGCTGCCCCGGGCAAGCGAAGGCGCTGAGCCACCCCTGCCTGTTGGCAGCGCATCAGGCTCGGGCGAAAGCTGTCCGGAGGCTCGACGTCCGGAACGGCCCAGCCAGCGAGCCAGGTCAGGCAGACGAGCATGGCCAGCAGGACGCCTTTCATGGAAAGGCAGCTTTTCTTCCAGGCAGAGGAGTCCTGCCAGAGCGCAACGAGTGAAGCAGCAAAACTGGCGTTACCAGGCAACGTTCTGTTTACACAGATTACAGAATCGCAACATTCTCGGGGGTGTCGAAAGGCGGACCGGTGGGATAAGGTCGGTGTATGGATCCACTTGCACAACTCTTTGCCGCTGGCCCCGCCAGCCAGTCCCCCAGCTTCGGGATGCCCTCCTGCCCGGGGTGCCTCGGAGCCGCCAACCAGCGCCTGATGGCCGACCCCACCGGAGGGATGGCCGCCATGGCCAACCTTCAGCAGATGATGATGGGACAGCAGCAGATGATGATGCAGTTGCTGACCCTGCTCATGCAGTTGATGGCCGGCTCGGGCGGTCTGGCCAACCTGGCCCAGGGTGGCAGTCCCGGCTTCAATGCAAGCGGAAGTCCTGGATTTAACTCGGGTGGCTCCCCCGGCGTGGGCGGCTCTTCGGGCGGCGGCGGTGGCGGGGGCGGAGGCGCCTTCAACACCCCCGGCGGGGTGGCGGCCGATCCTTCCCAGTTCCAGGGCGGCACCGAGATGAGCCGCCGGCTGGCCGCGGCCGCGCTGCGCGAATCCACCGATGGCGACAGCAACGGCGGCTGGTGCGCCCGCGACGTGGGCGAAGCCCTGCGGGCGGTCGGTCTGGGGGTGGCCCGGGGCGACGCCTGGACCAAGGCGGCCGTGCTGGCGGGCGACCCTCGCTTCCGCGAGCTGAAGGTGGCCCCCAACGAGATCGACAAACTCCCCCCTGGAGCCATCATCGTGTGGGACAAAGGGCCGGGTCTACCCTACGGGCACATCTCCATCGCCCTGGGCGACGGCCGCGAGGCCAGCGACCTGCTCAAGAAGCAGATGCACCTCAAGACCAGCTACCGGGTGTTCCTCCCGATCTAAGTCCCTTCCTGACCGGGCAAGAGTCCCTTGCGCTGGTCGGCCTCGAGCAGCACGCCAGCCATGAAGAGGGCGGTGGGGACGTTGGCCGAGCCCACCTTGGAGTCGCCGTAGGTCACCGCGCTGGTGACCTGAGTGCTGAGGCTGTCATAGCGGTCGGCCGTGATGCCCTGGTCGGCCTTGTGGAAGTCGACCAGCTTGCTGGCGAACTGATCCAGATTCTCGGGCGAGCTGACCAGCTCGTGCAGCCTGTGCTGCAGGGCGTCGGTCACGGCGGCGCCCACGACGGGGCCGAGCATGGCTCCGGCGGTCATGAACAGCGTGTGGTTGGACATCTGGGCCAGATTGCGGGCGTCGGGCGAGCCCGAATCGGGCACCCGGGCCCAGACGGCCCGCTTGAGCGCCCCCAGGTCCTCGGCCATGGCCGACTTGTCGCCTTTGTCCAGGGCGTCGGTCACGCCGGCCGCGTTGTCGGCCAGGTTGGTGGCCACCGACTTGAGGTTCTGAGCGTGAACCCCGTGCATCAAGTGGGACTTGGAAACCCCTACGCTGCTGATCCCGTCTGCCATGACCGCACCTCCGGACCAGCATGATTCGCGATTCGGGTAGGGTCCTCCCTGCAAAGGAGGGCCAGGGGCTCAGATCACCGCGACTCCATGCTGGATTCTGACCGGGGCATGTCTCAGGACGCGGCGTTCTTGATCCGCACGGGCACCCGGATGCCACCCACCACGACGTGCGACTCGCGCTCTTCCACGCCCGAGCCCTGGCCGTTCATCCCCTGAGCCAGGCCCTGCACGTCCTGGGCGCTGCGGGCCACGTTCTTGAGGCCGTCCAACTGAAGCTCCCAGCGGTTGACCGTGCCGATCAGGTAGTTGTTGCGCGCTTCGTGGTCGGTCAGGGTACCGGCCCGAACGGCCAGCCCCGCAGCTCCCGTGGTTGTCACCAGCGTGACCGCGGGGGTCAGATGGAAAGCGATGCTGGCCAGGCTGGCCCCAAAGGCCGCCAGCGAGGCCACCAGGAACTTCCTGCTCAGCTGGTTGGAGCGCAAGGTATCCTGGCGGGCCAACTCGCGCATGCCCTCCAGCGACTCCCCGGGAGCCTTCTCGATCACGGCGCGATCGCTGCGCACCTGCCCCAGGGCTGCCTGCACCGAGGGCTCTTGCGGCAGGGCAGCCAGGTAGTCCTCGGTAGCCTGCATGACCTGGACGAGCTCGGACTTCATGTTCTCGGGCGCCGCCAGCTCGAGGGTGGAGCGCACCAGGGTGCCCCCACCGGCGGGTGCGCCCGCGGTGAGTTTTGGATACTCCGCTTCCCAGGCTTCCAGAAATCCCGCCAGGCGATCGTTGCGGCCGACCGCATCACCGATGGTGGCGCCCCATACAAAGGTGCCCACCCCGCCCGTCATACCGGCCAGTCGCACGGCCACCACCAGATCGCTGGCGGGCATCAGGGCGGTGGCAGCGGCGGCGGCCACCATCAGGCCGCCCGTGGCCATCAGCAGGTTGCGCTTGCGGCGCAGGTGGGCGCTTTGCTCGGAGAGGATGCGCCGCCCATCGGCCAGCGTCTCGCCAGGCGCGCCCTCGAGGGTGCGAACCTCGGCCATGAGCTCGTCATAGGCGGCCCGGGTGGGTGGGCTCGACAGATGCGCCTCCAGAGGCTCGGCCTTCTTGCGGATGGCCTGGGCGACTTCGAGACGGCGTGGCGATGCCTGGGTGACCTGCATGAGCTCGATTCTGCCATGGCAGGCCCAAAAAGGTTTGAAACACTGGCGGGCTTGCTCGACAACAGCTAGCGAATGTGCTCGCGTAACGAAAAACGGCACCCGATCGTCGAGTGCCGCTTCGATGCGTCGCGAGCTCTTGTCAGACGCCGTAGTTCTGCGTCAGGCTCGAGAGCCAGCCCATCCCATTGTCGTCCTGCTCATCATGCTGGCCCAGCGTCACGGTGTCGTTCACCGGCGGCGGCGCGGCGGTCACTTTGACGGCGTTGTCCTGGCGCGGCTCGCTGGCCTCGCGGGCGGGAGCGGCCTGAGTGGCCTCGCGAGGGGCCTCGGCGCGCTCGGCCGACTGAGCTTTGGGCTGCTGCAGAAGCGACTTCAGGCGCTCCATACCCCGGTCGGCGAACCCCGAAACCGACTGGGTGTCTTCGATTCTCTCGATGTGATCGTAAGCCATTGTATGCTCCTATCACGACCATGGTAGCATAAGAAAATAGCTCCACGGTGAACAAACTGAAACCAATGTTACCAGATCATTACAAATCTGGTCCAGTTTCGAGACGCTTGAAGAGCCGGACGAAGGCATCCGGCCGGGGTTGCAACTCATAGCCCAGGCTCAGAAACAAATGCTGAAGCCCGTGGTTGTGCTCGTCGGTGTAGGTGGCCGCCAACCGGGCACCCTGCTCGCGCAGCCAGTTCTCACCCCTTTCCACCAGGCGGCGAGCCACCGAGCGGCGACGGAAGGCCGGGTCCACGTAAGTGGTCGAAAACAGGCCTTCCTCGGGCTCCAGCCGGAGGATTGTGTGCCCGGCAAGAACCCCCTGCTCGTCTTGAGCCAGGAAGATCATCCCGTGCTCGAGATGGAAACTTACCCGCTCGCGGAGCCAATCGAGCGTGTAGAGGCCGCGTCCGCGCTCGACTCCGAGCACCTCCTCGAGGGTCAGGCGCATCCGGAGGGCCACCAGCTCGCGCTCGGCCCAAGAGCTCGGATCCAGGGGGCGAATCACCATGGAACAAGGGATAGCTGATCGAAGCGAGAACCCCTTCCGCCTTCAACGAAAGGGGTCTTGAAACGATGAAGTGTTCTTGCGGTGGCCAAATGGAGCTTGGATTCATCCCGGATTTCGGAATGTTCGCGACCTGGACGACGGTCTGGCTCCCCGGGGAGGCGACCACCCAGAAGTCCGTCCTCGACCGTCTGCGCACGGGCGCCGG
This sequence comes from uncultured Burkholderiales bacterium, assembly GCA_964637145.1. GTDB lineage: Bacteria > Vulcanimicrobiota > Xenobia > Xenobiales > QWHO01 > QWHO01. The sequence goes on from CAZWUN010000219.1 coordinate 8,411, forward strand.
AGTCAGCACCGAGGTGGGCGAGGCCAGGATGCTGGAAGCTCACCGCTGCGCGAGCTGCGGCCTGGTCCAGCTGTATGCGCTCAAACAAGCGCCGGTGGGAGCCACCCCGGTCGTGTCGGACTCTTCAAGCCGGACGGCCTGAAACGATCCCGACCAAGAACTCTACCGCGTGACCGGCCTTCTGCGCGACGTGGTCCGGGTGGCCGCGGCCCGAGGTCTGGCCCTGGGGCTGGTCACGCTCACTCACGTGCTGGTGGCCCGTCAGCTCGGCCCGCAAGGTCGGGGCGACTTCGTCTATCTCTACACCTTCGCGCTGACGATCTACCAGTTCTGCGCACTCGGCCTGCCAGTTAGCCAGACCGTCCAACTAGCCCGCAATCGCGAGCAGTTTCCGCAACTGGCACGCAACTCCGCTGTGGCATCCCTGGTTCTGGGGGGCGGTGGGGGTCTGGCAGCCAGCGCCCTGCTGGCCTTCTCCACCGGCAACTTGGACGCCTGGATCGCCGGACTGCTGGTGCCTGGCCTGCTCTTCTACGTGCTGGCCTCCAACCTGGTGCTGGCCTCAGGCAGCCTGGGCCGCTACAACCTGATCAGCGTGCTGCACGATCTGGCCATCTTTCTGGGCCTGGCGGCGGCGCTGGCCCTCTCCCCCACTCCGGCCAGCTGCTTGCTCGGCCTGCTGGTGGC
>CAZWUN010000220.1:0-9086 GCA_964637145.1 uncultured Burkholderiales bacterium
GGCCCAGGAAGATGTTGGCCGAGGTGCACAGGGTCTCGGCTCCGCTCGTGCCCAGCAGGCGCAGCATGACGGCGGCGATAACCTCGACCACCTTCTGCATCACGCCCAGGTAGTAGAGCACGCTCATCAGGGAAGAGAAGAAGATGATGGTGGGCAGCACCTGGAAGGCAAAGATGAAGCCGTATTTCTCCATGTCGGTGAGGGGTTGGAAGACGAAGCTGCTGCCTTTAGCGGTGTAGCTCAGCAGGCGGTCGATCAAGAGGCGCACTCCGTCGAAGAACCATTTGCCCGGCTCGGTCTTGAGCACCAGCAGGGCGAAAACGAACTGCATGATGGTGGCCCAGAAGATCAGCTTCCAGACCACGCGCTTTTTGTTGTCCGAGAAGGCGTAGCCCAGGCCGATGAAGGCGAAGACGCCCAGCAGGCTGACGGCGCGTTCCACGGCTACCTCGGGGAGAGAGAATTTTTCAGCATCATCGACCTAGTTTGCCCGGGGCGGCCGAAAAGAACCTGAAACCCTCAGGGGCGGAAGTAGGTCTGTAGAGCCACGTGGCTGGCGCCGTCGTAGAAGACGCGAACGGTGACCGCCTTGAGCCTGGGCTCGGGCTGCTCGGTCAATACCTCCAGCCGGTAGGGTCCATCGGCCGGGTAGGGTGCCGGGGGGAAGCTGCCGTGAAGCGGATCGTTCAGCCGGCCGTCAAAATGGGAGCTCCCATCAGGAATGCTGTCGAATCCCATCGCCTTGACCTCTTCCAGGAAGCGTCGTCCCGCTTCGCTCGAGAGGGTGAGGTGCTCTCCTCGTGCCATCAACTGGATTCCGCTGATGTAAACGCCGATCATCGTCAAGAGCCCCACCGAGACGATGGCCATGGCGACCAGGACTTCGAGCAAGCTCAGGGCCCGTGGTCTCAAGAGTTTCGAGACCGAACAACGGATTGCAGCATGAAGGTCTCGGGGTCGGGCCGACCGTAGCGCTTCTTGCGCAGCTCGAGCTTGAGCGAGGTGTTGCCGTTGGCCAGCAGCTCCACGTCCATGCTGTAGACGTTGCGAGCGATGACCCGACCGTTGCTCTCGTAGTCGACGACCGTCAGGGGAGGATTGAGGCTATCGATGGGGAGGGGCGTGGCCCGGGTTACCGGGTCCGCCGTCCAGTTCACCGAGGCTTTGCGCAATTCGCCATTCTCCAGGTAGTAGACGTGCCAGCGCTGCCACACCGCTTCGCCCTCATCGTCAAGCTGGAACAGGCCTTGCTCGTCGATGGCCGAGAGCACGGCCAGCGACTGCCGGTCGGGGGCCACGCTGATACCCACGGCGGGGGCCCTTTCCAGGTCGGTAGAGAGGTTGGCCAGCGCCACCTGGGCATCGGCAACCAGCTCGGCCCGGGTATCTCCTTTGCGGGTTGCCGAGGCGCCCGAGATGTAGATCATCAGCAGCAACCCGGTCAACAGGCCCAGGATCGAGATGGAGACCAGCACCTCCATGAGGGTGAGGCCCCGCTCCGTGCTCAGGGCTCGATCCACGACTTGAGACTCAGCCCGCTGCTCCCCTGTGCTTGCCCGGGCAGAGCATAATCTTGCGTCAGGGTCAGCCGGCAATTGTTGTCCAGCACGATGTCGCCCGGGAGAACCTGCTCGCTGCCGATGGTGGTGGGAGAACCCGTTCGGTCGCCGCCCGAGGTGAGTGAGCCAACGATGGTGGCCTCATTGGAAGCATAGAACCATCCGTTGGTATACACGGTGCCCTGAAAGTAGGAGGAGCCGATTTTCTCGTAGTCGATGCGCATGATGAGGTTGAGAATCTGCTCGACGTGCTGGGATGAGCCGTCAGCCGGGTCGGTGCTGGCGTCCAGGAGCCCGTAGAGATTGTCGCCTCCATTGTCCCAGTCGAGCAAGACGTCGCAGGCACTGTTTCCCGGAGTGAACGGATTCTTGTCGTCGGCGAAGATCCTCTGCATGTAGTCGAGGCGCTCGAGCATGAAGTCGCGCGAGCTGCTGGCCGGCTGAGACTGAAGATAGGTTTGGAGTTTGCCCGTGGCGTCCCGGGTACGCCCCTGCCAGGCGGCGTGGTTACCGTTCCAGTCAAAGCCCAGTACCTGGCGCATCTCGTCGGTGTAGCTGGCCACCTGCATCAGGTTGCCATTCGGGTTGGCCAGGCTGGAGTTGGCGTGGCTCTGAAGGTCGCGCATGGTATCCTTGGCATCCTGCCACCAGAGGGCCGCCTGAGGGTCGGCAGCCGTCACGGCGTCCATGTAAGCCGTTCCGTCCAGCCCGGTCAGGCGAACGTTGCCCTCGCTGAAGAGGGCCACGCCCTTGACGTTGTTGGTATAGATGGTGGCGTCGCCCTGGAAGCTGGTGTCCCCCTTGACGTGGATGGACCCGGTTCCGGTGACCGAGCCGTTCACGGTCAGGTTGCCGTCGACGTAAAGGTTGGTATCGTCGAGATTCAGGTCTCCGTTGATGACCAGGTCACTGCCCTGGTAGTAGGCCCCCGCGGGAAGGTTGTTGGCCCCCAGCGGATTGATGGACGGCGCCGGGTCGGACGTATGAGCGGCGATCTCGGCCACGATGTCCACCCGGCTCCGAGCCGCGGCCGTGGCCCCGACTTCGAAGCTGCCTACCTGGTAGGCGGTGGGATCGGCTCCGAAGTCGATCGAGCCAGGATCGTTGCTCACCGTGCGGACCGCTCCGGAAACCGTGGCCCGGTCACCAGGGTTGGCCGAGACCCAGCGAATCACCCCGGCAGAGCTGTCTGCCCGATTGGACTGCAAATTGGCCTGGACGGCCTGCGAGCCGTCGAGCAGGGTGCTGACCCCTTCTACGACCACGTTGCCCCGCAGCAGAATGTTGCCCCCCGCAATCATGCCGGCGTTGCTTGAGCCGGAGGGGGTTCCGCCCACCATGGTGCGGATGCGCCGGGTAGCCCCGCCCGCTTCGGCGATGATCACCAGCTCGACACAGCCGCTCGGAATCTCGTGTCCGACTCGATAGCCGTCCACCGCCACGCCGCCGGTCATGTTGTTGACCGACTCGTCCTCGTCAGGTCGTCCGGGACCGCTGTGAAACTTGATGGAGTAGTAGCCCTCGATCTGGGTCAGCTTCTTGCGGTCGAAGCCGTCCTTCCAGTCTGCGTTCAGGTCGATCTGGTTGAGCGCGTCCACCAGTCCGGCCTCGGCCACGTACAGGGCCGCCACGCGATTTCGGTAAGCCAGGCTGCGGGTCGACTGGGTGGTGGCCAGGAAGATCAGCATCTTCAGCATCATGAAGAGCACCAGGCCCATCAAAAGCACGACCACCAGAGCGGCTCCCCGGCGCTTCATGTTTTCAGTGTATCAGGGAAATCGTCAGTGGCCCACCGGCCCCGCGCGGTCGAACGGCGTCACGATTCCTGAAGAGTTCCAACGCGCGGCGCCTTATTGCGAAGGCCAAGTATTCTCGGGCCGAATGTCGAAGTGGCATTCGAAGGTTTCGGTTTCTCGTTTTTGCCCGGTAGCGGATTCCAGGCCCGGCTGCCTCAGCACGATGTGCACCATCACATTCTCGTCGGCCGGGTCGAGGGTCACCGAGAAATGGAGCAGGTTGCGCGTAAGGATCTGGAAACCGTCTGTGTTCGCGTCGGGAGAGACGGTCAAGGAGCCAAGGCTCGGGTTCTGCACGGGCATCGGGAAAATGACCGGAGGTGCCGGGCTCGTAGGGATGACCTGCTTGCGCACCAGTTGGCCGAGCTCGGGGCGACCCGGCGGCGGGCTCTTTTCCGCGTCACTGCTGGTGGCATACCAGACCGTGTAGCGGTTCCAGAGCGGCTTGCGGGTAGAATCGTAGTTGCTCGAGTCGATCCAGCTATCCAGGGTCGCCATCGAAACCAGGTCGCGCTCATTGAGGGGAGCCGCTGCGAGGGCGCTGGTTCGGTCGAGCGTGCTTGCCGTTCGAAAGCTCGTTACCACCAGGTCGCGCCGCATCAGGGCAGAGATGCGGCGTGCCTCCGATTGGATGCCCTGGCGCACCACCAGCGTCCGAAAGTTGCGGCTTCCCAATTGAAACACCGTAAAAATGACCGTGGTCAGCAGGCCCAGAATGAAACACGAGGTCAGCGCCTCGACGATGGTCATGCCGCGCCGTTCGTTCCTGGTCATGGCTTGACGAACTGGTGGTAGTAAGCTCGGGAGAGCGTGAGGGAGAGCCGTCCCGAACCCTGCCTGACATTGTCGGTGCTCTTGATGGGGGCGGCCGCGTCCGAAGGCCACCAGACCACGTCCACCGTCAGCCGCCACATATCCCCCATCGCCTTGCGTTGAATTCTCTCCGCCTTGAAGTGCTGCCAGTACTCGATCTGGTTCATCTCGTCGTGCTGGTAGACATGGGTCGCCTGGCTCTGGTTCTCCTCATACAGGGGCAGGTCTTCGGTGGTGGACAGAGGAGGATCTGCGCCCCAACCGGGCGGACCGGCGCGCATGGCCTGATCCATTCGGCGCTGGGCCAGCAGCAATCCAATCGTCTGGCTGCTCGATTTGGTCGAGGAGGCCATCAGTTTGGTAAAAACGGCCAGCACGAAAACGACCACGACCCCGAGCAGGCCGATCGCGATCACGACCTCTCCTACGGAAAGGCCTTCTCTTGGCCCGCGTTTCTCCACGTCTTGTATATAGCACAAAATTTCCTCCCGGGTGTGACGATGGTGAAAATTTGTGCTACCAATTAGAGTTGAAGTGCTGAAGGTAGGCTTGTATGGAGGCGCCCCTGAAACAGAGGCAAAACCTTCAGCAACATAGAGGCAAACACGAACTGGGAGGTGGGCCCGTGCGCGCCATCGTCAAGCGGCCAAAAGGGATCGCTCTCATCATGGTCTTGACCATCCTCGGGGTGCTGGTCACTTTGTCCGGGGCATTCGTGGGTATCAACCACTCCAATTTCGCGCTAATGGCCTCGGCGATGGATCAGGAAGAAGCCACCGCCGCTTGCTACACGGGTTACTACTATGCGCTCTACAGCGTTGAGCACGACCGCCGGTGGGGCAAGAACGTTCCAGGTTTTGCCACGGGCACCCGGCCGAGCGCGGCCGAGCTGGCCGAGGTGGCCAACCTGCTCGATGTCGAGGTGGTCAACGCGTTCACTCTCCGCTGCTATCCAAAAAATCCTGACGGAACCCGAACCGGCACGAGCCTGCTGCTCGAGGTGCGCAATAACCTGGCCAATGATTGGCTCGATGCTCCGGGTCCGGGGCGGGATCCGATTCCAGCGGGCGGCCCTTTTCCTGCCGTTCCCTGGAACTGTCTCTTTGTCCGGGTCACGGGCGACTCGGGCGGAGTGCAGAAACGTTTGGAGAGCTTGCTCACCGCCGCCCCCCCCTTCGATGCGGCTGCCACCGCCAATGGCGACGTCCTGATCGAGGCCGACCAGGAAGTTGTCATCGACAGTCGAGACAAATACATCAACCAGTTGCGCAGCAAGTCGAGGTTGAACCTGACGCCCAACCAGGCGGCTACCGACAAGGTCCAGTTCCGTTGGAGCGCCGATGCCGCGCTCGACGCGTTGCCGATCAAAGGGCGACTTTGGGCGCAGGACCAGATCTTCGTGGGCGGCCACGACATGTCCGACCCCAACCCGCTCACCAACAAGAAGGCCGAGGTGGAAGCCAATGCCGAGGGCCTGGTGGTCCCCAAAGCATCCAAGAGCTTCACGATCCAGGACCTGAACATCAACGACTTTCGGATGGAAGATACCACCCCCAAGGCCTCCATCAAGTCGGGTACCTGGAGCTTTGGCCAGACCAACTACACGGTCACCTACGAAGTCAACAACGAGATCACCGAGACCGTGGCCATGCCGGTTTATGATGAGACCACCGTCCCCCCTACGCTGATCGGCACGCAGGATGTTACTCAGACCCGAAGCGAGATTACGTCAGTCACCGACACCGTCTCCTATCCGGCACTGGAGCGGAAGGTGGGCGGCACCGTGGTCGAGACCTGGGTACACACCGGTTCGGTCCCGGGTGCCGGGAGCACCTATACGCCCCAGGTGGGCACGCCCGGGACGATCACTTCGATCACCCCCCAGGCGGCCGTGCAGTATGACGACGACGGTATCATCGACCTGAGCCAGATCGGCACCGCCGCGCTTCCTGCCGGCATCGCCGCCGACCATGTCCAACTCGACATCATGGAGGCCCAGTTCAACGTCGGACAGGGTCTGATTCTGGTCACCGATAGCAACGGGGATGGCACTCGCGACGGCGATTTCGGCCTGGCCTCGGAGATCGGGAACGTGGCCGGTCCCGGAACCGGTCGCGAGGTGGACGCTACCCTCAATCTCGGTGTCGCGCCACCCCCGCCGCCCGCTGCGCCCACCACCCGCCGTCGCCGCAGCGGGCCTCCCCCGCCTCCTCCTCCGCTCCCGGCCAACGGAAAGCCCAGCGCCATCATGGCTGGCGGGAATATCTCGGTGCGGGAGGTTCTTGGACAGGGAGCGCTGATGGCCGACCAGGACGTCACCATTCAGGGCACGGGCGAGATCTCGTCCGACCCGCTGGCCGGCATCGCCCTGTTTGCTGGTCGAGACGTGATCATCGACGCGAACCTTCTCAAGATCACGACGGCCTTGCCCCCGGCCACCGCCATCGACACGGCCTTCAAAGGCCTGGTCTATGCCGAACGGAACGTCAGAGTGCTCGACCCGACCTACTCCAACCCCCGCAACATCACCATCGAAGGGGCCCTGGTGGCCCGCAGCGGCTTCATCGACATCCCCAAGGCCAACTCCGTGAAGCTGGTCTACGATCCGAGCTTCCTCAAGACCATGCTCAAGGACCGGCCCAACTACCGGATTCGGCTCGAGCGCCAGTCGTTCAACTTGTTCTGATCAAATGGGCCGGAACGAAGTTCCGGCCCATTGGTCTGACCACCAGAGTGCGAGCAGCATTAGCCGCCCTTCAGGAACCCCAGCACGCCCTCTTTCTTCTCTTTGGAGGGCTTCTCTTTGCCCTTTGCAGGCGCAGGCGCCTCCTTCTCGGGTGCCGGCCCCACCGAGTCGACCGGTTCGCGCGGTTTGAGGGAGACCTCGCCGCAGGCTTCCACCTTGATGCCCGAGGCGATCTCCGCCGTGCTCATGACAGCCAGGTCGGGGATGGCCCGGTCGAGCAGGCGGCGCACGAAGACCCGGGTGGGCGGATCGGTGAACAGAACCGGGGGATAGCCAGCGTCTTCGCGGGCGCGGCGCACCGAAACCACGAAATCGGCCGCCTCGTCCCGGGTGATAGCCAGCACCGGCCCGTGGTTGGTCTCCTGAACTGCCTTCATCAGTTGCCCCTCGGCCTCTCCCGACAGCGTCAGGCCGCGAAGGATGCCGTCCTCATTCAGGTTGCTCCAACAGATCTGGCGGGCCAGACCCATGCGGCAGAACTCCACCACCAGGTCGGTGCGGTCGAGCACGTCGAGATGGTCGCCGGCCACCTCCAGAATGGTCACCAGATCGCGCACCGAGACCCGCTCGGACAAAAGCGCCCGCAGAACCTTGCGCACGTTGCGCAGGTTGCGCCGATCGGACAGGAAGTCTTCCACCAGCACCGGGTGGGTGCTGCGCAGGCGCGAGATCAGATCGAAAGTTTCTTGCAGACCCAGCAGCTCCGGGCAGGCCGAAAGGATGATGTGCTTGATGTGGGTCATCAAGATGGCCAGCGGGCCCAGCACCATGCAGCCGGACTGGTCGGCCTGCTCGCGCAGCTCCTGGGCGATCCACTTGGCGTTCATGCGGTGCACCGGCTCGACGGCAGCCCAGCCCTCCAGGGCGCTCAAGGACTCGTGCGGACCCAGGGCCAGCAGGCGGTCGAGGAAGAGATCGCCCAGCGCGGTGGGGGAGTCTTTCACCTTGATCAGATACTTGTTGGGGTCCAGGCCCATGTTGTCGGAGATGCGCACCGAGGGGGTCACGATGCCGATCTCGCGGGCCACCTCCTCGCGCACCGCCTCCACCTTGGCCATCAGCGGGGCTCCGTGCTGAGGGTCCGCCAGTGGCAACAGGGCACGGCCCAACTCGATGACCAGGGGATCTTGATAGACGTAGGGGTCGGTACCGGGCTCGGACTTGCCGTCGAAGCTGAGCTGCAACTCGCCCTCCACGGCCCAGCCCTCGTTGACCAGCCGCATCAGGCCCTGTTGCACCTCGGCCTGAAGCTGGTAGTGGCTGCCCACGTAAAGCAGCGCCTGCTCTTCCCCGCGGGTCAGCTTGATGTAGACCTGCTGGCCCTTTTCGTCGCGTCGCCAGGGGGCAAAGGGAGCATACAACTCGCCGATGCGGAAAAAGCGAAGGCTCTCTAGCAGCTCTTCAGGACGGTTGCGGGCCATGTCAGCCCTCCTCGCTGGCGGCCGGACTGGGCGTGGCTGGCGGCGGCTCCTGGCTGGCGGCCGGCTCGGGGCTGGCCGGCGGAAGCTCGAGAGGACCCTCGTGCACAATCATTTGCACTTTGCCCTCGGGCGAGGTCTTAAGCTGAAAACCGTACTTCTCCTTGAAGCGGGCGACCATTGCCGGATCTTCCACGGTGGTCACGTTGCCACTCACGTTGAGCTTGGCGCTGTCGAGCTGCTTGAGCTTCTCGGAGCTCAGGGGGGCTTTGACCAGGATTCCCTGATCGACCTGCGTCGGACTGAGCATGACGAAGAAAGAGACGTCGGGCGATTTGATGTTGGCGGGAAGATCTGCCTCATCCAGGCCGAGCAACGCCGTTCCGCGCAGATTCTCGACTCGCTCGGGAATCTTCTCCTGGCCTTGAAACTCGACGTTCGCGAGCGGCGGAGCCGCCGACGAGGAGCAGCCGAAGGAAAGAGTCAGGCTCAAAATCAAGCAAACAAGCGCAAAACGGGAAGCTTTCATAGCCCCTGCCTATTCCTGCCCCCGGGGGGGATTCCTTTCAGCTGGCCGGTCCAACGGGCCACAGGAACCGCTTTTTGGCTCGCCGAAACAGGGCAGGATGGCAGAATTCTTAAGCCTGGAAGAAGCCGCTGTTCGACTGGGCATCTCCGAGGGAACCATGCGGGCCTGGGTCAAGCGGGGGACCGCCCGCGTCACCCGGCGCGCCGGTGCCGATTGGATTCGCGA
>CAZWUN010000221.1:0-9022 GCA_964637145.1 uncultured Burkholderiales bacterium
CCCGCCGGCTCGTCGCCGTCATCAAGCTAATCGAGGCCTGCAACCTGGCCTGCGCTTACTGTTATCAGAGCGGTCGCCTGCGGCCGGGCCAGGTCATGGCCGACGAGACGCTCGACCGCGTCCTCTCCGAGACGGCCCGCCTGACCCGGGGCCCGGCCAGCCTGCTCTGGTTCGGTGGCGAGCCCACGCTGGCCGGCCTGAAGCGCTTTCGCGAGGTGGTGGAGCGGGCCGACCGGCACTTCGGGGGCCGACCGCTGCGCCACTCACTGCAGACCAACGCCGTCTTGATCGATGAGGAGTGGGCGGCTTTTTTGGCTCGGCGCGGCTTTGGCGTGACCCTCAGCCTGGACGGCCCGCAAGAGCTGCACGACGCGCGCCGCCTCAACCAGGGCGGCCGGGGCAGCCATGCCGCCGTGCTGCGCGCCCTGGCCTGCCTGCAGGCGGCCGGTTTGAAGCCACGCTCATCCTGCGTGGTCGACAGCCACACTCTCGACCACCCCGAGGAGCTGGTGGACTACTTCGCCTCCCTCGGCCTGCCCGAGGTCGACTTCGCCCCCGCACTTCGCTACAGCGAGGGGCGGCTGGACGTGCGGGTGGGAGCGGTGGCCTTCGGGAAGTTCATGACCCGGGTGTTGGACCGCTGGTTGGCCCTGGGTCGCTCCGACTTCAAGATTCGCGGGCTGGCCGGGCTGGTGCGCAAGCTGTCGGGGCTGGAGAGCGGTTACTGCAAGCTGGAGGGCGACTGCTCGGCCTACATCACCTTCGCCCACAACGGCGACGTTTATCCCTGCGACGAGTTCTCGGCCTTCCCCGAGACGCGCCTGGGCAACCTGCACGCGACCGACCTCGACGCTCTGCTCGACGCCTCTGAGACAAAGGCCATGTTCGCCGGCTGGCGGGCCATCCCCGAAGCCTGCTCCGAGTGCCGCTGGCGCGAGCTGTGCCGGGGCGGCTGTCCTTTCGAGCGCCAGATGGGCGGCGGGGTGGATCGTCCCTCGGTGCTGTGCGAGGGGCTCAAGCTGATCTACCAGCGGGCCGAGGCTGCCCTGGTCTCGTGAAGAGCGGCGACGGGATCCACTCCGTCACCAGCCTGATGGGCGCCCTGCACCAGGCGCTCGAGGCCCAGCCCGCCCTGCAGACCCTGGTGGTGCGAGGCGAGATCTCCGACTTTCGGCGCTCTTCGGCCGGGCATCTTTACTTCGTCCTCAGGGACGACCGCTCCGAGATCCGTTGCGTGATGTTTGCCATGGCCGCCACCCAGGTGCGTTTCCCGCCTTCCAACGGGCTGCAGGTGGTGCTGCACGGTGGCATCGAGCTCTATGGCCAGCGCGGCCAGCTGCAGCTCCAGGTGCGGCGCATGCGGCCCGACGGCGAGGGGGCCCTGCGCCTGCGGCTCGAGGAGCTGCGGGCCCGGCTGACCGCCGAGGGGCTCTTCGACCCGGCCCGCAAGCGTCGGCTGCCTTTGCTGCCGGTTCGGGTGGGCCTGGTGACCTCGCGCGAAGGGGCCGTGTTGCACGACATCAGGACCACGCTCAGGCGGCGTAACCCCGGAGTGCAGCTGATCGTCTCCCCGGCTCCCGTGCAGGGGGCTGACGCCCCCGGGCGACTGGTGCGCGCCCTGGAGCGCGTGGTGGCCTTCGGCGTCGACTGCGTGATCGTGGCCCGCGGAGGCGGCTCGCTGGAAGACCTGATGGCCTTCAACGACGAGGTCTTGGTGCGGGCGGTGGCGGCCTGCTCGGTGCCGGTGGTGTCGGCCATCGGGCACGAGACCGATGTCACCCTGTGCGACCTGGCCGCCGACCGGCGCGCTCCCACCCCCACGGCCGCGGCCGAGCTGGTGGCGGCCGACCGGGGCGAGCTGCTGGGCACGCTCGAGCAGGTCCGCACCCGGCTCGAGCGGGCCCTGCTCCGCCGGCTCGAGGGTCATCGCGAGCGGCTCGAGCGACTGCGGCGCAGCCCGGTGCTGCGCTTCCCCGAGCGGTTGGTGCAGCCAGCTCGATCAGAGCTATCCGGTCTGAGCATCTCTCTGGCGCGGCTGCAGAGCGCTCGGATGCAGCTCGAGCGAGTGCAGTTGGAGGGGCTGGCCCAGGCGGTGCGCTCCCGGCACCCCAGCCTGGTGCTGGGTCGCGAGCGAGCCCGACTGGAGGAGCTGCGCCCCCGGTTGGAGGCGGCCCTGAGGCGCGGCCTGGCCCTGCAGCGCGAGCGGCTGGCAGGCTTGCAGCACAGTCTGCGCCCCCCCGCCGTGACCCCCGCGCGCCAGGGCCTGGGTACGCTGGCCGATCGCCTGCTGCGCGGGGCTCTCTCGTTGGTGCGCGCCCGCCGGGCCGAGCTGAGCCTGCTGGCCGTACCGCCTCTGAGCCTCACCCCGCTGAGGAGCCTTCTCGAGTCGCTCCAGGCCCGGTTGGACGGGGCCGCTGCCCACGACCTGGAGCGGCGTCGCCAGTCGCTGGGCGCGCTGGCTGGCCAGTTGGACGCCCTCAGCCCCCTGAGCGTGCTGCAGCGAGGCTATGCTCTCGCTCGTGACGAGCAGGGCCGGCTGGTGCGCAGCGTGCGGGGTCGCGTGCCGGGCGAGGTCCTGCGAGTCCACCTCGCGGACGGGCAACTGGGAGTGCGGGTGGAGGAGATCGCGCCCGATTGAGAGTTTGCCTGTCATGCATTGGACAGGACGCGACTCTCGGAGGGCGAAATTTCTTGCGATGCTCGAACTGAAACCTCGCCGTTTTACGGTGGAAGAATACAACAAGATGGCCGAGGCCGGAATCTTCGACGGCGAGCGGGTGGAGCTGATCGACGGGGAGATCCTGCCTTTGAGTGCTCATGACAAGATGCACAGCGACTCGGTGGCTCTGGCCAACAATCTGCTGGTGCAGTCCTACGGCTCCACCCATCTCGTTCGCGTGGGCCTGCCCGTGCAGTCGGGCGAGTATTCCGAGCCCGAGCCCGATTTCGCGCTGGTGCGACCGGAGGAGCAGCGTCAGGCGCGGCGACACCCCACCCGGGCCGACCTGGTGATCGAGGTCTCCTACACTTCCCTGGCTTACGACCGGCTCAAGAAGACCGGCCTCTACGCCAGCACCGGCATCCCCGAATACTGGATCGTCAACCTGGTGGACCGCTGTCTCGAGCAGCATCTCGAGCCCCAGCCCGATGTCACCGCCCCCTTCGGCTATTCCTACCGGGTGCGGCGGGTCTACGCTCCCTCCGAGTCGATCCGGCCGGTGGCGGTGCCGGGCCCGGCGCTCACGGTCGGCGATCTGATGGCTCCCGAGTTCGAGACCCCCTGAGGGGCAGGGACGCGGATCGGCTCCGAGAACCTGTTCGGAGAATGCGATGGTTGCTGCTCGTGTGGTTGGCCCTGACCCCGTCTGCCCTGGCCAGCCAGGGCAGTGAGACGCTGGGGCACGCTCCGGGCTGGGTTCTCCTGACCCCGGCCCGGACGTTCTGGGAGGCAGCCGTGCTCTTGCGGCAGGCCCGCCACCTGCAGAGCACCGCTCCCCTGGCCTCGCTCTCGCGCCGGCTCGAGGAGCTGCGCGGGCTCAAGTTTCGCTACCCGGTGCGCTACACCGTGATGACCCCCGAAGGGGTGCGCCGCTTTCTCGATGAGCAGATCGAGCTGCACTACCCGATCGAGCGCCAGCACCGCGACGAGCGCATGCTGATCCTGCTGGGAATGGTGCCGCCCGACTTCAAGCTACGCCCCTTCCTGCTCGACCTGCTACAAGAACAGATCGCCGGGGCCTATGATCCCATCCACGACTACTTCTTCGTGGTGGTGCGCGAGCAGAACTGGCTCAACAAAGCTCTCAAGAACGCCGATGAAGACGCCATGATCACCCTCCACGAGCTCGACCACGCCCTGCAGAACCAGCGCTTCGACCTCAAGGCCCGCCAGATGGACCTGGTGAAGCTGGGCAACAGCGACCGGGAACTGGGCTTCTCGGGACTGATCGAGGGGGATGCCACCTCGGTCATGTACGACATGGTGCTGGCCCGCCAGGGGACCAACTCGGCCGAGTCGGGGATGAGCATGGAAGCCATGGGAGCCATGCTGAGCATCGTGCCGTTGCCCGGCATGGGCAAGTTCCGCCAGGCTCCGCTCTACTTCCAGCGCCAGTTGATGTTCCCGTACATGGTGGGCTGCGACTTCGTCAACGAGCTGCGTCGCTACGGCGGATGGGAGATGGTGAACGAGTGCTATGGCCGCCAGCCGATCTCGTCCGAGCAGATCTACCATCCCGAGCGTTACGTGATGGGGGAGAACCCCCTTCCTCTAACGTTGACGCTCAGCCTTCCTGGCTGGAAGGAGCTGGGCCAGGATACCGGGGGCGAGTTCACGCTGCGGGTGTTCCTCGAGCAGCACGGCGCGCGCGGGTTCCGGCAGGCTGCCGAAGGCTGGGGCAACGACCGGATGGCCATCTATGAGAAAGACGGCCTCCACTGCCTGGTCTGGCTGACGCGCTGGGACTCGGCCGCGGAAGCCGAGGAGTTCGAGCGGGCTGCCCGCGCCGCGCTCGGGAAAGCTCCCGGCCAGTGGCGCTTGGAGTGCGTGGGCGATCGGGTACTCCTGACGCGGGATGTGCCGGCCGAGCTCCGGGCCCGGGCTTCCGCCACGCTGCGCTGAGCCAGCTCCGGCTGAGCTGGTGAGGCACCGAAGGCGCTGCGGGTAGGCGCCACCAGGAAGAACCCGTTCTGGGCCGCGGATGACCCTGGTCATTCGTCCCCGGGCCCGAGAGCCTTATGCTGCCAGTATGCCGTCACCGGTCATCCTCGCTCTGGGAGCAGGCCTGTTCACCTGGGCCCTCACCGCGCTCGGAGCCATGGTCGTTTTTCGCCGCACGCAGCCCGGCTCGGTGTGGCTGGATGGCTCGTTGGGCTTCGCCGGCGGGCTCATGATCGCGGCCAGTTTCTGGTCGCTGCTCGAGCCGGCCGTCGAGCTGTCCACCCAACTCGGGATGCCTCGCTGGCTGCCCCCAACCGTGGGTTGCGTGCTGGGAGCCGCCAGCATCCGCCTGGTCGACCTGCTGCTGCCCCACCTCCACCCGGGCCTGCAGGCCCCTGAAGGACTCAGAACGGATTGGCAACGCTCGCTGCTTCTGGTGCTGGCGATCACGCTGCACAACATCCCCGAGGGGCTGGCAATCGGGGTGGCTTTCGGCGCCGTGAGCTCGGGCCTGCCGGGCGCCACCTTGGGGGCGGCTCTGGCCCTGACCCTGGGAATCGCCCTCCAGAACGTTCCCGAGGGGATGGCCGTGGCGATGCCGATTCGGGAGGAGGGCAAGTCGGCCAGAGAAAGCTTCCTGTGGGGCCAGGCCTCGGCGCTGGTGGAGCCGCTGGCGGCCGTGGTTGGCGCCGGGCTGGTTCTGTGGATCCGTCCCCTGCTGCCCTTTGCGCTGGCCTTTGCTGCCGGGGCGATGATCTTCGTGGTCATCGAGGAGGTCATCCCCGCGGCCCATCGACGCGGGCGGAGCGACCTGGCCAGCCTGTCGTTTCTCACCGGGTTCGTCGTGATGATGGCGCTCGACCTGGCGCTGGGCTGAGGTGGGAGTTTGCCCCGGAGAGCGAACAGTCTCTTCATGAGTTTCTGGAATGAGACCCGGGAAGCGAAGCTGCGAGCCCAGTTGTTTCCTTCGGATACCTCTTTGGCTCCACGGCGCGGGGGGAAGCTCGAGCCGATAGCGATGTCGACGTGGCAGTCGCGCTGGGATCGGGTGCCCCACCAGATGCTTTCTGGCAGTTGCTGCGACAGCTGGATGCAGCCGATGAAAGGCTGCACCTGCTGATCCTGGACGACGCTCCGCCGCTTCTGAGGCAGCGTGTCTTTCGTGACGGCCGACTGCTGTTCGAGCGCGACCATGGCGAGAGGCTAGCGTTTCAGGTCCGGAGCATCCGCGAGGACTGCGACCTGGCCCCCTGGTATGAGCTGCACTACCGGCGACGCCTGCTGAAGGGACAAGCACCCCATGGTGGACCGGGCGACCTTATCGCGGCGGCTCGACGCGCTGGCCGGCTATTTGGAGAGGCTGCGAGCCTTTCAGGCGGTTCCTGAGGCCGAGTTCGTGGCTCGGCCCGAGTTGCACGACCTGAGCGAGTTCCTGGCCTGGGGGTCGGCCCGCCTGCCCTGAGCTATCTCCCGCCCTTCAGTCGGTTCAGGGCGCCCTGGTAGACTTCTTGCGACTGGCTGGAGAACTCGGGCGGAGTCTTGCCCTCGTTGTTCTTGATGGTCGCGTCGGCCTTGCTCTTGAGCAGGAACTTGACGATGTCGTCGCGGTCGTTCTCCTGGGCGAAGGTCACGCCGGCCTGCACGTTGTTGCGGGCCACCTTCTGCTCGGCCGTCAGCGGCGTGCCCGGCATGCCCTTGCTGGCTCCCTGGTTCTGGGCCTCGATGGCGCCCAGCGCGTAGTGCAGGGGGGTGTTGCCCAGCTTGTCCTTGGCGTTGACATCGGCCCCGGCCTGCACCAGCCGTCCCACGGCCACGTAGTTCCAGACCTTGCAGGCAGCGTGCAGCGCCGTGGTCCCATCCGAGTTGGCGTATTTCACCGCCTCGGGGTTCTTGTCCACGATCCGGCCCATGGCCAGGATGTCCACCTGCATCTTGCTGCTCGAGACCCGAATCAGCTCGTCTCCCGGGTTCGACCCGCAGCCGGCCACGATCAGGGCCAGCACCAGACATCCCAACCACTTGCGCATACTCATTCCTCCTCCGTCAAGAACCTGGGACTTCGACGCGGGCCAGGGAAACCACTCCCAGACCGCAAACCCGCCAGGGTGCACCACCAACACCGCTGGACGGCCGAGAAGATCGACCGTCGCCTCAAGCTCGTCGAGGGCCTGGTCTACCGCCGCACCACCCCCCTGAAGCCTTTCCGGCTCAAGACGCTGGAGTCGCCTCTGGAGGCTCCCCCGCTGGGCGAGGAGGCGCGGGGCTGGCCCGAGGTCCCCCCCCTGAGCTACTGGGGGCGCTGGCGGCTCGACTTCCTGCTGCGCACCCAGCTCAAGATTCCGGCCGATTGGAGCGGCCCACTGGCTCTGTTTCTGCCCCTGGGCGAGGCGGGAGACTTCAGCCATCCCGAGGCGGCCATATATCTCGACGGCCTGCTCTATGCCGCCTGCGACCGGCATCACCAGGAGATTCGCCTGCCTGGTACCCTGCAAGACGGCCGCTCTCACCGCCTGGAGTTGCACGGCTGGACCGGGATGGGCGGAAACCACCTGGGCGATCCCGGCCGCAAGCTTCTGATGAAGCCCTGCCTGCTGGTCGAGCCCGACCTGCCCACCCGCGAGTTCCTGGCCCTGGCCCGGGTAGCCCACGGCATCGCTACCCACCTCAACGAGCACGACCCGGTACGCGGCAAACTGCTCGACGCCCTGGACCGGGCCTTCCTGACGCTGGATACCCGCGAGCCCCACGGCGAGCGTTTCTACGCCAGCGTTCCCGGAGCGCTCAAGGTGTTGCGCCAGGCGGTGGAGCAGAGCGGCCCCCCGCTGCCGGTGCAGCTTTTCGCCTCCGGCCACGCCCACATCGACCTGGCCTGGCTCTGGCCCCTGAACCAGACCCGGCGCAAAGCCGAGCGCAGCTTTGCCACCGTGCTGCGGCTCATGGACGAGTTCCCCGAATACCATTACACCCAGAGCCAGCCTCAGCTCTATGATTTCGTGCGTCAGGACCATCCCGAGCTCTTCGCCGCCATCGCGCAGCGCATCGCCGAAGGGCGCTGGGAGTGCACCGGGGGCATGTGGGTCGAGGCCGACGCCAACCTGAGCGGAGCCGAGTCGCTGGCCCGCCAGCTCCTGTTGGGACGGCGCTACTTCCGCAAGCACTTCGGGCCTGAGGCCGAGACGCCCGTGCTGTTCCTTCCGGACGTATTCGGTTACTCGGCCGCCCTGCCCCAGCTCATCCGCGAAGCCGGGCTGAAGTACTTCTTCACCATCAAGATCGGTTGGAACCAGTACAACCGCCTCCCCTACGACAGCTTCTGGTGGCAGGGGCTGGACGGCACGCGCGTGCTGACCCACTTCTCGACCTCACCCGAGCTGGGCGGGCGCTATGCCTCCACCTACAACTCGCAGGCCGTGCCCGAGCAGGTGCTGGGTTGTTGGCGCACTCTCAAGCAGAAAGAGCTGCATGACAACGTGATCATGCTGTTCGGGCATGGCGACGGGGGGGGCGGCCCCACCCGCCAGATGCTCGAGAACCTGCGCGAGATGCGCTCGTTTCCGGCCACCCCTCAGGTGCGCCAGGCCAGCGTGGGGGCCTTCTTCGAGCGCCTGGAGGAGTCCGAGCGCCTCCCGGTTTGGGACGGCGAGCTTTACCTCGAGCTGCATCGCGGCACCTACACCAGCCAGGCCCGCAACAAGCGGGCCAACCGGAAGAGCGAGATGCTGCTGCACGACGCCGAGTTTCTGGCCAGCTGGGCCTGGCTGGTCGATCCGGGCGGGGGCTATCCTGCCGGCGGGCTCTCTCGGGCCTGGGAGCTGGTCTGCCTCAACCAGTTCCACGACATCCTGCCCGGCTCGAGCATCGCCGAAGTCTACGTGGACTCGGAGGCCCACTACCGTGAGGTGGAGCAGTTGGCCCAGCACGCCTGGAAGAGCGCCTTCGAGCGCCTGA
This sequence comes from uncultured Burkholderiales bacterium, assembly GCA_964637145.1. Taxonomy (GTDB): domain Bacteria; phylum Vulcanimicrobiota; class Xenobia; order Xenobiales; family QWHO01; genus QWHO01. The sequence continues at coordinate 8,609 of CAZWUN010000221.1, forward strand.
CCGGCGAGTTGGGAGGGGCGGTGGTGGTGGTCAACCCCACCGCCTTCGAGCGCAACGATCCCGTCTTCATGGAGAATCCGGTGGTCAAGCTCGAGGGCGTCCCCATGCAGACCACCGAGAACGGGGCCTGGCTTTCCGTCAAGCAGGAGCCTTACAGCCTGAAGCCGCTGGCTTCCGGCACCCCAACCCCGCTGGCCGAGGAGCCCGCCCGGGCCGGGGAGGGCTGGCTCGAGAACGCCTTCCTGCGCGTGGAGCTGGATGAAGCGGGGGACGTGGTGCGGGTCTACCACAAGCCGGCCCGTCGCGAGGTGCTGAGCGGCAAGGCCGAGCTCTTGCTCTTCGAGGATCGCCCCCTGAACTGGAACGCCTGGGACGTGGACATCTACTACGACGAGCGCAGCTGGACGGCCGAGC
>CAZWUN010000222.1:0-8997 GCA_964637145.1 uncultured Burkholderiales bacterium
ATGCCGATCCGGCCTTTTCCGGGCAGAAGCCGCCAGAATCGGTAGTATTCGGGTCGCTCCCGCTCCTCCTCCGAGGGCGCCCCCAGGGCGTGGGTCTCGACGCGCCGGGCATCCAGCCAGTTCAAGAGCATATTGACGGCTTCGCCCTTGCCCGAGCCCTCGGCGCCAGCTACGACCACTACCACCGAAAACCCCGCCGTTGCCAGCCGCGACTGGGCGTCCAGCAGGGCCTCGCGCAGCTCGGGCTCGCGGGCGGCAAACGTCTTACGATCGACCTTCCGGCCTAGTTGGGCACTTTCGAACATGGGCCCAGAATACAGGCCCGAGTCAAGGGACGCAATGACCGGCGTCAGTCGGCCCGGGTTGCCTGCCCACGCCAGGGGGGCGCTCATGAGGCCACGCTCCTCGCCCCCTGGCGAACTTCAAGGCGCCCGCGGGGAAGCTTTCTCGAGTTCTTGGAGATACTGCAGCATGCTCTTCAGCTCGGCCTCGCTCATCGCCTTGAGCGCGGCCTGATGAGGGGGCTGGGGCCGTGTCTTGCCCAGGAGGCTGGCAGCCTGAGCGGGGTCGGGCGGCAAAGGCCCCACGCCGTCGGCCCCGTGACAGCTGCCGCAGTGCCGCTCGTAGATCTGCTTGCCCGAGCTGTCCGCTCGGGCCACGACGATCACCTCGGCGCCCAGTCTCTCGCTCAAGGTAGCGGCCGGCACGCCCGTGATCTGCTCCAACTCTTCCAGCGAGACCCTGCGCTCACACGCGAGAGAATCCGAGGGCAACCCTCTCTCCCGCAAGGCCTGGGAACGAGCCACGGAACGGGGCGCTCCCAGCAAGGGAGTAAAGGCCAGCAGCAGCCCCACCAGGCCCAGGCAGCCGAGCGCGAACCTCGTTCCCGAGGACTTGTTCTCTCGCTTCCTGGTGACCATGGCCACCAACCACTTCCAGTGCAGCGCCAGGTGGAGAACCAGAATGGCCAGCAGAGCGTAGGCCGCCCAGAGATGGATGCGCCCCCACTCGTGGCGGCTCAGTCCCCACAGCAGGACGATCTGCCGCTCGGGCAGACCCGCATCCAGCCGACCGCTTCCGGGCGGAAGCGCGGTCTGCAGCACCAGGCCCGTGGTGGCCACGAAGGTGCAGGCCACCAGGGCCAGGCTGTCGACTGCCAACTGAACCGATGCTCTGGCCACAGGACAAGGATAGACCCCCTGCGCTAGAATCACACTGATCAGAATCAGTGGCTTGGGCCTGAAAGCAAGCAGCCCGGTTGAAGGGGACAATCGCCACAGCTGAGCGTTACGTGCTGAAGGTTTTGCCTATGAGGCGCCTCCATACAAGTCTGTCGGCGCTCACTTCAACAGGGGCGGGCGTAATCTCGAACATGTTGCCCTGCGGAGGCAGCGAGATAAATACCTGAGGCAGCCGCCTGCAAGATCGGCTGGTTGGTCATGGCCCCGGTCAGCATCAGAGTTCCCGAGCACACCTTGAGACCCCCGAGCCAGGTGGCGAATTCGCCCTCCGGGCCGCGGCAGGCCACGGCCATGTCCTCCAGACCATCGACCATGGCTCCAATGCCGTTGGCGGCGGTTCCCAGATTGCTCAAGACGACGGGGCCCAGCGTTGCAGAGCCGGTGCAGGCAGCGTACAGCAAAGCCGAGCCGCCCACGAACGAGCTGGTGCCCCCGGCTGCGCTCAGGTAACCTCGCACCCTGTCTCCCGATTTCAAGGCGTGGTAGGACTGAGACATCTCAGCCAGACCAAGGACCAGGTTGGCCACACCCAGGCTGGCGGCGAAGCCGCGCTCGGTTCCGCTCAGAGTCTCGGTCAGGTCCAGCGCATGCCCCACCCCCTTGCCGTGAGCATCGAGAAAGTCCATCACCGGACGCACGCCCGCCCGCGCGACATGGATGGTGGTTTCGGCGATTTCCTCGATACGTCGCCACTTGAGGACGGAAACCTCGTGAACCTGCAAGAAATGCTCCTCGCGCGAGTTTCCGGCAATATAATTGTCCAATCCTGAAAAGAACCTGAAAAAGCGGCACGGCTCTCAGGACAGAGCCATCGTAATGGCCGCGCAGGCGCCCAGAACCCCTGCCAGGGCGACCGTACGTCCGAGCAACTCGCCTGATCTCCCCAGGGCCTGACGCCCAAGCAAGCCTGCTGCGTCGCTGAGCCGGTTGGCGCCGTTCCCGGCCCGGAAGGCCCCGGCCGAGGCCGGTAGAATGGTGGCAGCCAGGCTCAGTATGGGGCTGGCGCCCAGGCTGTGGAGCGCAAGAGAACCCGTACAGTAACCCAGGGCGGTCTCCCCGATGATTGCGGCGCTCAGCGCGCTCGACCCCCGGAGCACGAGACAGACAACGTCCTGGACACCGGGCTCGGGCGGGCATCCAAGCCCTCGATGGCGTGCCAGGGGCCCGGCCTCCCTGGCAGAGCAACTTGCCCGACCTTGAGTTAGCGGGAGTCCGAGATGGTGGTTCTGGATCATCATGGTGCGTAGACCTCCTGTCTCGGCCATGACACCACGACAGCGTTGAGGCCACCGTCACGCCAGCGTCAAATGCAGGGGGCGTCTGTAAACATGCTCGAGGCTCGGCGATCTCAGAGCGACCCGTTCAGGATCTCATCCACCTCACCGGGCGAGGGAATGAGGATGCCCCGGGCCTTGCGTGGGAGGCGCACGGCCCCCACCCCCACGTGGGTGGCGCCCTCCTGCACGCCCGAGCTGGCGGGAGCCTCGATGGGAGAGAGCTTGCCCAGCACCCGATCCAGGGCGGCGGCCTGGCCGAGCCCCTGGTTGCGGGCATCCCGGTACGACTCCAGGGCCTCGGCGGTGCGCCGGGGGAAGAGCTCCGGATCGGGCTCCTCCAGTTCGAGCAGATGGCCACCCTTCAGCCTTCCCTGCACGAGGTGCAGCAGGCCGGCCGGGTCCTGCTCCGGCATCAGCGCCCGCACCACCCGGAGGGCCTCCGGCAGGCGATCCGTGCCGATCGTCTGGCAGGCATCGGCCACCCATCCGGTCGCCCCTATGGCCCAGAGCTGGAGGCTCTCCTGGGGGAGCTCGCCCCGCCAGGTTGCGGCGTGCCGAACGTTCTCCTCCAGCCAGGCCAGACGCTGAGCTTCCGAATGGCCGCTCTCCTTGAGGCGCTCGTCATTGAAATCGCGAATGCGAAAACGGATGCGAGCGGCCACCCGGTGAGGAGCATCCTCCAGCTTGAGCCCATCGGGGGGCAGAAGCTGTCGCAGGGGCTCGAGCAGACCCGGCCGCTCGGAAACCATCGTGGCCGCCAGCTGGATGTCGTAGAGCGCGCTCTGGTCCACCTGGTGCAGCCCCTGACCGCACAGCGCCAGCGAGGAGAGCCGACGAGCGAGATGGGTCTCGAGCCGGTCCGCTGCGGCCGGCTCCAGGCTCTTGAGGGCGGCGCCGAAGCGTTCATTGAACTGATAGGTCTGGTAGTTGTGGTGCAGGTAGAGGTGCTGGGCCGCGCGGGCCGCCTCCAGACGCTCTTCGCTGCTGGCCTCGGGGGCCTGAAAATCGGCCAGGTGGGCCTCCATGCGCGGGCTCCGGTAGCGCTCCAGCAATCGGTTCAGGTGGCCCTGCTCGAAGGGAAGCGCGCTCTCAAGGAGCTGGCCCAGTCGCTGGCCGGAAGCTTCGCTGAGGGGGATGCAGGCCAGCACCGACAGGCGGTTGCGCTGCTCGGAGGACAGCTCGAGCAGGCTGGCGCGCCCGGTCAGGTCCCCCTCCAGGGGCTGCAACAGGCGGCTTTCCAGCTGCTCGTCGACCCGGGGCGCGAGCAGTTTGAACAGTGCTGCGCTCCAGGTCTCGTTGGCCGTGTAGCGCTCGTCGGCGCCAGGGGTCTCGAGCAGGTGACTCAGGAGAGCATCCCGCACCGGGCGAAGCTGTCCCTGGCGGTCGGCCAGGGTCAGCCCGTCCAGGAAGCCCGGATCGCGCTCCACGAAGCTGGCCAGGGTCTCCACCGCTGGCTCGAAACAACCGCTGTCCCATAGCGCGAGTCGACCCGTGTCCTGGTTCGGGTCGGGCAGGGCCGCCAGCCAGTGCACCAGCCAGTCGCGCTCGAGCCGGTCAGGCTTCCAACCGGCCTTGCCGGCGGCAGTGAAGAACCGCCATGAGGCGGACTGAGGCGCCACCGGACTCCGCTCCAGCCCACGCAGCACCATCTTTACGCTGCAATCGACCAGCTCGGGGTGAGCCTTCCAGATCTCCTGCAACCTGACACTGGTGGAGTCGGCCGCCTGGCCGTGGGTGTCGAAGAAGAGCGGCTCCAGCTGGCGCACGAAACGCTCGTCCATCACTTCGGGGAACCCCTTCATGAGGTGGCCGTAGTAGCTCATGGTCGGTTCGGCCACGCTGGAGCAGGAATCGGGGCCCAGAACGTTGCGCGAGCGGCCGTGGCGGGCCAGCTCGCGCAGGCCCTCGAGGTGAGGTCGCAGGGCCGCTGCCAGCCGGGGACTCTCCGGACAGGCTTTCAGCAGCCCGTCCAGGTACTTGATCGCCTCGGGATCGGTGACCCGCGCCAGGACCTCCTCCACCAGGGCTCCGGCCAGCACCGAGGCGGGCTCGGGCTCCAGGCCGGCCAGGGGGTCGGGACGTTTCTGAGAAACGGCCCGGGCGGCCTGCTCGGCGGCCCAGGGCGGGCTCTGGGCCGCGGGGCGCCCCACCACCAGACGATCACCCCACACCGCTACCGGCTCGTTGGCGGCCAGCGAGCCCAGTGGCAGGCTCCCGGGAGTCTTGCCGGCCACCTCACAGAGGCCGTCTCGCCACCACTCCTCCAGCAAAAGGCCGGCCCGGTCGGCGACCTGCCCGGCCTCCAGGCGCAGCGCCGGCTCCACCTCCGGGTCGTGCAAACGCGAGGTCAGGTTGCGGGCTGTGAGGAGCAGGCTCTGCAGGGCGCTCTCGCCGGCTTTGCCCTGGCTTCGCACACCGATGTCGAGCCGATGCATCGCCTCCTCGAGCTCGCCCCTGTTGCAGGTGTAGTACTTCCCCACGAACATGGACTTGAGCCGCACGTGGGCGGCCGGGCCCTCCACCGGGCCCAGCTCGGCGCAGTACTTCTCCAGTTGGCTCCGCTCGGGTGCCTGGCGAGCCCATTTGGTCCGGGCCAGGTGACGCACGGATCCGTCCCCGGAGCGCAGCCAGGGAATGGCGGAGGTGTCCGGTCGAGCCAGGTCGGCGAGGGCAAGTGCCCGCTCGGCCTGGCGCCGGAGCAGGAGCCAATCGGCCTCCGGGTTCTCCGGGGCCCGGGGCGAGACCGGCGCGACGTCACCAGCCGCCAGGCTCGGCTCGAAGCTCTTCCGACCGGGGAGATCGGCACGACCGAATGCACCGTCATCGAAGCGATCGACCGGTGACTCCGGCGTCGCCTGGGCGGCGGCCGGCCTGAGGAAGGCATGGCGTGTCAGGACAGGCTGAACCTGCATGCCACGAGCTTAGCGCGGCACCCTTACCAAAACCTGGACCATTGCCAGCATGGCAACATCCCCTGGCAGACAAACCGTCCCGATGACGCTGGCCTGACAGAGCCCAGACGACCTGCCCCTAGCTTCGAGCCACCAACCACTCGGAGGAAACCCATGATGCTGACCGCCGTCGCTCCCGCGACTCATCGGATACCCACCACTGCAGTCCTGTCATCGACTCAGGCGGGCGATTCCGGCCCCGAGGACCGCTTCACCCCGGCCCTGGCCAGTCCGCCAGCCCATCCGCCCCATCATCATCCTCCTGCCAGGAGCTGGCAGGCCCGCATGCTCCTCGACGGGCAGGAGAATGGCCCGGTCCAGGCCGGCCAGCCGGCCCGGCTCCAGATTGCCATTCGCGACCCACAGGGCAACCCGGTGCGCGAGTTCGAACTCGAGCACGAGAAGCCCATGCACATGATCGTGGTCAGCGCCGACCTCGAGACCTTCGCCCACCTGCACCCGAACCTGACGACCGAGGGAGAATTCTCTCTGAGCCTCAACCAGCCGACGAGCGACCCGGACAATCGCGACTCCGAGCGGGCCATCACCAAAGCCGGCCCGCACCTGGTCTTCGCCGAGTTCAAACCGCGCGGTCAGAAACTGCAGGGCCTGGCGCTCGATCTCCAGGCCAGCGGCCAGGCGGCGCCAGTCCAGCTTCGGCCCGATCTCACCGGCAGCGGTAGGGTCACCCGCTACTTCAGCGCCGATGGCCAACCGGGTGCGGTGGGAGCCCCCTACCGGGTGTCCTTCGAGCTCGACGACATGCGCTCACACGGCATGATGCACCTGACCTTCCACCTGGAGAAGGCTGTCGGGGATGGCTACCAGCCGGTACAGGAGGCCGAAAACTGGCTGGGGATGCCGGGCCACGCCATCATGATCGGAGCTGGCGCCGGGGATGCAGCCAGCCGCTCGTTCAACCACCTGCACTCTGGCCATCACGGCCACCACGCCCAGCCGCTGCTCGAGGGAGCCGGCCCTGACTTCCCCTTCATGCTCCACGGCCAGATGCCCCCGGACGGAGTCTACAAGATCTGGGGTCAGTTCAAGCACGAGGGCCAGGTGGTCACCTTCCCCTTTGTCTTCGAGCTGAGCTGATGACCAGCGGCTGCGCCTGTGCTCGCTCGGCTCGGCTGAGCCGCGACTTCACTCAGGCGGTGGGCTCGGTTCCCATCGTTCGGCTGCACCGCCTGACAGCGGCCTGCAAGTCCCATGTGATGTATCTCAAGCTGGAGGGGTGCAATCCGGGGGGCTCCATCAAAGAGAAGAACGCCGTCTTCCTGGTGGACCAGGCCGAGGAGTCAGGCCAGCTTGAGCCCGGCGGCACCATCGTGGAGTCGAGTTCGGGCAACTTCGGGGTGGCCCTGGCCATGATCGGGGCGGCCCGGTCGTATCGGGTGATCATCGTCGTGGACCAGAAGACCACCCCCGCCTTCCGGCGCACTCTGGAGGCCTACGGTGCCGAGTTGGAGGAAGTTCCCCCCTCGGCCGCCGATGCTTCCGGCTCGCTGCAGCGGGCCCGCATGGAGCGGGCCCGCGAGCTGGCCGACAGCATACCGGGGGCCTGGTATCCGTGCCAGCACCTCAATCGGGAGAACCCGCAGGCTCACTCCGAGTTCACCGCGCGCGAAATCCAGGCAGCCTTCCCTGAAGGGCTGGACTGCCTCGTTGTCGGGGTGAGCACCGGAGGTCAGTTGACCGGCCTGGCCAGCTGGCTCCGGCCTCTCTTTCCGCGGCTCGAGATCGTGGCCGTGGACGTGGCCGGCTCGCAGATCCTGGGAGGCTCTCCGGCACCCTACAAGATGACCGGGATAGGGCTCTCCTTCCGTCCTCCCTGCCTGGATTACTCGCTGATCGACGCCGGCTACATCGTGCCCGAGCGGCTGGCCTACTCGGTCTGCCACGCCCTGGCCCGACGCGAGGGGCTGCTGCTTGGTTCCTCCACCGGTGCCATCGTCGCGGCCGGGCTGCGCCACGCGGCCCGGCTGGCTCCGGGTTGCGAAGTGCTGATGATCAACCCCGACCGGGGGGAGCGATACCTGGATACGGTCTACAATCCGGAGTGGTTGCAGAGGAATGGTTTCGAGCTGTTACCCCCCGAGCAGCTGGCTCCGGCCATCTCCAGCCTGGAGCCCGTTTGCCTGGAAGCCCTGCGCGGGCCGGGAACCGAGCAACCCTGGGCCTGACGCAACGCTGGACCACTCGCTGACGAATTCAGGCCGCTTTCAGGGCCAGGTTCTACCCTGAAGTCATGCTCATCCGACCGCTTGCCAGCGCCATGACCGCCCCGCGGGCCGCGGCCGCCACGCAGCCGTCCGAGGAGCTTCCCTTTGGAAGCGCCACTGTCTACATCCCTCTGGGCAACGAAAGCTACCAGCCCATCCGCAAGATTCCCCTGGACGGCTATCGTCGCCTCAACACCGAGGCCCGCAGCGAGAACGGCCAGATTCGCCACAACCTGATCTCGCCCGACCGCAAGACGTTGAGCGCGGTGGACACGACCGGGACGCCCCTGTTCCACTACCGCTCCCCCGATTACGTGCAGCAGGTCCAGTTCGATCCACGCAGCCAGAACAGCTATGTGCGGACCTCCCACGGGGTCGTGGTGCTCGATCCGAAGGGCCAGGAGCTGGGCTCGGTCATGCCCGAGAACCTCAACTGCCTGGGCAACATGACCCTGCTCTCGACAGGCGACCTGGCCCTGGCCATCCCTCTGGGAACTTTCAAAGATGGCAACGTGATGGTGCTGGGCCCCGATCTTTCCCCGCGCTGGCAGTCCCGCACCGAGCTTGCCACCGACCAGGTGCTGGACGTGGGCCAGGGCCACATCGCCGTCTACGACGACGGCGAGGGGCTGGAGGTGCGCGACGCCCGGGGCAACCTCAAATGCCAGTCGGATTCATTGAAGCTCTACAGCCCCCTGGTCCACGAGGGCCGGTTGCTGTTTCTGGAGAGCAAGCCCACCAAATACAAGCAAGAGTATGCCAACCTGGTGCGCTACGACAGTGCCACCGGAGAGGTCGAGCGCTTCAAGGTCAGCGCCGAGGCCGACCGCATCGTGCCCCTGCCGGGCGGGGGGTTCCTGCTCGACGAAGGGCCCGCGGCCCATCCCCACATCACCGCCTACGACGCGGACGGGAAGCTCATGGCCTCGTTCAAGTTCCCGGACGATACCTATCCCCGGGGCCTGCACCTCTCCAAGGATGGCAAGACGGTGCTGATGGCCGCGGATGGCGACGGCCACGGCGGCGGAGGGCGTCTCTACCGGCTCGACCTGCTCGCTCCGGCCAAACGCACTCTGCTGGGTGGCGTGAAGGCTCAACGTCCCGAGCCCATCTACCGAAACCAGGGGTTCGTGCCCGGGATGCTGGCCGATGGTCGCATCTTCGTGGTCCACCGCGAAGGCGTCGAGCTCCTGGGCGAAAAGAGCTACGCCAACGCCGGAGAGTTCCTCCAGGACATCGGCCCGGACACGGCCATGGGCAGCGCCCGCTATCCCCTCTCCTACATCGCCCACCAGTCCACCGA